>NZ_BCQQ01000096.1 GCF_001552155.1 Actinomadura formosensis NBRC 14204 | reverse complement strand
GGCGGCCGCCTCGATCTCGCCGAACGCCTCCGCGACCGGCTCGCGCAGGGCTGCGGGCAGCCCGGCGGCGGCGTCCCGGACCTCCGCCCGCACGGACCCGCCCGCGTGGGCCGCGTGCCTGGCCGCGATCTTGACGGCGCGTTCCCGCAGGTCGAGGGCGTCGGACCCGAACACGGCGGTGAGGGCGCGCAGGGTGGGCTCGACCCGGTCGCGCCCGCGGGCCGTCCTGTCGAGCCAGGTCAGCGCGGCCCGGACGAGCTTCTTCTCCGGCCGGAACAGCAGGGCGCCGGCGGCCTCGCCGAACAGCTCGGCGTCGAGGAGCCCGAGGTCGTCGGCCCGGCGCACCTGCTTCAGCGCGAGATCCGCGACGGTCGAGGGAGCGGCCGGCAGCAGCCGGACGTAGTCGCGCACGCGGGCGGCCGTCTCGTCGTCGGTCGGCGCCAGCCCGTCGTGCAGCTGGGCGAACCAGCGGAGATTGCGTGCGGTGCCGCCCCGCAGGAAACGGCTGACGCAGCCGTCCAGGAGGGCCGTGCGGTCGAGCCGGCCGGCGCGGGCCAGAGCGGTGAGCGAGCCGGCCCAGGTGCCGCCTCGGGCATCGTCCCATCCGGCTCTCGCCCGGTCATCGGCGAGGGCGGCTCCCACCCCGTCCACCTCGAACAGCTTGGGGACGAGGGTGTCCAGGAACGGGTCCTCGGCGAGTTCGCGGGGACGTACGCCTTCGGTGGCCCAGCCCACCACGAAACCATCCGACACGGGCGGCCTGGCCCCCGCGGATCTGGTGAGCGCCGCCGCCATGTGCCACAGCGGCGAGTTGCCCTCCGTAAGGCGGATGCGGTCGGCGACACGGCGGGCGACCTCCGCGCGCCATTCGGCCGGACGGGCGGCCGTGACCGCGCACAGCGCCTCGCACAGGCCCGCATAGCGGTCCCTGCTCCACCACAGGCGCAGGTCCCTGCGGCAGAGCCAGGTGGCGGCGGCCACTACACCGCTGATCGTCCCCGCCCCGGCCACGAGCAGCGACTCCATCGCCTCCTGCCACAGGAACCCGTACTGCGACGCCGCGCGCATCTCCCCGATCCGTCCGGGGAGCTGCCCGGCGACGGTGCGGCGGGCGGTGTTGTCGAGCTCCATGACCAGGCGCGCCGTCGTGTCCCGGTCGCCGGCGTCGATCGCCTTCCGGATGTCGTCCCACGCGCTCATCGCCCGGCCTCCACGCGCACCTCGCGGCGGACGATGCGGGCGGCGAGCACGTGCTTGCACGGCCCACGCTCCCCTCGATGGTCGAACCACCACGGGCACGTGCACGTGACACGGTCGCCGTCGAAGCGGACGCGGCGCTCACTGCCGTTGCTCAGCACGGTGGCCGTGTCGCCGCCGGTGAACCGCACGGCACCGTCCTCGACGAGCGCGCGCGCCGAACGCAGCCGCGGGTTGAGGCCCGCGACACGCGCCGGGTCGTAGGGCAGTTCGCGGTGGAAGAACGCGGCCTCGGCGGCGTCGAAACCCACGCGTCCGGACGTCCCGAGCTGGATCAGCCCGGCCTTCGTCCGCGCGAGCGTGAGACCAGAGCGCTCGGCGAGGAGGCCGGGTTCGACACGCGGCTCGAAGGACAGCAGTGCCCCGAGCAGGTCGGCGTCTCCCGCCGCCTCGTCGGTCGAGATGGCGTCCAGCACGGCGCCCTCGCCGGAGAAACCACGTGAGTTCTCCGGCGACAGCGTCAGGATGTACCGCATCCCCGGGAGCTCCAGCTCCCAGGCGCTCGACACCGGCCCGCTGCCGCCGGTGACGGGCGGCCCGTAGACGCGCAGGGTTCTGGCGAAGCGGAGCAGCGGCAGCATCGTCCGCAGGCGGTCGGTCCCGGCCAGGCACACCGCCCCGGCGGCCGGACGGGTGGTGAGCCGCAGCGTACGGCCCGCCGGAACGGCCCACATGACCCCGCGGGACCCGCGGGGCAGCGACCGCAGGAACCGCACTGCGTCCGGCCCCCTCAGCTCGCCGCGCGGATCGAACCCGGCCGTGCTGACCTGCACCTCGGCGAAACCCCGGAGCCACCGGTCGGGCAGCGGCACCTTCTTCTCCACGACGGCGCCGTCCATGGTCGTCACGGCCAGTTCCCCGGCGCCCACCGCGAGATGCAGCGGATCGGAGCCGCCCACCCGGGCGAGGGCCTCCCGCAGCGGGCCGTTCACGTCCACGTTCGTCGTGCCGCGCTCGTGCATCTCGCCGTCCAGCGCGGGCTCCAGCACGTCCAGCCGCGCGTAGACGCCACCGCACGCGGAGAACGACTCCATCCGGATCCGGTCGCCGCCGCACGTGACGACCGGATCGCGGAACGCCGTGGGACGCGGCTGGAAGTACCGCGTCTGCGCGACGTCGGCCAGCGCGAGGAGCGCCGCCGCGGCCGGCGCCGCCTGGGTGAGCACCCCGCTGAAGAAGTGCGGATGCGCCCGCGGCCCGCCGGCCGTCGTCCCGCCCGACGTGGACAGGCCGAGTAGGCCGCCGTCCAGTCCGGACGGTCGCATGTACGTGTACGCCTGCGCGGCCCCCGCCGCCACCGTGCTGCTCGCCATGTCCGGGAACGTAGGGCACGCCCCCGACAAATCCGTCCGAATTCGCGATCAGGGGATTTGACCTGGGAAAAGGAGAGCGAGTTCGCGGGGATGGGTGGCGATGAGGCGGAGTTCGTCGTCGGTGAGCGGGCGGCCCGTCTGGGCGTTGCACAACTGGACGAGCTTGAAGGCGAGGTCCTCGTCGGCGGGCTCGATGCCCAGACCGTCCATGACGTGCCTGAAGCCCGCCTTGCCGCCGTACTCGCCGGTGAGCACGACGCGTCCGGGACGGGTGTGCCAGTCGTCCGGGAAGGGGCCGAGGGTCTCCTCGTCGTACAGCTCGTAGTTGCCGTGGTCCTTGAGCGCGCCGTCCGCGTGGATGCCGGACTCGTGCGCGAAGGCGTTCCGGCCCACGCCGACCTGGTTGTAGGGGAGCGGCTGGCCGAACGCGTAGCTCGCCCACAGCGCGAACCGCCGCGCCCACGACAGGTCGATCGGGTCGCCGATCTCGATGCCGCGATCCTCCAGCCCGAACCCGTGCCGGAACGCGAGGATGGTGGCCAGCAGGTCGGCATTGCCCGACCGCTCGCCGATGCCGTTTATGCACGTGTTGATCCACGCGTCCTGGCCGGCCTCCAGGTCGCCGAGCGCGCCGCTGACGGAGTTGGCCACGGCCAGGCCGAGGTCGTTGTGACAGTGGGTTTCGACCGGCATCCCTACGGCGGACGCCAGTTTGGCGAAGCGCTCCCTGACGCGGTCGGGCGTGTCACCGCCGATCGTGTCGCAGTACCGGACGCGGTCGGCCCCGGCCTCCTTCGCGGCCAGGGCGAACTCCTTGAGGAAGCCGTCGTCGGTGCGGGAACCGTCCTCGGCGTTGACCCCGACCGTCCGGGCACCGCCCGCCTTGGCCGTGCGGACGGCCGCGACCATCTCGCGGATGATCGCGTCCCGGTCGAGCCGGCCCCGGAACTTGTTCGCGATCATGTAGTCGGACGTCGAGATCGACAGGTTGTAGTGCGCGAGCCCGGTGCCGCCGGCCCGCACCTGGACGGCCTTCTCCACGTCCCGCGCGACGCCCCGGCACCAGCCCGACAGCCGCAGCCCGCCGAAGGCGCCCGCCGCCGCGAGCGCGATCTGCGCCCGCACGTAGGGAACCTCGTGGAACAGGAACGGGAAGCCGATCTCCGACTGCGCCACGCCGAGTCGTCCCAGGTAGAAGTTGACCATCGTCTTGCCGAACTTGGACAGCCCGGTCCGGGCCGTCTGGACGCCGTCGCGGTTGGTGACGTCCAGGAAGTGAATCTGGGGCATGTCCTCAGATTGACAGCGGAATCTATATGTATCAATATTGACGATAATCAATATTAAGAGGCGATGACGATGGAGAACCCGCAGGTCAGGGGTTGGATCGACGCCAAGACCGCCGCCGAGCGGCTCGGTGTGAAGCCCGCCACGCTGTACGCGTATGTGAGCCGGGGCGTCCTGCGCCGCAAGCACGCCCCGGACGGGCGCCGGAGCCTCTTCGACGCCGCGCAGGTCGAGGAACTGGCGCGGCGCGGGAAACCGCGCCGCCCGCCCGGCCCGGGAGAGCTGGCGATCGAGTCGGCGATCACCGCGCTCGGCGCCGACCGCCCGTTCTACCGGGGACGGGACGCCTTGGCCATGGCGGAGACCCGCACGTTCGAGGACGCCGCCACCTGGCTCTGGACGGGCCGCGACGAAGACCCCGGAGCCTGGCGGGCCCGGGAGGACGGTGTCGCCGCGGCCGTCGCCGCCCAGTCCGGGCTGCCCGCCGGTCTCCTCCCGCTCGACCGGCTCCAGTTGATCGTCACGGCGCTCGCCGCCACCGACCCGCTCCGCCACCACCTCGACCCCGAAGGCGTCACCGCGACCGGGCGGGCGCTGGTCGCCGGCCTCATCGAGGCCCTGCCCCCGGCCGGCGGCACCCCCGGCACGGGACGGGTCGCCGAGCGGCTCTGGGGCCGCCTGTGCCCGCATCCGCCCGAGCCCGGCGGCCTGCCGCGCGCGTTCGAGGCCGCCATGATCCTGCTGGCCGACCACGAACTGGCCGCCTCCACGGTCGCCGTGCGGGTCGCCGCGTCCGTGCGCGCCGACCCCTACGCGGTCGTCGCGTCCGGGCTCGGCGTCCTCAGCGGGCCCCTGCACGGCGGCGCGTCCTACGGTGCGGAACGGCTGATCGCCGAGGTCGCCGACCCGGCGTCCGCGTCCCGCGCGCTGGGCGAACGGCTGCGCGCCGGCGAGCGCGTCCCCGGCTTCGGGCATGGCGTCTACAAGTCGGGGGACGGGCGCGGCACCCTGCTGATGGACCTCATCCGGTCCGCGGCGCCCGGTCATGAGCGGCTCGCCGCCGCCGAGGCCGTCCTGGACGAGGCCGCGCGCCGCCGCCTGCCCCCGCCCAACATCGACTTCGCGCTGGCGACGCTGGGCGCGGTCGCCGGGCTCGTCCCGGGCGCGGGGGAGGCGATCTTCGCCGTCGCGCGCACCGCCGGATGGCTCGCGCACGCGCTGGAGGAGTACGGCCGGCGCGGCCCGCTGCGTCCCCGCGCCGTCTATGTGGGCCCGCCGCCGTCGTGAGACGGGGTCGGGGGCGCGGCCCGCGGAACCGGGGGTAGGCTCGGTGGCGTGCGACGGTTCCTCACCCCGGGCTGGCTCGGGCTCCACGCGCTCGCGATCATGCTGTGCGGCGCGTTCCTCGGGTTCGGCTGGTGGCAGTTCGACCGCGCCCAGTCCGGCAACGACCGCAGCTGGGCCTACACGTTCGAATGGCCGATCTTCGCGATCTTCGTGATCGTGATGTGGGTCAAGATGATCCGGGACGAGCGGGCCGGGATCAAGCCCGCGCCCATGGTGCTGGAGGAGCCCGCGGAGGCCGAGGTCAAGCGGGAGATCATCAAACGGCACGAGGAAGAGGACCCCGCACTCGCGGCCTACAACCGCTACCTCGCCCGGCTCAACTCCGAGGGCCGCGGACGCCGCTGACCCCTCCGGCGGGCGTCCCGGCCCGCTGAACGAAAGGTGTGCTCCTGTGGAAGGCGCGGTGACCAGGTACCGGATCCTGGCGCTGATCGTCGGGACCCTGCTGGTCCTGCTGACGATCGGGATGGTCCTGAAGTACGGGCCGACCGACATGCCGGAGATGGTGGCCGTCGTGTCGCCGATCCACGGCCTCTTCTACATG
This sequence comes from Actinomadura formosensis NBRC 14204, assembly GCF_001552155.1. Taxonomy (GTDB): domain Bacteria; phylum Actinomycetota; class Actinomycetes; order Streptosporangiales; family Streptosporangiaceae; genus Spirillospora; species Spirillospora formosensis. The sequence continues at coordinate 23,073 of NZ_BCQQ01000096.1, read as the reverse complement.
GTCTACGTGGGGCTCGCCTTCGATCTGTGGCGGCGCACGGACTGGCCGCTCACCAAGATGGTGTGGATCGTGCTCGGCGGTGTCGTGCCGCTGATGACGTTCTTCGTCGAGCACAAGATCGTCCGTGAGGTGCGCGCGCTGCCGCCGGCCAAGGCCGAAGCGAACGCCTGACCCCACCCCGGGGGCTGGCACATCACCTTCCTTCCGGCGTAACGTTTGACTCAGTCAAACGTAGGAGGCAGGGCATGGAGGCGACCCAGGAGGACGTCGGCACGGTCCGCGCGTTCAACCGCTTCTACACCGGCGTCATCGGGGTGCTCGGCGAGGGGCTCGTCCGGTCGCCCTACTCCCTCACCGAAGCGCGGGTGATCTTCGAACTGGCCCAGCGGACGGACACCGAGGTCCTCGCCCTGCGCCGCTCGCTCGGTCTGGACGCCGGCTACCTCAGCCGGATGCTGGCCCGCTTCGAGGCCGACGGCCTCGTCGTCCGCGAGCGCGCCGCCGGTGACGCCCGCCGCCAGATCGTCCGGCTGACGCCGCGGGGCCGCGAGGTGTTCGCCATGCTGGACGAGCGGACCGTCGCCGAGATCCGCGGCCTGCTGGACGGGCTGGCTCCCGGTGACCGCCGCCGGCTGCTCGCCGCGATGCGCACGGTCCACGCCGTCCTCGGCGACCGCCCGCGCCCGGACGGTGTCGTGCTGCGCCCGCTGCGTCCCGGCGACCTCGGCTGGGTGGTGGAGCGCAACGGCGCCCTCTACGACGCGGAATGCGGCTGGGACCGCACTTACGAGGCGCTGGTCGCCTCGGTCGTCGCCGGCTACGTCCGCGACCACGACCCGGAGCGGGAGAACGCGTGGATCGCCGAGTCGGACGGCGTCCGGGTGGGCGGTGTGTTCTGCGTCAAGCGGGAGGACGGCGTCGCCCAGCTCCGGCTGCTGCATGTCGAGCCGGACGCCCGCGGCATGGGGGTGGGGGCCGCGCTGGTCGACGCGTGCGTCCGGTTCGCGGCCGAGGCCGGCTACCGCGAGATCATGCTGTGGACGACGGCGCTGCAGCGTCCGGCGCACCGCCTCTACGAGCGGGCCGGGTTCGTCCTCGACGAGGAGGAGCCCCCGGCCGAGATGTTCGGGGACGTGGTGCACGGCCAGGTCTGGCGCAGGAAGCTGTGAACCGAGGCCCGTGGAGGGTGTCGCTCTTCCACGGGCCTCAGTTTCGCAGCGATCCCTTACTGCGTTGGCGGCCGGGACGGGGGTCGGACGAAGTTCCGGCCGCCTGTGCCTACCGGCGTGACGCCGGTTGTTGTGAGGGCTGATTCCCACCTCCCCTCCGGTCCGGCCGGGCGGGGGTGTGACGGCCCGCCCGGCGAGGGGGGAGAAACGCCACGGGGGCGGGGGGCGCCGGGGCCCGGGGGAGGCCGATGCGCGGGGCCGGTCCGGTACGGCCGAGGGCCCGAGGTGTGTCGCGGCGCGCCGCCGCCCCGGTACCCGCTGGGGGACGGGGTCCGCCGGGGCGGAGCGCGCCGCGAACGTCCTCGGCCGTACGGACCGGGCCGCGTGGGGAGAGGGAGACGAGAACAGGCGGGGCCTCGTGCTCGGTGCGTTCTGTGCGCCGCATCCGGCCCCTCCTACGTTTCCGGCCCGGGACTTTGCCGCCCCGAGAACCCTTCGTTCACCCTGAGTCACGAACTCGTTGCTTTAGGTACCCTTCCGTCATGCGCATGTAAACGCGTTCCGAGTAAAGAATCAAGATCGCGAAGCGGCCTTTACCTGCGCATTGCCCGCCCGGCCCGCCGAACCGGGGAACGGGCGCCGGCGGCCGGCCATCCGCGCGAGGCGGGCGGCTTCGTCCGCGGAACCGGCGGTGGCGGGTGATCGCTGAGAGCGAACGTTGCTGCGGAAACAAAGTTGTGCTCCGTTTTCTTGAGTGTGTATGACTCAACTTGAGATTGGGTCTGCGAACGGACTTGGAGCTGAGCATGAGCGAAACCCTGACGCTGCCGGTGCTGCCCCTGGAGGACGGGGTCGTTCTGCCCGGCATGGTGGTCCCCCTGGACCTCTCCGGGAACGGCGAGGTGCGGGCGGCCATCGAGGCCGCGCGGGCGGTGGCCGAATCCACGGGCCCGGGCATCCGGCCGGCCGGCAAGCCGCGGGTGCTGCTGGTGCCCAGGCTGAACGGGCGGTACGCCGGCGTCGGCACGCTCGGCGTGATCGAGCAGGAGGGACGGCTGCCCGGCGGGGAGCCGGGCGCGGTCGTCCGCGGCGTGTCGCGGGTGCGGATCGGCACCGGGACCACGGGGCCGGGCGCGGCGCTGTGGGTCGAGGGGACCGTGATCGAGGCGCCGCCGGCGTCCGGGCGGGCCCAGGAACTGGCCAAGGAGTACAAGGGCCTGGTCAGCGCGATCCTGCAGAAGCGCGGCGCGTGGCAGGTCGTGGACGTGGTGCAGCAGATCGACGACCCGTCCACGCTGGCCGACAACGCCGGATACGCCCCGTACCTGACGGACGAGCAGAAGATCGAGGTCCTGGAGACCGTCGACGTGGTGGAGCGGCTCACCCTGCTGATCGGGTGGACGCGTGACCACCTGGCCGAGCTGGACGTGGCGGAGACGATCCGCAAGGACGTCCAGGAGGGCATGGAGAAGACGCAGCGGGAGTTCCTGCTGCGGCAGCAGCAGGAGGCCATCCGCAAGGAGCTGGCCGAGCTGAACGGCGACCCCGCCGACGAGGAGGACGACTACCGGGCCCGGATCGAGGCCGCGAACCTCCCGGAGAAGGTGCGCGAGGCGGCGCTGAAGGAGGTCGACAAGCTGGAGCGGTCGTCCGACGCCTCGCCGGAGGGCGGCTGGATCCGCACGTGGCTCGACACGGTCCTCGACATCCCGTGGAACGACCGGACCGAGGACGCCTACGACATCGCGGGCGCCAGGGAGATCCTGGACGCCGACCACGCCGGGCTCGATGACGTGAAGGAACGCATCATCGAGTACCTGGCCGTCCGGAAGCGGCGTGAGGACCGCGGCCTGGGCGTCGTGGGCGGACGCCGTAGCGGTGCGGTGCTCGCGCTGACCGGTCCTCCTGGCGTGGGCAAGACCTCGCTTGGCGAATCGGTCGCGCGGGCCATGGGACGCGAGTTCGTCCGTGTCGCCCTGGGCGGCGTCAGGGACGAGGCCGAAATCCGGGGGCACCGCCGTACCTACGTGGGCGCCCTCCCCGGACGCATCGTCCGTGCCATCCGGGAGGCCGGTTCGATGAACCCGGTCGTCCTGCTGGACGAGGTCGACAAGGTCGGTGCCGACTACAGGGGCGACCCGACGGCGGCGCTGCTGGAGGTCCTCGACCCCGAGCAGAACCACACCTTCCGGGACCACTACCTGGAGGTGGAGCTCGACCTCAGCGACGTGCTGTTCCTCGCCACGGCGAACGTGGTGGAGGCCATCCCCGGGCCGCTGCTCGACCGGATGGAGCTGGTGGAGCTGGACGGCTACACCGAGCACGAGAAGGTCACGATCGCCCGCGACCACCTGCTGCCGCGCCAGCTCGACAAGGCCGGGCTGGAGGCGTCCGAGGTGGCGTTCGGCGACGACGCGCTGCGGCTGCTGGCGGCCGAGTACACCCGCGAGGCCGGCGTCCGGTCCCTGGACCGCTCGATCGCGCGGGTCCTGCGCAAGGTCGCCGCGAACGTGGCGCTGGAGAAGGCGGCGCTGCCCGTCCGTATCGGCGCGGACGACCTGAAGGACTACCTGGGACGGCCCAGGTTCACCCCGGAGGTCGAGCTGAGCCGCAACGAGCGCCGCACCGGCGTGCCGGGTGTCGCGACGGGCCTGGCGGTGACCGGCGCGGGCGGAGACGTCCTCTACATCGAGGCGTCGCTGGCCGACAAGGAGACCGGTGACACCGGCGTGACGCTCACCGGGCACCTCGGCGACGTCATGAAGGAGTCGGCCCGGATCGCGCTGTCCTACCTGCGCTCGCGCGGCGCGGAGCTGGAGCTCCCGGTCGGCGACCTGAAGGACCGCGGCGTGCACGTCCACGTGCCCGCCGGCGCGATCCCGAAGGACGGCCCGAGCGCCGGCATCACGATGACGACGGCCCTCGCGTCGCTGCTGTCGGGACGGCCGGTCCGCGCGGACGTGGCGATGACCGGCGAGGTGTCGCTGACCGGGCGGGTGCTGCCGATCGGCGGCCTGAAGCAGAAGCTGCTGGCCGCGTCCCGGCTCGGCATCACCACCGCGATCGTGCCGAAGCGCAACGAGCCCGACCTTGAGGACGTCCCGGCCGAGGTGCTGGAGAACATGACGGTCTTCACCGTCAGCGACGTCCGCGAGGTGCTGGAACTGGCCCTGGAGCCGGCCACCACCCCCGTGGCGGTCTGATGCCGTGAGAACGCCCGCGCCGGGTGGCGCGGGCGTTCTCATATGGGGCATTACGGATTGCCGAAACCACGGGACCTGCATGGACGGGGGTGAAGCGGGGATCTGAGGTCAGATGTTGGTGGAGATGTGGCAGCCCGCGGCGGCGGGCGAACGAGTTCCGTGGTACGTCATCGCACTGCGCGCGGTCGTGGTGGCGATCGCGCTGGGCCTTCTCGGTGTCTTCTTCTATGTCGCGTTCAAGCTCACGCTGACGCCCGTCCATGACAAGGGCCAGGCGGGCGGGAACACAGATCCGGGCGACTCGCTCCGTTTCTACATGGACCGTCCCACTAAGGAAGCCCTCCTCCAGATAGGAGGCAACCTCGCGCTCCTGGCGCCCCTTGGCGTCCTGCTTCCCCTCGTTTGGACGACCCTACGCGGACCCATACGCCTGGCCCTGGTGACCGGTGTCCTCTCACTCACCATCGAGACCGTCCAAGGCACCCTGGTGATGGGCCGAGCCTTCGACATAGACGACGTCATCCTCAACGTGGCCGGCGTAGTGCTCGCCTACCTGCTCCTGGGCCGCCGCCTATCGAGAACCCTCCGCGGCACCTAACGAGGGGTCAGCTGAAAGACCCTCAGCTCGCGGTGTGCGCGTTCCACATAGCGGTCGTAGACGGGCCAGACGGCGGTCAGGCGGGGCCAGATCTTGGCGCGTTCCGCGTCGTCCAAGAGGTGGGCGGTGACCGGAACGCTGCGGCCCTGGAAGCTGACCTCGGCGTCAGGGTTCTTCAGCAGGTTGCCCGTCCAGGCGGGGTGCTTCTCGCGGCCGAAGTTGGAGCCGACGACGTACCAGCCGCCGTCCGGGTCCGGAAGGCAGGCGAGCGGCGTCTTGCGGGGGAGACCGCTGACGGCGCCGGTCGCGGTCAGGACGAGGCTCGGAACGAGGAGCTGGCCGAGCATGAGCCGTCCGCCGGAGACCTTGTGCAGCGTCCGGTCCACGGGCGGGACGACCTTGGGCCCCACCTTGGAGAACCATTCGGCGGCCGAGATCTGCTGGAAGACGGGGCCGAGCGTGCGCTGGACGAGGGTCGGCGCCGGCTTCTCCTTCGAGGCGAGCCACCCCACCCGGCGCGGGTTCAGATGACCGCTCTCGGCCAGCCAGCGCAGCGCGTCGGCGACGGTCTCCTCGACGGGACGCAGGGTGAGGTCCAGCGCCTCCAGGATGGGGCGGTCGTCCGTGGGGGCGAGCGTGACCATGTATTCGGCGGTGTCGCGGGTGAGCGGATAGTCGAAGTGGTGGATGCGCTTGGCCGTGTCCAGCGCCGACCCCAGCCCGAGCATGACCCGGGACGGGACGCGGACACGGCGGCACCTCACCCCCGTGAGGCGGTCGCAAAGGTCGGCGTACTGCGGCCATGTCAGGTAGTGGCCGCCGAGCACCCAGCGGCTCGGCCCTTGCCGGGCCTCGACGGAACGCGCCAACGCCTCGCCGAGATCGCGGACGTCGAGGACCGAAACCCCGCCGCCCGGAAGTGGCCACACCTTGCCGAGCGCGGCGGCGAGCCCTTCCATGAGCGCGTCCAGCCTGGGCTGGTTCGGGCCGCACACACCCCCGGGGTAGATGATCGTGACCGGCGCGCCATCAGCCTGCAGTCCGCGCACGTAATGCTCGGCCGCCAGCTTGGACCTGCCGTAGGCGGTACGGGGGTGGGCCAGAGCGTTGTGGGCGGTGATGACCGGCCCGGACGGCGGTACGAACACCGCGACGGTCGACACGTGGATCACCGGGGCCAGGCCGCGGGCGACGGCGCCGCCGACCACATTGCGGGTGCCCCGGAGGTTGGCCTCGATCAGGTCACCGGCGCCGCCGGTCACGCCGATCGCGGCGGCGGCGTGGATGGCGGCATCGCAGCCGTCGATCGCCTCGGACACGGCGTCCGCGTCCAGCATGTCGCCGGGGACGAGTTCCACGTCCTCTGCCGCGACCCCCACCGAGTGCAGGACCTTGGTTGTTTTACCGAGGTCGCGGACCAGCGCGCGCGGCCGGTGTCCGGCGTCCAGGAGGGCGCGGACGGTGTGGGAGCCGACGAACCCCGAGGCGCCGGTGACGAAGATCCGCATGGGGCAAAACTAGCGTTCGGGCACATCTGTGCGACAGCCCATCCATGTCAACCCCTTCAGAGTAGCCGCCGCGATTTCGGACATCTCCCTAACCGAAGGCGGACAGACGGCCGTTGACGCTTCTGGAACGGTCCAGCACACTCGTGTCTCACCTGACCGCCGACCGGGAGGGGATCAATGAGGATCGGACTGGCCGGCGCGGGGCGCATCGGTGCGCGCCACGCCGCCGCTCTCTGCGCACTGCCCGAGGTGGACTCCCTGGCCATCGCCGACGCGGACGCCGCCCGCGCCCGCGACCTCGCCGCCCGGCTGCCCTCGCGGGGACGGGCACTGGACACCGTCGGCGAGCTCTTCACCGCCGAGCTGGACGGACTGGTCGTCGCGGCGGCGACCGACGCGCACGCGGACCTGGTGGGACGGGCCATCGCCGCCCGTATTCCCGTCTTCTGCGAGAAACCGCTCGCCTCCGACCTTGATGGAACGTTCCAGACCGTGGCCGCGGCGGCCTCCACCGGCGTCCCGGTGCAGGTCGGATTCCAGCGCCGGTTCGACGCCGGAAACGCGGCGGCCCGCGAGGCCCTCGCGTCCGGGCGGCTGGGATGGCTGCACACCGTCCGGTCGTGCAGCTTCGACCCGTCCCCGCCGCCCGCCGCGTACGTCCCGTCGTCCGGCGGGCTTTTTCGTGACTGCGTCATCCACGACCTGGACCTCATCCGGTTCGTCACCGGACGCGAGGTCGTCCGGGTGATGGCCTCGGGCGCCAACCGCGGCGACGACTTCTTCCGCGAGTACGGCGACATCGACACCGGGTCGGCGCTGCTCGTCCTGGACGACGGGACACTGGGAGTCGTCTCCGCCACCCGCTACAACGCCGCGGGGTACGACGCAAGACTGGAACTGTTCGGGTCCAAGGACAGCGTCGTCACCGGCCTGGACGCCAAGACGCCCGCCACCCCGCTACCCGAACGGGACGCCGAACCGAGGCCCGCCTACAGCGGCTTCATGGAGCGCTTCTCCGACGCCTACGACGCCGAACTCCAGGCGTTCGTGGACGTGGCGGCGGGCCGCCGCGCCAACCCGTGCCCGCCGGAGGAGGCCCTGGAGGCGTTCTATCTCGCCGAGGCCTGCGAGCTGTCCATGCGGCAGGGCCGGATCGTCGGCACCGAGGAGGTGCGCCGATGAGGGTCGCGGGCGCGCCGATCTCGTGGGGCGTGTGCGAGGTGCCCGGCTGGGGCCACCAGATGGAGCCGGGGCGCGTCCTCGGCGAGATGCGCGACCTCGGCCTCGCCGCCACGGAGCTGGGCCCGGCCGGTTTCCTGCCCGCCGCCGCGCGGGCCCGGAGCGCGTTACTGGCGTCCTACGGTCTCGGTCTCGTGGGGGCGTTCGTCCCGGTCGTCCTGCATGATCCGGACTACGACCCGATGCCGGAGATCGACCGGGCCATGGACGCCGTCGAGGGCGTTCTCGTCCTGGCCGCCGCCACCGGCCTCGACGGCTACGACACGCGGCCCGTCCTGGACACGGAGGCGTGGTCCGCGCTGCTGGCGAACCTCGACGCGATCACCGCGCGGGCGGCGGCGCGCGGGCGGCCGGTCACGCTGCATCCGCACGTCGGGACGGTCGTGGAACGCCGCGACGAGGTCGAGCGGGTGCTGGACGGTTGCAGCGTCCCGCTGTGCCTCGACACCGGTCATCTCCTGGTCGGCGGCACCGATCCGGTATGGCTGGCACATTTCGCGGCACCGCGCATAACGCACGTCCACCTGAAGGACGTCGACGCGGGGCTGGCCCAACAGGTGCTGGACGGTGAAGTCACCTACACGCACGCGGTGCGGGACGGCCTTTACCGGCCGCTGGGGAACGGTGACATTGACATCCCCGGCATTATCCGCACCCTGGAGGGCGCAGGGTACGAAGGCTGGTACGTGATGGAGCAGGACACCGTCCTGGCAGGCGAGCCCGCAGCGGGCGAAGGGCCGTACGACGATGTCCGCAGAAGCCTCGGCTTCCTCTCCGGGATGTCCCGATGACGTTCGACCTCATCACGATGGGACGGGTGAGCGTCGACGTCTATCCGAATCAGGTGGGCGTCCCGCTGGAGGACGTCGAGTCGTTCGGCAAGTATCTCGGCGGGAGCCCCACCAACGTCGCCGTGGCGGCGGCCAGGTACGGCCGCAGCGCCGCCGTCATCACCCGTACCGGCGACGACCCCTTCGGCCGGTTCGTCCACAAGGCGCTCCAGAGGTACGGCGTGGACGACCGCTACGTCACGGCCGTTCCCGGTCTGCCGACACCGCTCGCCTTCTGCGAGATCTTCCCGCCGGACGATTTCCCGCTGTACTTCTACCGCTATCCCAAGGCGCCCGACCTGGAGATCCGGCCGCATGAGCTGGACTTGGAAGCGATCCGTGAGGCCCGCATCGTCTGGGCCACCGTCACGGGCCTCTCCCAAGAGCCCAGCCGTGGAGCCACCCTGACCGCGCTCACCGAACACCCCGGACAGACCGTCATCGACCTCGACTACAGGCCGATGCTGTGGGACGACCCCGAAGAGGCCCCGCACTGGGCCGGCCTCGCGCTGGAACAGGCGGCAGTCGCGGTCGGCAACCTGGACGAGTGCGCGGTCGCGGTGGGGGAGCGGGAGCCGCGCGCCGCCGCCCGCGCCCTCCTCGAACGCGGCCCGGAACTGGCCATCGTGAAGATGGGCCCGGAGGGCGTCCTCGCCGCGACGGCCGGGGAGACGGTGGAGGTGCCGCCGGTCAAGGTCGACGTCGTCAACGGGCTCGGCGCCGGGGACGCGTTCGGCGGCGCCGTCTGCCACGGCCTCCTGTCCGGCTGGGACCTGCGGCGCCTCGTCGAGTTCGCGGGCGCCGCCGGCGCGATCGTCGCGTCCCGCATCGCCTGCTCGGACGCGATGCCCGCGCAAGACGAGGTCGAAGCACTCCTCAAGGAGCCGCGATGAGGTACCACCTGCCCGCCGGCAGCGCCGCGGAAGGCCCGTACGGCGTCGTCGTCACCCCCGAGTCGGCCGGGTGGGCGCACTCCGCGCTGCGCGTCCTCGATCTTCCGGACGGCGGTGAGCACACGTTCGGCACGGGTGAGTTCGAGATGATCGTGCTGCCGCTGGCCGGGTCGTGCGCGGTGCAGTGCGATGGGTCGCGGTTCGAGCTGGAAGGCCGCGCCGACGTGTTCAGCCGCGTCAGCGACTTCGCCTACGTGCCGCGCGACGCGCGGGTGACGGTGCGGGGACGCGGCCGGTTCGCGCTGGCCGGCGCCCGCTGCGAGGGACGCCGGGAGCCGCGCTACGGCCCCGCCGGAAGGGTTCCGGTGGAACTCCGCGGCGCCGGCGCGGCGAGCCGGCAGGTCAACAACTTCGGGACGCCCGAGGGGTTCCCGTTCGCCGAGAAGCTGATCGCGTGCGAGGTGCTCACGCCGGGCGGCTGCTGGTCGTCCTTCCCGCCGCACAAGCACGATGAGGAGGCGCCCGGCGAGGCCGTCCTGGAGGAGATCTACTACTTCGAGGCCGCCCGGGGCGGCATGGGCTACCAGCGCGTCTACGGCTCGCCCGGACGCCCCATCGACGTGCTCGCGGAGGTCCGCAGCGGAGACGTCGTCCTGATCCCGCACGGCTGGCACGGCCCGTCGATGGCGCCGCCGGGCACCGACCTGTACTACCTCAACGTGATGGCCGGGCCGTCCCCGGAACGGGCCTGGCGGATCCGCGACGATCCCGCCCACGCCTGGATCCGCGACACCTGGAAGGACCAGCCCGCCGACCCGCGCCTGCCCCTGACGTCGCCGGAGGGACGCCCGCAGGCCGATGGCGCGGACGAGGGTCATCCACATTGAGAGACCCCCGTGGCAGGCGCCCCCGCCGGTGCGGCATGGTGGGACATTCCGATCATGGAGGTGCCGGTGCCGGACCGCGGCAGGAGGCTCGTGCCCGTTGTGGGGGATATCGGCGAGCATGCCGTCACCATCTGTGATCAACTCCTCAGACCGACCATTCGGGGAGAAACGGAGTGCAGCCGATGAGAGGCGTTTTCACGCGCGGGTCGTCCAGGGGGCTGGCGGTCCTGGCGGCCGCGGGTCTGCTGGCACTGAGCGCCTGCAGCAGCTCGGGCGGCAAGAAGTCCGAGGAGGCGCCGCAGGGCGCCGGGCCCCGGCTGAAGATCGCGATGGTGACCCACTCGGGTGCCGGCGACACGTTCTGGGACATCGTGCAGAAGGGCGCCAAGGCCGCGGCCGCCAAGGACAACGTCGAGTTCCTCTACTCGGCGGACCCGGACGGCGGCAAGCAGGCCCAGCTCGTCCAGGCCGCGATCGACAAGAAGGTCGACGGCATCATCGTCACGCTCGCCAAGCCGGACGCGATGAAGGACGTCCTGGCCCGCGCCGCCGCCGCGAAGATCCCGGTGGTGTCGATCAACTCGGGGGCGGAGGAGTCGGCGAAGCTCGGCGCGCTCGCCCACTTCGGGCAGGACGAGTCCATCGCCGGCGAGGCGGCCGGCACCGAGCTGGGGAAGATCGGCGCGAAGAAGGCGCTGTGCGTCGTCCACGAGCAGGGCAACGTCGGCCTTGAGGCCCGCTGCGCCGGGGCGAAGAAGACGTTCGGCGGCGACCTGGAGAACCTGTTCGTCCAGGGCACGAACATGCCGGACGTCAAGTCGTCCATCACGGCGAAGCTCCAGTCCGACAAGGGCATCGACGGCATCCTGACGCTCGGCGCGCCGTTCGCGGCGACCGCCGTGGACGCCGTCAAGGAGACCGGCGGCAAGGCCAGGATCGGCACGTTCGATCTGAACAAGGACCTGATCGCCTCGCTCAAGGCGGGCTCGATCGAGTTCGCCGTCGACCAGCAGCCCTACCTGCAGGGGTACGAGGCCGTCGACCAGCTGTGGCTGCTGAAGAACAACGGCAACGTCCTCGGCGGCGGCCGTCCGGTGCTGACCGGGCCCGCGGTCGTCACCAAGGAGAACGCCGGCGACCTGGAGGCGTTCGCGGACCGGGGGACGCGATGACCCACGCGGTGGCGCAGCCGCCGGTGGCCGATCCCGGCTCCGACGAGCGCCTGGCCCGGCGGTCGCCGCTGCGGCGGCTGCTGGGCCGGCCGGAGCTGGGCGCGCTGCTCGGCGCCGTCGCGCTGTTCGTGTTCTTCTCGATCGTCGCGGACGCTTTCCTGCGCGCCGGGTCGTTCTCCACCGTCCTGTACGCGAGCTCCACGTTCGGGATCATGGCGGTCGGGGTGTCGCTGCTGATGATCGGCGGCGAGTTCGACCTGTCCGCCGGGGTGATGGTGACGTCCTCGGCGCTGATCGCCGCGCTGACCGCCTACCAGTTCACGCTGAACGTGTGGGCGGGCGTGGTGATCTCGCTCGTGCTGACGCTGGCGCTCGGCGTGGTGAACGGCGTGCTGTACGTCAGGACGCGGCTGCCGAGCTTCATCATCACGCTGGCCACGTTCTTCATGCTCGCCGGGCTGAACCTCGGCGTGACGAAGGCGCTCACCGGCAACGTCGCCAGCGACTCCGTCCGCGACATGGACGGCTTCGGCACCGCCCGCGCGATCTTCGCCTCGGACGTCGGCGTGCTGGGCGTCCAGGTCAAGATCACCGTGTTCTGGTGGCTGCTGTTCGTCGCGCTCGCGACCTGGCTCCTGCTGCGCACCCGGCTCGGCAACTGGATCTTCGCGGTGGGCGGCTCCGCCGACAGCGCCCGCGCGGTCGGCGTGCCGGTCGCCCGCGTCAAGATCGGCCTGTTCATGGGGGTCGCGTTCTGCGCCTGGTTCTCCGGGATGCACCTGGTGTTCGCGTTCGCGACCGTCCAGTCCGGGGAGGGCGTCGGCAACGAGTTCCTCTACATCATCTGCGCGGTCATCGGCGGCTGCCTGCTGACCGGCGGCTACGGGTCGGCGATCGGCGCGGCGATCGGCGCGTTCATCTTCGGCATGACCAGCAAGGGCATCGTGTACGCGGAGTGGAATCCCGACTGGTTCCGGTTCTTCCTCGGCGCGATGCTGCTGATCGCGACCGTCGTCAACCTGATCGTGCGGCGCAGGGTGGAGCGGTCGTCATGACGGGCACGCCGCTGATCAGGCTGACGGGCGCCGGCAAGAACTACGGCAACATCATCGCGCTGCGCGAGGTGGACCTGGAGGTCTCCGCGGGCGAGGTCACGTGCGTGCTGGGCGACAACGGGGCGGGCAAGTCCACCCTCATCAAGATCATCGCCGGGCTGCACCGGCACGACACCGGCACCTATGAGGTCCAGGGGGAGCAGGTCGCGTTCGGCTCCCCCCGCGAGGCGCTCGACCGGGGCATCGCGACCGTCTACCAGGACCTCGCCGTCGTCCCGCTGATGCCGGTCTGGCGGAACTTCTTCCTCGGCTCGGAGAGGCGCAAGGGCTTCGGCCGCCTGGACGTCGGGTTCATGCGGAAGACGACCCACGGCGAACTGGCCGCGATGGGGATCGACCTGCGGGACGTCGACCAGCCCATCGGAACGCTGTCGGGCGGCGAACGGCAGTGCGTGGCGATCGCCCGCGCCGTCTACTTCGGCGCCAAGGCCCTCGTCCTGGACGAGCCCACGGCGGCCCTCGGCGTGAAGCAGGCCGGGGTGGTGCTGCGCTACATCGTCCAGGCACGGGAGCGGGGGCTCGCGGTCGTCTTCATCACCCACAACCCGCACCACGCCTACCCGGTCGGGGACCGTTTCCTGATCCTCAACCGGGGCCGGAGCATCGGCTACCACACCAAGGACGAGGTCACCCGCGACGAGCTGACCGGCCTCATGGCGGGCGGCGGCGAACTGGAGGAACTGGCCCACGAACTGGAAGAGGCGACCGGGGCTCACTCGCCGGCCGAATAGATTCCGTGCGCCGTGAACGCCACGTCCGGCACCGGGTGGGCCCGCAGGCCGCGCAGGAGGTCCCGCCACCGCGGCGGCCAGCCCGCGCGCGGGCCGTGCCGCTCGGTGAGCGCGCACGCGAACAGGCCGCCCGCCAGGTCGCCGCGCCGCGCGAGCCGCGCCGCGTGCGGATGGACGCCGTCCGCCTCCGGGAGGCCGGACCGGGCGGCGCCGTACGGGCTCAAGCCGTACGGGCTCGGGGGATGCGGGCCGCCCGCGAGGGCCGCGGCGACCCGCTGGACGGCCGGGATGGGGGCGTCCGCGCACGCGTCGGCCAGCGCGTCCACGGCCGCGTCCACGGCCGCGCCGTCCCAGTGCAGCGTCGCGGCCGACAGTTCGCGTGCGAGCCGCACCGGAAGCCGTGCCGTGACGGCCCGCAGAACGGGGCCGGCGGCGGCGCGCCGGCTCGCGGCCGTGGTCCGGAGCGCCTCGGCCAGAGCCGCCAGCCGCTGCGCCGCGGGCAGGTCCCGCTCGGCCTCGGCGTTCGCCCCGTCACCGGCCGCGGCGAGGGTCGCGGCGGCCTCGCCCAGTTCGCCGGTCCCCCTGCCGCCGACGGCACAGCCGACCAGTGCGGACAGGGCGGTGCGCCAGCGCCGCGTCTCCGCCAGGTCGGTGAGGACGTCCGCCAGCAGCGCCGGGATCTCCGGCGCCCACCGCGCCCACCGGCCGAGCGCGGACAGCGCGGGATCGGACGCCTCCGGGTCGGGGGAGCGCGCCACCCGCACGACCAGCGCGGCGTAGTCGGCCCGGAACCCGTCCTCGATCTCGTACGGCCACGCGCCGAGCACCTGGCGGGCGAGGTCACGGGGACCCTGCGCCGCCTCGGTGAGGATCCGCCGCGCGACCGGGTCGGCCACGTGCGGCCGGACGGCCGACACGAGCGCCGCCCGGACGTCGCGGTGCTGGCCCGGGTCGTCCCACGCCTCGGCGACGGTGTGCATCGCCTCCGGCGCCCGGGTGCGGAGCAGGATCCGCAGCGCCTCCTTGCGCGCGGTGATCCTGCCGCCCGCGAGGACCGGGCGCAGCAGCGCCGGCAGCGCCGACGGCCGGACGAACCGCGCCGCGCGTCCCGCCGCGTAGACGGCCACGTGCGCGTCGTCGGACGAGGCGTGCGCGAGCAGATCGGGCAGGACGTCGTGCGGCCGGGCCGTCCACGGCGCGGCGGTCAGCGCCATCCGGCGCAGGTACGCCTCATCCGACCGCAGGTAGGGGCGCAGCCGGGCGGCGTCCACGCCGGGAACGGCCGCGATCGCCGTGACCGCGCGCCCCCGGTCGGCGTCCGGGAGCCGCCGGTCGTTCGCGACCCGCTCCAGGAGCCGCAGATAGGCGTCGTGCTGCCGGGCCGTCCAGCCCCGCGTCCAGCGCGGGTCGAGCCGCGGGACGTAGGTGACGTCGGCGCGCCGGAACCGCCCGGCGGGCGTGGGGCCGGACAGGACGAGGTGAAGGAGATCGGTGCGCTCGGTGGCGATGGCGGCGAGCACGGCGTGGACCGCGACCGCCGACGGGTCCTTGGCGACGATGCGCCCGACCCGTTCCCCGCGCGTCGCCGGCGGCTCCAGCCACCGGGTGATCGCCTCGCGGATCACACCGTCCTCGCGGGCGTCCAGGGCCTTTTCCAGCGCGTCCTGAAGCGCCGGGACGCCGTGGGCGCGGCGGCCCAGCGCCCGGACGAGCAGCAGCGCGAGCCCGTGGTCGTCGCGCCGCGCGCCCTCGTCGAGCAGCGGGGCGAGCCACGCGGCGAGCCGGTGCTCCTGCCCGTGCCGCAGGACGTGGTCCAGCCGGCCGAGGGGGACCTGGTCCAGCCGGCCGATCAGCCGGCTCAGCAGCCCGATTCCGGACACGGTCAGCTCGGCGTCGTCGCGTGCCGCGCCCTGCTCGGCGAACAGGCAGGCGATCTGGACGAGCGCCAGGTGGGTCGCGGGGGAGGAGTCGCGGGCGTTCAGCGCGTCCTCGGTGAGCCGCTCGACGGCCGCGGTGTGCCCGGCCCGCAGCACCGTGGCCGGGACGGACACCAGTGCCCGCAGCGCGGCGGCCCGCACCGGGTCCTGCTCGTTGCGCAGCCGCCCGAGGGATTCGAGCAGCGCGGTCAGCACGGCCGGGTCGCGCTCGCGTCCGGCGCACTGGACGAGCAGCGTGTACCCGGCGGCGCGCTCGTCGGCGTCGGGGCGGCGGATCAGCTCCTCCAGGACGGGCCGGGCCTCCTCCAACGGCAGGAACGCCGAGACGGCCCGCGCCCGCCGCGGCCGGTCGGCGACCGCGCGCAGCGTCAGCATCCGGCGCGCCTCCCGGACCCGCACCGCGCGCGGCAGGACGTCCGGCAGCGCGTCCCCGAGGTCCGCGGTGGTCAGGTCGACACCGGCCATCGCCGCGTCGAACAGCTCGCCGCGCCGGCCCGGCGGGACGGCCTTCAGCAGCAGGAGCAGCGCGTGCTCGTCCTCCCGGACGGCGCGGGCGGTGCGGGCGAGCGCGTCCCCGCCGAGGCGGACGAGCCGGTGGCGCATCGAGCGGCGGCGCACCAGCGAGGGCAGCGTCGGCCGGCATCCGTCCGACAGGAGCAGCCGCAGCGTCCGCTCCGGTTCGGCGTCGAGGAGCGTGCCGATCCAGGGCCTTATCGCCTGCGGCAGGTCGCCGGCGTGCCAGTGGTCCTCCAGGAGGGCGAGGACACGTCCCGGGTCGTGCGGCAGTGCCGCCGCGACGCCCGGCCCGTTCCAGTCCCACCAGGAGTTCAGCGTGCCCGGGGCCTGCGCGCCGAGTTCCCGTTCCGCCTGTTCCAGGAACGCCGCGGGGTGGGCGCGGCCGAGCGCGTGCGGGTTCGGGACGGCGTGCGCCAGCTCGCCGATGCGCTCCGCCGCGTGCTCATGCGTGCAGGCCGGCAGCAGGCGGGCGGCCTCGTCGGCGCCCCAACGCAGCGCGACCGGCCCGACGAGCGCGTCGGCCAGCTCCCCGCGCCGGTGCCGGCGGATCGCCCGGTACGTCGCCGCCCGGATCGCCGGCGGGGCGTCCAGCAGGCCCGCCGCCAGCGGCTGCGGCGCGGGCGCGTACCGCACCGCCAGCCGGGTCGCCCGCAGCGCCAGCGCCGCGTCGGGATCGGCCGCCGCCGCGAGGATGTGCGCGATCGACGCCTCGTCCCGCACGACGGACGCGACGAACAGCGCGATCGACCGCTCGTAGTGCCCGCGTCCGCCGAGATCGGCCAGCAGCGCGGCCAGTTCCCGCCCGCCCGCGGCGTTCCGCAGCTCCACCAGGCGGCGGACACGGGCGGGGTGAGGCAGGGGCTCGATCTCGGCGAGCAGATCATCGGCGCGCATGGGGCGCATCGTGCCGGATCACTCGTCCGGATTCATCCGCTTTTCTTCATCCGGCGCGGGGCCGGGGATCAGGCGGGCGGGGCGGGGCGGGGGATGGACTTGTGCTCCAGGTAGGCCGTCAGGCCCTCGGGGCCGAGTTCGCGGCCCATGCCGCTGTTCTTGTAGCCGCCGAAGGGGGTGTTCGGGTCGAGGGTGTACATGTTGACGCCGCAGCTTCCGGTGCGGATGCGGCGGGCGACCTCGATGCCGTGGTCGACGTCGGACGTCCAGACCGAGCCGCCGAGGCCGTAGTCGCTGTCGTTGGCGATCTTGATGGCGTCGGCCTCGTCGTCGTAGGGGATGAGGACGAGCACCGGGCCGAAGATCTCCTCGCGGGCGATGCGCATGTCGTTGCCGACGTCGCCGAACACGGTCGGCGCGACGTACCAGCCGCGGTCGTGCGGGCGGTTCAGCCCGCCGGTGATCACCTTGGCGCCCTCGTCCTGGCCGATCCGGACGTAGTTCTCGACGCGTTCCTGCTGCCGCCGGGTGACCAGCGGGCCGATCTCGGTGCCGTAGTCGGCGGGGTCGCCGACGGCCAGCCCGCCGACCATCGCCGCGAGCGCGTCGGCGACCTCGTCGTAGCGGCGGCGGGAGGCGAGGATGCGGGTCTGCGCGGCGCACGCCTCCCCGTTGTTCATCAGCGAGGCGAGCTTGAAGCCCTCGATGGTGGACGCCAGGTCCGCGTCGTCCAGGATGATCGCCGCGGACTTGCCGCCGAGCTCCAGGGTGACCCGCTTGAGCTGCTCGCCGCAGACCGCGCCGATCTTGCGCCCGGCGGCGGTGGAGCCGGTGAAGGACACCTTGTCCACGTCGGGGTGCGCGACCAGGTGGGCGCCGACCTCACGGCCGGCCGGGACGACGTTGACCACGCCGTCGGGGATGCCCGCCTCCTTGATCCACTCGGCGAGCAGGTAGGAGTCGAGCGGGGTCTCCGGGGACGGCTTGGCCACCACCGTGCAGCCGGCGATCAGCGCGGGCGCGAGCTTGAGCATCAGCGTGAACTGCGGGACGTTCCACGGGACGATCGCCGCGACGACGCCCACCGGCTCCTGGGTGACCGTGACCGGCCCCAGCATGCCCTGCCGCTGCTCCTCCCACGTGTAGGTGCCGGCGAGGTCCACGTAGTACTGCAGCACCATCTGCGGGATCGCGGCCTGCCCGAACACCGAGAACATGATCGGCGAGCCCATTTCGGCGGTGACGAGGTCGGCCATCTCCTGCTGCCGCTCGGCGTAGATGGCCGACAGCCGCCCGACGATCTCGGCGCGCTCGGCGGGCGTCATCCGCGGCCAGGGCCCCTCGTCGAACGCGCGCCGCGCCGCCGCGACCGCCGCGTCGATGTCGCCCTCGGTGCCCTCGGGCACCCGTCCGACGACCTCCTCGGTGTGCGGGGAGATGACGTCGATCGTGCCGGTTCCGGCCGGGGCGGCCCACTCACCGCCGATGAACAGCCGATCGTGCTCGCGCATGCTGCTGTGCCTCCCTGCCCGACGGGCCGAATTCGCGTAACCGAATGCTTGCTTGGCCCAGCATCGCATGGGCGCCCCGTGCCTTGGCAAGAGCAATGAGACTCGGGTCTCACCCATCGTCCGATAACCGGGACATGGCCGAGACCGACCGTCACCGGTGAGTTTCATGCCTCGGGTCAGAGGAGGTGGGCGTTGGGGGCGCGGGCTCGGAGGGCCAGTTCCGGAAGTTCCAGCAGGGTCATGCCGGCCGCTTCGAGGAGTTCGGCGCCGGTGCCCTCGGCGAACAGCCGGGGTTCGCGCCAGGCGAAGACGACGCGGCGGGCGCCGGAGGCGATGATCAGCTCGGCGCAGGGGCGGGGACGGGACGCGCGGTGCCCGCAGGGCTCCAGGGAGCTGTAGACGGTCGCGCCGGTGAGGTCTGCGGTGGTCTTGGCCAGCGCGGCCTCCTCGGCGTGGTCGTGCGGGTCGTTCTCGCGGGAGAAGCCGCGCGCGATCTCGCGTCCGTCCGCGCCGACGATGACCGCGCCGACGGAGAACGCGGTATCGGACGGCGGGCACAGTTCCGCCAGGTCGCAGGCCAGTTCCAGCCAGCCGAGGTCATCCACGCCCAGCCCCGGCCAGGTAGCGGAGCAGGACCAGGTCACCGATGCGGGTGACCTCTTCCAGGCGCATCGGGCGGCCGGGCGACTGCGGGAACGCCCCCGGCCGGACGAAACGCGGCGCCGCGGGGTCGCCGATGAAGAACGGGGCGACCACGAGCTGCAGTTCGTCGACGGCGTCGGCCGTCAGGAAGAGGGTGTGGACGGCGCCGCCGCCCTCGACCATCAGCCGCCGGACGCCGCGGGACGCGAGGTCGCCGAGCACCGCGGGGAGGGCGAGCGGGTCGCCCGCGTCGATGACGTCGGCCAGGCCGTCCAGCCGCGCCGACAGCCCGGCGGCGGTGGGGGACGGCGCGTACACCAGCTTCGGCGCCTCCCCCGTGGTGAAGAAACGGGCGCCCGGATCCAGGTCGCCGCTCCAGGTCAGGGTGACCTTGGTCAGGTCGGCGGGCAGCCCGCGGGCCGCCCGCTGCGCACGGCGTGCGGCGGAACGGATCAGCAGCCGGGGGTTGTCGGCCCGCACGGTTCCGGCGCCGACCAGGATCGCGTCGCAGCCGGCGCGCACCGCGTCGACCCGGTCGAAGTCGGCCGGGCTGGACAGCCGCAGCCGCTGCGGGGCCGCGTCGTCGATGTAGCCGTCGGCGGACATCGCGCAGCTCAGCAGCACATAGGGACGGTCGCTCACGCCGTCACCCTACGGGAGCCCCGCCGGTGCGGCATTCAAGATCGTTTGGGGCGGCTCGGCGTTTCTGTGCCGGATGTGCCGCAGGGGGCGCCTATGGTTGCCGGGACATGCGAATCCTGCACACCTCCGACTGGCATCTCGGCAGATCGTTCCACCGTGAGGACCTGCTGGCCGCGCAGGCGGCGTTCGTCGACCACCTGGTCGAGACCGTCACGGCGGAGCGGGTCGAGTGCGTGCTGATCTCCGGGGACGTCTACGACCGGGCGCTGCCCGCCGTGGACGCGGTGAAGCTGTGCAACGAGGCGTTGGAGCGGCTCGCCGAACGCACCCGCGTGGTGCTGATCGCGGGCAACCACGACTCGGCGCGCCGCCTCGGGTTCGGGTCGTCGCTGATGGACAAGGCGGGTGTGCACGTCCGCACCGACTTCGCGACCGTGGGGGAACCCGTCATCGTCGGTGATGCGGCCGTCTACGGCATCCCGTATCTGGAGCCCGAACTCGTCCGCCACCCGTGGGATCTGGACGAGCGCAGCCACGCCGCCGCACTGACCGAGGCCATGCGCCGTGTCCGGGAGGACGCCGCCCGCCGCCCCGGGCGCTCGGTCGTGCTGGCGCACGCGTTCGTCACGGGCGGGCGGTCGAGCGAGAGCGAGCGCGACATCTCGGTCGGCGGGTCCGCGCAGGTGGCGGCGTCGGTGTTCGAGGGCGTCGACTACGCGGCGCTCGGGCACCTGCACGGCGCCTGGCGCATCACCGACCGCGTCCGCTACTCGGGCTCGCCGCTCGCGTACTCGTTCTCCGAGGAGCGGCACGTCAAGGGCTCCTGGCTGGTCGACCTGCGCGCCGGCGGAGTCGAGGCGGAGTTCGTCGAGGCGCCCGTGCCGCGCCGGCTCGCGCGGCTGCGCGGCAGCATCGACGACCTGCTGACCGGCGCGTCCTACGACGAGTTCGAGGACCGCTGGCTCCAGATCACGCTCACCGACGCGCGGCGGCCGCCAGCCGCGATGGAACGGCTGCGCCGCCGCTTCCCGCACACGCTCGTCCTCGGCTTCGACCCCGAGGGCGGCGGGACCGGCGACGCCCGCACCTGGTCCGAACGCGTCCGCGAACGCTCCGAGCTGGACATCGCGGGCGACTTCGTCGCCGAGGTCACCGACGGTCCCGCCACCGCCTCCGAGCGCGCCCTCCTGCACGAGGCGTTCGAGGACTGCCGCCGGAAGGAGGCCCTCGTTTGAGACTGCACCGGCTGGAGGTCAGCGCGTTCGGGCCGTTCTCGGGCACCGAGGTCATCGACTTCGACGCGCTGTCGGACGCCGGGCTGTTCCTCATCCAGGGCCGGACGGGCGCGGGCAAGACGTCCGTCCTGGACGCGGTGTGCTTCGCGCTCTACGGCCAGGTCCCCGGGGTGCGGAACGCGGTGAAGGGGCTGCGGAGCGATCACGCGCCGCCCGGCACCGGGCCGCGCGTGGTGCTGGAGACGACGATCCGGGGCCGCAGGCTCCGCATCACGCGGTCGCCGGCGTGGGAGCGGCCGAAGCTGCGCGGCTCCGGGACGACGACCGAGCACGCCAAGGTCGTCCTTGAGGAACTCGAACACGGCGAGTGGACCGGCCTCACCACGCGGCTGGACGAGGCGGGCGACCTGGTGTCGCGGATGCTCGGCATGAACGCCGTGCAGTTCTGCCAGGTCGCGCTGCTGCCGCAGGGCGAGTTCGCCGGGTTCCTGCGCGCCGGGGCGGACGAGCGCCGCCGGGTGCTGGAGCGGCTGTTCGCGACGGAGGTGTTCACGCAGGTCGAAAAGTGGCTGGCCGACCGGCGCGCCGCGACCGGACGGCAGGCCGCCGAACTGGACGGCGCGGCGGCCTCGATCGCCGACCGGATCGCCGAGGCGACCGGGGCCCGGCCGCCGCGCGGGGACCGTCCGGCCGTCCCGCCCCCGCGCCGGGGGGAACCGGTCGTGGAGCCGTTCGCCGAGGTCGATGCGCTGCCCGCGTGGGCCGCGGAACTGGCCGGCGCGCACGAGGACCTCCGTGCGGTGGCCGAAGAACTGCGCGACGGTGCCGCGGCGGCGCTGCGGACCGCCCGCGAGGCATGGGAGGACGCGAAGGGGCTCGCCGACCGGCGGCGCCGCCACGCCGAGGCCCTCGCCCGGCGCGACGCCCTGGCCGGGCACGCCGGGGAGAAGTCGCGGATCGCGTCCCGCCTCTACGCCGCGGAACGCGCCCGCGGGGCCGCCCCGCTGGTGAGGGACGTGCAGGCCCGGCATGCCGAGGCGGTGCGGGCGCGCCGCTGGGCCGAGGAGACCCGCGCCGAGGTCGCCGCGCTGCTGCCGCCGAAGGCGCCGGAGGACGTCCTCGCCAAGGCCGAACGCGACCGCCGGAACGAGGTCGCGATGCTGGAGGGCAAGCGCGCCACCGCCGCCCGGCTCGGCGACATCGAACGGGAACGCGCGGAACTGGCGGACGGCCTGCGGCGGCTCGAACCGCGGGACGCCCGGCTCGCCGCCGCGCTGGCGGAACTCCCCGGTGTCGTGGAGGCCCGCCGCGCCGAACTGGACGAGGCCGCCGTCGCGGCGGCGGCACGTCCCGGAGCGGAGGCCGCCGTCCGGGAGGCGACCCGCCGCCTCGCCGCCGCGCGCCGCCGCGACGAGGTGGAGCGGCTGCTCGCCACCGCCGAGGACGCGCGGCGCGCGGCGATCGACGCCGCGCAGCAGGCCCGCGACCGCGCGCAGGAACTGCGGCAGGCCCGCCTGGACGGGATGGCCGCCGTCCTCGCCGACGACCTGAAGGACGGCGAACCCTGCCGGGTCTGCGGCGCCACCGAGCATCCCGCGCCCGTCGCGTCGCCGGCCGTCGTCCCGGCCGAGGACGAGATCGACCGCGCCCAGGCCGCCTACGAGCAGGCGCAGGCCCGGCGTGAGCAGCGCACCGGCGAGGTCCGGGCGCTGCGCTCCGAACGCGACGGCCTTGTGAAGGACGTCGAAGACCTGACCGCCGAGGCGCTCGCCGCGGACCTCGCCGCGGCCGAGGCGGCGCGCGAAACCGCGAAGACCCGGGCGGCGGACGCCGAACGGCTGAAAGCCGTCCTGGACCGGCGCGAACGCGAACTCGAAGCGGTCCGCGCCGAGCGCGACCAGGTCTCCCGCGACCTCACCCGGAACCGCACCCGGGACAAGGAGCTCGACGCCGAGCAGGCCCGGCTCCGCGCCGAGTTGGACGCGGCGCGCGGCGACGCCCCGACCCTCGAAGACCGCATCGCCCGCCTCACCGGGGAGGCGGACGCGCTCGCGAACGCCGTGGAGGCGCTGCGCGTCCTGGCCCGCGCCGACGAGGAACTGGCCGCCGCCCGCGCCAAGGCGAGAAAAGAGGCCGGGGAACAGGGCTTCGACACGCCCGAGCAGGTCCTCGAAGCCGAGCTCTCCGAGGAGGAGCAGGGCGTCCTGCGCGACAAGATCCGCGTGTGGGACGACCAGGAGGCCGAGGTCCGCGCCCTGCTGGGCGACCCGGCGCTGGTCGCGGCGGCCGCCGAACCGGCCCCCGACCTGGCCGCCCTGCGGGCGGCGGCCGACGCGGCGGACGCGGTGCAC
>NZ_BCQQ01000095.1 GCF_001552155.1 Actinomadura formosensis NBRC 14204 | reverse complement strand
AACCCCTGCCAGAACCCCTACGTCTACGCCGACGGGCACATCGCCCACAAGAAATGCACGAAGTACAAGAACCGCGGACGCAAAGACCCGGGCGTGATCCACGCCGGCGACAAGGTGGTGAAGGCGTTCGCCTCGATCGGCTGGGGCTGGGGCGGCACCTGGAGCGGCGCCAAGGACTACCAGCACTTCTCCAGCTCAAGCGGGTGAGTGCTAGCTGAGCATCATGATCCCGACGGCGAGGACCGCGACGATCGCGACGACGGCGAGGACGCCGACGATCAGGCCCATGTTCGGGCCGGACTTCTGCGGCTGCGCCTGGCTGGCGAAGTTCTGGAACTGGTGAGTCGTGCCCGCCGGATCATTCGGTGTCTGCGACATGCGGAAGAGGGTAACGGATGCCTTCTGCCCAGGTCGGCCCCTTCGCGACGTTCCGGGGGCCCAAGGATCGCTCCCCTGGGCGGCATCGTGAGGGGTGAGCACCCTCCTCAACCCCGCAGCGGAGAGTGTGGGATTCGAACCCACGAGGACTGTCCCCAGCCCTGGGCGCTTTCAAGGCGCCTGCACTAGTCCACTATGCGAACTCTCCCGGTGGCCGGTCGCACATCGGCCATCGTCCACGATAGCGGTCATGGCCCGCTGCCTTCGACCGCGTATCCGGAGTTCAGCCGCCCTGCGGTTCCTCCGGGACGCGGTAGCCGGGGATGGACGGCCAGCGGACCGTCATGACGACCGACTCCTCCTCGGCCTCCCACGAGTGGTCGACGCCGCGTCCCCACACCACATAGTCGCCCTGTTCGGCGAGGACGACGTCGCGTCCCGGGAACTCCAGCCGGAACCGGCCGCTGATCAGCACGAGCAGGGCGGTGCGCTGCTCGCCGTCCGTCCACCGGGCACGGCGCTCTCCCCTGGCGTGGACGCCCCACTTGATCTCCACCGCGCCGCTGTGCCGCAGGTCGCCGGGCGGCTTGAAATGCCCGAGCAGCCACCCCCGGTCACCGGCCGCGTCCGGGCCCGCCTTCCCCACGTACAGGCCATCGCCGTCCATCACGGAACGCAACGCTAGCGTCCCGGCCCGGCGGAGCGTCAGGACGGCTGGGCGGGGCGCTGGAAGGCGAAGCCGTCACCGACGACGGCGGCCAGGGTGAGGTACGCCTCGCGCGTGGCGGGGGCGAGCTGCTCCAGCTCGACCTCGGCGCCCTCCTCCAGGTGGTCGTCGTAGGGGATGCGGACGACGGCCCGGCAGCGGCTCTCGAAGTGCGCCTGGAGCTTGTCGAGATCGACCTGGCTGCGGGTCCGGTTGCGGACCATCGACAGGACGACGACGCCGTTGCGGACGAGGTGCCCGTGGTCGTGGGCCTCCAGCCAGTCCAGGGTGGCGCTCGCGGACCGGGCGCCGTCCACCGACGGGGAGCTGACCAGGACGAGCTGGTCGGCGAGGCTCAGCACCCCCGCCATCGCCGAGTGCAGCAGCCCGGTGCCGCAGTCGGTGATGCAGACCGAGTAGTACTGCTCCAGGACGACGGCGACGGCGGCGTAGTCCTCGGCGCTGAACGCCTCGCTGACCGCCGGGTCGCGGTCGGACGCGAGGATCTCCAGCCGGGCCTCGTTCTGCGAGGTGAACGCGCGCACGTCCGCGTAGCGGTGGATGCGGTCACGGCTGTTCAGCAGGTCCCGGACGGTCGCGGCCGTCTCCAGCCTCACCTTGTCCGACAGCGTCCCGCGGTCGGGGTTGGCGTCCACCGCGATGACGCGGTCGCCGCGCAGCGACCCCAGCATCGAGCCGAGCCCGGTCGTGGTGGTCGTCTTTCCGACACCGCCCTTCAGCGACATGACCGCGACCCGGTGGTGCCCGCCGGCCACGGCCGTCCGCGCCCGGGCGATCAGGTCCTTGCGGCGCAGCTCGCCCTGCGACTCGCCGGGGTGGACGTTGCCCGCGGTCGCCTTGTAGACGGCGCGCCGCCACCCCGAGGACGGCGCGATGCGGCGCTCCCCCAGGAGGTTCTCGGAGCTGAGGCTGTCGGCGTCCTGCGGCTGCTGCGGCGGAGCGACATGGCCCGGCGGGATCATCTGCCCCTGCGGCCCGGCCGGGGGGTATCCGTACCCCTGGTAGGGCTGCCCCGTGTTCGGGTCGATGGGCATGTACGGCTGGCCGGTGCTGGGGTCGACCTGCTGGTACGGCTGGCCGCCCGCGTAGGGGTCGGCCAGCGGGAACGCCTGGGCGTTGGGGTCGGGTGCGTACGGTTGGCCCGTGCCAAGACCCGCGCCAGGACCCGCGCCGGGGTCGGACGGCGGGAACTGCTGCGCGCCCGCGTTCGGGTCGGCGGGCGGGGGCTGCTGGACGGCACCGTTCGCGTCCGGTGCGTACGGCCCGCCGGTGTTCGGGTCGGCGGGCGGGAATTCCCGGGCGCCCACGGTGGGGTCCGCCGGCGGGAACTGCGGGGCGCCGGGCGCAGGCGGCCGGCCGGTGTTCGGGTCGATCGGGGCGTAGGGCTGCCCGGACACGTCCGTGTCCTGCGGGTAGGGCTGCCCCGCCGGGTCGATCGGCTGGTACTGCGGGGGCGGGCCGTCCTGCTGCGCGTACTGGCCGGCCGGGTACGGCGGAAGCCGGTCGAGCGGCGGCGCGGCGTTCCCGTTCGCGTCGTGCGGCGGCTGCGGCTGCGGCTGCGGCTGGGCGTACGGCGGCTGCGGAACCTGGGACGGGTCGTAGGGCGGGTAGTACGGCGGCGGGAGCATGCCCGCGTCGAACGGCTGCGGCCCCGGGGGGCCCTCGTAGGGCGGGGGCTGCGGCGGGCCGAAGTTCTCCGGGGGCCCCTGGAACGCGGGTGGCGCGGCGAGCCAGGGATTGGCGTTCGGGTCGGCCTGCGGCTCCGGGGCGCCCTGGTAGGGCGGGGGCTGCGGCGGCGCGTTCTCCTGCTCGGCGGGCGCGGGCCGGGGCGCCGTTTCGCCCTCGGGGGACGGGGGGCCCGCCGTGTCGCCGCTCATCGCGTCCAGAGAGGCCAGGCGCTCCTCCAGAGAGCGCCCGTCGTGCTCGTTCCTCGCCACCGTTCTTCCCCCTAGGGCACGCCTCTGATGATCAACACGGTGCAGGTGGGCAAACCGATCCCCACGCAGGATACCCATCAGTCAATAGCACGCATCCCGCGCGTAGATCGACGTTGGGGCGGGATCGCGGGGGCCGGGCCGGGACACCGAACGCCCGGTAGCGTGATCGGTATGCATGCGATCGTGATCCGTGAGCCGGGCGGCGCCGACGTCCTGGAGTGGACGCGGGTCCCCGACCCGGAACCGAAGCCGGACGAGGTGCTGATCGAGGTGGCGGCGAGCGCGGTCAACCGCGCGGACGTCATGCAGCGGATGGGCTTCTACCCGCCGCCCGCGGACGCTCCCCCGTACCCGGGTCTTGAGGTGTCCGGACGGATCACGCGCCTGGGAACGGACGTGTCGGGCCTGAACGCCGGCGACGAGGTGTGCGCGCTGCTCGCCGGGGGAGGGTACGCCGAACGGGTCGCGGCGCCCGCCGCGCAGGTGCTCCCGGTGCCGCGCGGGGTGGACGTCGTGGAAGCGGCCGGACTCCCGGAGGTCGCGTGCACGGTGTGGTCGAACGTGTTCATGCTGGCCGGGCTGCGCGCGGGCGAGACCCTCCTCGCGCACGGCGGCGGCAGCGGCATCGGGACGTTCGCGATCCAGCTCGCCAAGGCGCGCGGCGCGCGGGTGGTGACGACCGTGGGCGGCCCGGAGAAGGCGGCGCGCTGCCGGGAACTCGGCGCCGACGTCGCCGTTGACTATCGCAAGGAGGACTTCGTCGACAGCGGACCCTACGACGTGATACTCGACCTGATCGGTGCGAAGTACCTGGCCCGCAACGTGGCGGCGCTCGCCACCGGCGGACGGCTGATGGTGATCGGCCTCCAGGGCGGCGCGAAGGCGGAGCTGGACCTCGGCAAGCTGCTGCGCAAGCGGGCACTGGTGCACGCGACGGCGCTGCGGTCCCGTCCGGCCGAGGAGAAGGCGGAGATCGTGGCCGGGGTCCGGGAGCACGTGTGGCCGCTGCTGGAGTCCGGGGAGGTCCGGCCGGTCATCGATCGGCGTTTCCCCATGTCGGAGGCGTCACGCGCGCACGAGCTGCTCGAAGAAAGCGGTCACGTCGGCAAGATCTTGTTGACCGTGTGAGGATGTGGAGTTTATGAGCGAGCCTTTGAAGAAGCAGCCGGAGCAGGAACCGCAGGTGCTCGTGGTCGGCCCGAACGGCATCACCATCGAAAGCGGTGGCGAGGGCGAGTCCGAGGGCAAGTCGGTGACCGAGATGGTCGAGCAGCCGGCGAAGGTCATGCGGATCGGCGGCATGATCCGCCAGCTCCTGGAGGAGGTCAAGGCCGCCCCGCTGGACGAGGCGAGCCGGGCCCGGCTGCGGGAGATCCACAAGTCGTCCATCAAGGAGCTGGAGGACGGCCTGGCGCCCGAGCTGGTGGCGGAGCTGGAGCGGCTTTCGCTGCCGTTCGCCGAGGGCACGGTGCCGAGCGAAGCGGAGCTTCGGATCGCCCAGGCGCAGCTCGTCGGCTGGCTGGAGGGCCTGTTCCACGGCATCCAGACGACGCTGTTCGCGCAGCAGATGGCGGCGCGGGCGCAGCTTGAGCAGATGCGGCGCGCCCTGCCCGCCGGGATGATGCCGCCCGGCGCCGAGGAGGAGCAGCAGCCGCCGAAGCACGGGCCGCGCTCGTCCGGGCCCTACCTGTAGGACGGATGCACCGGCCGCACCGCCGGGCTCCGGGGTGCGGCCGCCGTCACGGGTAGAGGCGCTCCAGGACCTCCGCCACACCGTCGTCGTCGTTGCGGGACGTCTTGTGCGTCACGGCGGCCAGCACCATCGGGTGCGCGTTCGCGACCCCGTACGAGGTGCCCGCCCAGGTGAGCATCGGCAGGTCGTTCGGCATGTCGCCGAACGCGGTCACGTCGCCGGCCCCGAACCCGTGCTCGGTGCAGAGGGCCGCGAGAGCACTCGCCTTGGTGACGCCGAGCGCGCTCATCTCCAGCAGGCCCCGCCCGGACGAGTGCGTCACGGTCACGAGATGCCCCACCGCCCGCGCGGCCTTCTCCGACAGCGTGTCGGGGTCGGCGTCCGGGTGGAACGCGAGCAGCTTGGTGCCAGGGCGGCTGACCAGTTCGTCGGCGTCCACGGGACGGCCGCCGAGCGCCTTCGCGTCCCAGCGGCCGAGGTCGTAGCTCGCCTCGAACACGAACCCGCTCGGGTGCTCCACCGCGAACCGCAGCTCCGGCGACAGGTCGCGGAGCCGCTCCACCGCCTCCGAGATCGCCTCGGCATGGATTTCCCGCGCGTGCAGGACGGTCTCGGTGTGCAGGTCGTACACCACGGCGCCGTTGGCGCAGATCGCGACGCCGTGATGGTCGACGGCCGTGGCGACCTCCGCCATCCAGCGCGGCGGCCGGCCGGTGACCATGACGAGCATCGCCCCGGCCCGCTCGACCCGGGCCAGGGCCTCCACGGTGCGGGCGGAGATCGTCCCGTCGGAGCGCACGATCGTTCCGTCGAGGTCGGTGGCGATCACGCGCGGCGAAGACTGGCTCATGTCACCTTCCTGGGCCGATGTCACAAACCCTAAGCGACGCCGGGCGTGCCGCCACCCCAGGGTCAGCGCTTGACCGGCTCCAGGACGTCCTGGCCGAGGAACTTCGCCAGCGCCTCCGGGACGCGCACCGACCCGTCCGCCCGCTGGTGGTTCTCCAGGATCGCCACCATCCAGCGGGTCGTCGCGAGCGTGCCGTTCAGCGTCGCGACCGGCTGGTTCCTGCCGTCGGCGTCCCGGTACCGGACCGCGAGCCGGCGCGCCTGGAACTCGGTGCAGTTGGACGTCGAGGTGACCTCGCGGTAGGTGTTCTGCGTCGGCACCCACGCCTCGCAGTCGTACTTGCGGGCCGCGCTGGAGCCGAGGTCGCCCGCCGCCACGTCGATCACCCGGTACGGGATCTCGACCTTGGCGAGCATCTCCTTCTCCCACTCCAGCAGCCGCAGGTGCTCGGCGTGCGAGTCGGCCGGGTCGCAGTAGGAGAACATCTCCACCTTGTCGAACTGGTGGACCCGGATGATGCCGCGCGTGTCCTTGCCGTAGGAGCCGGCCTCGCGGCGAAAGCACGACGACCACGCCACGTACCGCCGCGGCAGCTCGTCGATGATCTCGTTCATGTGGTACGCGGCGAGCGGCACCTCGGACGTCCCCACCAGGTACAGGTCGTCCTCCGGGAGCCGGTACACCTCCGCCGCGTGCGCGCCGAGGAACCCGGTGCCCTCCATCGCCTCCGGCTTCACCAGCACCGGCGGGTACATCGGGACGAACCCGGCGGCGACGGCCTGCTCCATGGCGAGGTTCAGCAGCGCGTACTGGAGCCGCGCACCCACGCCCGTCAGGTAGTAGAACCGCGCGCCGGACACCTTCGCGCCGCGTTCCATGTCGATGGCGCCGAGGCTCTCGCCCAGCTCCAGATGGTCCTTCGGCGCGAAGTCGAACACGGCCGGCTCGCCGACGTGCTCCAGGACGACGAAGTCCTGCTCGCCGCCGGGCGGGGCGCCGTCCTCGATGAGGTTCGGGACGCCCTTCGTGACCGCGTCGAGTTCCTCGCCGAGCCGGTCGGCCTCCGCCTCCCGCTCCTTGACCTGCTGCGCCAGCTCCTTCGCGCGGGCCAGCAGCGCGTCGCGCTCCTCGCCCTTCGCCTTGGACACCGACTTGCCGAAACTCTTCTGCTCCGCCCGCAACCGCTCGAACGACGTCAGCGCCGAGCGGCGCCTTTCGTCCAGGTCGAGCAGCCGGTCGACGACGCCGTCATCCTCACCGCGGGCGCGCTGCGAGGCGCGCAGCCGCTCGGGATCCTCTCGAAGAGCTCGCAGGTCGATCACAGAACCGAGGCTACCGGTCCGGCCCCGCGTCCGCGCACGAGTAACGCCGGTTCTACCGGGCGCCGCTCGCCAGCAGCGCGTGCGCGGGCAGCACGACCCTGCCGTCCGCGCCCGCGTGCGCGGAGACGACCGTGTCGTACTCGGCCTTGATCCGGGCGACGGTCTTCTCGTCCTGCCGTCCCACGATCACGCCGTTCGTGCCCACCCCGGACAGCGCGACCGCCTCCCACCACTCCTCGGGATCGACGACGTGCTCCCAGGTCACCTCCTCGACCGCCACATCGCCGAGCCCGGCCTCCGCCACCAGCCGCCGGAACTCCGCGGCCTCGCCGTACCGGGTGAACGGCGACTCGGGGATGTCGTCCGGCCACGCCACACCGGCCCGCTCGACCGCCTCCCGGACGACCCCGAGCGCCCCGCTGCCCGGCATCACCCAGCAGGTCAGCGCCAGCCGCCCGGCCGGCCGCAGCACCCGCCGCAGCGCACCGATCGCCACGCCCGGATCGCCGACGTGGTTGATGACGAAGTTGCCGGCGACGGCGTCGAACGTCCCGTCCGCGAACGGCACCTCCGGCAGGACGGCGACCCGCACGTCCAGCCCTGGAACGTTCCGGCTCGCCGTCTCGGCCATGCTCGCCTCGGCGTCCATCGCCGACACCGCGGCGCCGCGGCGGGCCGCCTCCAGCGCCACGAAGCCGGGGCCCGTGCCGACGTCGAGGAACCGCGTTCCGTCCGTCACGCCGGCCGCGTCCAGCAGCGGGCCGACCAGGTAACGGGTGAGCCGGGCGAACCCCCGCTCGTACGCGGGGGCGCGCCCGGCCCACAGGTCCCGCTCGTAAAGATCGAAGTCCATCGCCACGCAAGCAGCCTATGTCAGGTCATGTCAGCGCACGTCCACGTAGTCGCTCGGAGCGTTGGAGCCCAGGTAGCCGCTGCTCTCCCAGTACCGCGCCAGCCACGTCCCGTCCTTGTACGCCGTGAACGTCTTCTTGAACCACCCGTTGCTCGCCGTCTTCGCCACGGCCATCTTCGTCCACGTGGACGAGCCCGCCGGCTTGAAGTAGATGGAGACGGGCGCGTACGGCGCGGGGCCCGCCGTGTCACGGAAGCGGTACAGCAGCCCCTGGACCGTGATGGTCCCGCCCTTCTTCACCGGCTCGGGGGAGGCGTTGAAGTTGTACATCTGCGTCCGGTACTTGACGTCGACGTAGTCGGGCTGACTGACCGCCGGCGTGTTCAGCGCGCTGCCCGCGTACCGGGTCCGCCAATACCCGTCCTTCTTGACGGGCGTGGAGTTGTTGAAGGAGAAGTTCCCGGGCCGGGCCAGCGTCTGGGTCTGGACGCCCGTCCACGTCTTGCCGTCCGGGGAGAACTCCAGAACCACCGGCAGGTTCGTGGAGTTGGTCCAGTCCGGCTCGACGGTCAGCTGCCCGTTGGCGACGATCGAGTCACCGTAGGCAAGAGGCTCGGGATACGCGTTGAAGGTGCTGATCTTGGAGATGTTCCGGACGTTCAACGGCCCCAGGTCCACCTGGCCGCCGGTCAGGAATCCGGTGTCCGCCACCCGAGCGGTCACCGTGGCGGACGCTCCGGCGTTCCGGCCGGCCTTGAAGGGGGCACGGAACGTTCCGTCCGCCGCGGTCCGCACCGTCTGGGGCCGCGAGTCGGCCACTTCGGCGGGCACGTCGAACGTGACCTCGACGTCGGCCGCGGGGACGAGTCCCGTGGAGCCGCGCCGGACGACCTTGCCCTCCACGGCCATGTCCGTGTAGGGGGCCACGGTCGAGGCGGGCGTGAGCCGCGCGGTCGTCTCGGTGGCCTGCTTGTTGACGGTGAGCGGCGCGCTCCCGCTCGCCCCGCACAGCGCGTCCCGCCGGTCGACCTGGGCGCGGGCGCTCGCCACGCCGCTGTACTTCATCGCGAACGAGCCGTCCTCGCCCGCCGTCGCCTTCGGGGAGGTGACGGTCCCGTCGGGTGCCCGGTAGACCGGTCCGCCGACCTCCGCGCCCGGTGCCGGCTGCGGCGCGGATTCGCGGTCCTTCTGGATCATGACGCGGCCGCGGAGCGTCAGATCCGAGTTCTCGATGTCGATGACCCCGGGCGAGGCGGTGAGGTCGTCGAGGAGCGTCGTGTAGCAGTCGTAGAACCCGCTGTTCCGCGTGACCGTGGCCCCGTCCGCCGTGGTGATCACCACCTGGACGTAGGTCACGCCGGGGCGGGTCTCGATGTCGGGACGGAAGTCGGCCTTCCAGACGCCGTCGTTGTCCGTCCCCTCGGTCCGCTTGAGGTCGACGGTGGCGTAGGGCTCGGCGGTGGAGCTCTTGTAGCGCATCTTGGCCTGGACGCCCGTGACGCCGCTCGCGGACTGGGCGGTCAGCGTGAGCTTGACCACCCGGTCCTTGGCGAGATTGTCGAAGGCCAGCGTCAGACCGACGCCGGTCGCGTCCGCATGGGCGGTGCCGGGAGCGATGAGGGCGGAAGCCGCGAGGGCGAGGGTGGCGAGCAGGGCTGACGATCGGCGCAAGGGGAACCTCTCCACTCAATGCTGGTGTGGTGAGGACGCCCAAGATCGAATATTGGTTGACCCCGAACAGTCACATTCTGATCACGAACAGAGAGGGTCAGGGGCGGCCGGTGCGGATGGTGTCGAGCCAGGCGGCGGCTTCGGTGAAGTCGGTGTCGCGGGTGCCGCGGCGGATCTCGGGACGGACCCGGTCGGCGCGGGCGTAGGAGCCGACGAAGCGGACGTCGGCGCAGACGCGGCGCAGCCCCATCAGGGCCTCGCCGACGCGGGCGTCGGAGACGTGGCCCTCGAAGTCCATCCAGAACAGGTAGGAGCCGAGACCGGCGCCCGTGGGGCGGGACTGGATCAGCGTCAGGTTGATGCCGCGCACGGAGAACTCGGTGAGGATCTCCAGCAGGGCGCCCGGGTGGTCCTCGCCGATGAACGCGACGACGGTCGTCTTGTCCATGCCGGTGGGGGCGGGCGGCGTGCAGGGACGGTGCAGGACGACGAAGCGGGTGACGGCGTCGGCGACGTCGTGGATGTCCTCCGCGAGCACCGACAGGCCGTAGCGGGGGGCGGCGAACGAACCGGCGAGCGCGGCGTCGTAGTGGCCGTCGGCGACGTGCTGGGCGGCCTCGGCGTTGGACGTGGCGGCGCGCCATTCGGCGGCCGGGACGTTGTCGAGCAGCCAGCGGCGGCACTGCGGCTGCGCGATCGGGTGGGACGCGACCGTCTTGATGTCGTCCAGCGCCGTCCCGGGCCGGACGAGCAGCGCGAACGAGACGGGCAGGTGGATCTCGCCGACGACCTGCAGGGGTTCGCCGGTGGCCAGCTCGTCCAGCGTGGTCGGGACGGAACCCTCCACGGAGTTCTCCAGCGCGACGACGGCGGTGTCCGCCTCCCCGGTGCGCAGCGCTTCGAGGACGGCCGGGACGGTCGAGTACGGGATGTGCTCGGCGTCCGCGGCGCCCGGCAGGGTGAGCAGCGCCGCCTCGGTGAACGTGCCCCGCGGACCCAGGTAGGCGTAGCGCGCTGGCCTGCTGTCTGCGGTCACGGGTCCCCCCCGGGGGCGTGCGGTGTCGTGGAAGGTGCCTCGAACACGAGGTGGGAAAGCAGTTTACTTCCCGGCGGGTAAAGGACGTCCGTCCGCGGCGGGACGGTGGCTCAGGCGGACGCGGACGTGCGGTCGCCGCTGCCGAAGTCGGGCAGCGGGTCGTCCATCGACACGACCGGGCCCTTGCCGAGCCGGGCCGCGCGCAGGGCGTGGCTCTCCTCGGGGGAGAGCCTCTCGACGGGGTGCCCGGCCTGGACGACCTTGGCGTAGGTCCGCGTCTCGGTCCGCCCGTTGATGGAGCTGACCACGACCCCGTCCCCGACCGAGTCGAGCAGGGCCAGGGAGAAGGACCGGAGTCCGGACATCTCTTTCAGGGCGTCGTAGTGGACGATGGCGACGTCGCGCACCGCGCGCTCGTCCACCGGTCCGCCGGCGACCTGAAGCCGGCGCCTGAGCAATTCCCCGCACTCGTCGGCGACCTGGTTGACCCGTTTGTGCGCGACCATCGCGATGGACAGCCCCGCAACGCCGGCGACCAGGCCCGCGACGGCCACCGCCACAAGCATCACAAAGCGAGCGTACCGACCTCGGCCTCCGGGCGCGAAGAGTCCCGCTGCGCCGTGTCCTGTTCGACGCGTTTCGCCAGCCAGAGGCCGAGGATGGCGATGGACGCCAGCGCGGCGATCCCGAACGAGTCGCGCAGGACCTGACCCCCGAATTCCGCCACCGCGGAGTGTTCCGGACCGATCCACGCACGTCCCCACCATGGAAGAGGGAACAGGAACAGGAGCCACAGGCCGAGCGCGAGAAGCCATCGCCGCGTGTCCCGGCCGTTACCGGCCAAGGCCCCGATCACCGCGATCATCCACACGAGGTGGTGGATCCATCCGACCGGGGACAGCACGACCGACAGCAGCCCGACGATCGCGACCCCGCCGAGGAGCAGGCTGGAGGAGTCGGCGGCGGTGTCCGCGGCGAGGGTGACGCGGCGGGCCCACCGGAAGCCGTAGCAGGCGACGAGCAGCGCGAGGGCGAGCCACACCAGCGTCCGGACCGGGCCCTCGTCGAAGATCCGCGCGACGATCCCCTGGACCGCCTGGTTGGTGGTGCCGTCCACCGCGCCCGTCCGGTCACCGCCCTGCAGCAGCGCGCCGAACCAGTAGCCGGACGAGTCGGCGGGCAGCAGCGCGAACCCGGCGAGCGTCGCGGCGGCGGCGGTGAGCACCGCGTTGACCAGCGCGTCCCGCCGGCCGGTGAGCAGGAAGTAGATGAGGAAGACGCCCGGCACCAGCTTGATCGCGACGGCGAGGCCGACCAGGGCGCCGCGCGGCCAGCGGGCCGTGCGGGCACAGCAGTCGGCGAGGCACATCGCCAGCAGGAACAGCCCGACCTGCCCGAAGCGGACCTGGTCGCGGACGGGGTCGAGCCACGCCATCGCCGCGACGAGCACCCCCATGGTGAGGGGCGCCCAGCGTCCGGTCCGGCGGATGAGGTCGCGGAAGGCGTACCAGACCACGATCACCAGCGAGACGTAGATCAGCCCCGTCCACAGCCACTGCGCGGCGCTCCAGGGCAGCAGGGTGAACGGGACGGCGAGCACGGCGGCGAACGGCGGATAGGTGAACGGCAGCAGTTGCGGCGGCTGGGTGAGGAAGTCGTACAGCGGCGCGCCCCGCAGGACGGCCAGCCCGCCCGTCCGGTAGACGTCCAGGTCGACGAGCCGCTGGTCGGGCGGGTTGGTCAGCCAGTGCGCGACGATCGGGATGACTGCGGCGACGGGGACGACGACCCCGGCGAGGAGGATGAGCCAGTGCGGGCGTCCGCCACGCGGATCGCCGGCCTGGTGCGCCATGGGACCGTCCACAGCCCGCAGGATATGGCCCCTGTGCGGTGATGCGGCTCTTGTAACCTGAACGCCATGACGCGCCGGGGGACGAAGATCGCCATGTTCGTCGCCGCCCTCGCCACGGTGCTGACCGGGCTTCTCGGGTGGTCCCCGGCAAGCGCCGAGGCCGCACCCGGCGGCGGACGGGTGGTGGTGATCGGGGTGCCGGGGCTGAGGTGGAGCGACATCAGCCCGGCGACGACGCCCGCACTGTGGGGGCTGACGGCGGCGGGCTCGGCCTCCGGGCTCAGCGTCCGGACGACACGCGTCAACACCTGCCCGACGGACGGCTGGCTGACGCTGTCGGCGGGGCAGCGGTCGCGGCTGCCGCACGGCGACTGCGCGCTGCCGTCCGCGCCGATCCTGCCCGGCCAGAGCTCCCCCACCGGGCCGCCGCCGCAGGGCGGCGCGATCGCCGCCGGCTGGCCGGCCATCAAGAGCGACAACGCGGGCACCAACTACCACGCCGAGATCGGGCTGCTCGGCGACGCCGTCCACAAGGCGGGCGGCTGCACGATGGCGGTCGGGCCCGGAGCGGTGTTCGGCGTCGGCGACGGCGGCGGGCGGGTGGACCGCTACGTCGCGTCCCCCGACAAGGTCACCGCCGCGGACTGGGGGCGCTGCCCGCTCACCGCGGTCGAGGTGGACGAGCTGTTCCGCGCCTACATCAACGCGGGCGTCGACCCGCACGGCGACCAGGTCCCGCTGTCGGACGCCGGGCGCGCCGACGCCGCGGCCGCCGCGGACCGCCGGGTCGCGCAGGTCGTGGCCGGTGTCCCGGCGGGCACGACGATCCTGGTGGCGGGGCTGTCCGACGTCGGCATCGACCCGCACCTGCGCGTCGCGATCGCGAAGGGCACCGGGTACCGGCCCGGCTTCATGACCTCCAGCGCCACCCGGCAGGAGGGCCTGGTCACGCTCACCGACACCACCGCGACCACGCTGAAGCTGCTCGGGCTGCCGCAGCCGAAGGCGGCCGTGGGGTCGGCGTGGAAGCCGCAGCCGTCGAAGGCCACCACGCAGGAGCGGGTCGACGCGCTCATGGACGAGGACGTCGCCGCGCAGGCGATCCGGGCCGTCCAGACGTCGTTCTACTGGGTGCTGTTCGCGACGCAGCTCGTCCTGTACGGGATCGCGGTGCTCGCCCTGCGGCGCCTTCGCGGCGACCGCCGCTCGCGGGCGCGCATACTCGGCGGCACCCGCGTGATAGCGCTGCTGGGCGGCGCGGTGCCGGGCGCGTCGTTCCTCGCCGGGCTGCTGCCGTGGTGGCGGGCCGACCATCCGACGGCCGTGCTGATCTGCACGGTGCTGGGCTTCGCGGCGCTGCTCACGGGGGCGGCGCTCGCCGGTCCGTGGCGGCACTCCATGGTCGTCCCCGGACTGGTGATCACCGGGGTGACGGCGCTGGTCCTCGCGCTGGACGTGATGACCGGGTCGAACCTCCAGCTCAACACCCTGATGGGGTACACGGCGCTCATCGCCGGCCGCTTCTACGGGTTCGGCAACCAGGCGTTCTCGCTGTTCGCCGTCGCCGCGATCCTCACCGCGGCGTGGCTGACGGAGTACCCGCTGCGCAGGGACCGCAAGCTCGTCGCCGTCGCGGTCGTCGCGGTCATCGGCGTGTGCACCGTCATGGTGGACGGGCTCCCCGCGTTCGGCAGCGACTTCGGCGGCGTGCTCGCGATCGTCCCGGCGTTCGCGATGCTCGGCCTGATGGTCGCCGGCAAGCGCGTCTCGGCGCCCAAGCTCGGGATCTTCTTCGTGGCCGGCGCGGCGCTCGTGCTGTTCATCTCGTACCTGAACGCGCAGAGCGCCAACCCGACGCACCTGGGCCGCTTCTGGCAGGACCTCGTGGCCGGGGACGCCTGGAGCGTCGTCACCCGCAAGTTCAACGCGATGCTGAACAGCCTCGGGTACTGGCCGTACACGCTCGCGCTCGCCGCCGCCATCGTGTTCCTGTTCTTCGTGCTGGCGCGGCCGACGCGGTGGCGGGTGTCGCTGCTGCAGGGCGCCTACCAGCGCAGCCTCACGATGCGCCCGGCGCTGATCTGCGCGCTGGCCGTCGGCGTCATCGGCACGCTCGTGAACGACTCCGGCGTGGTGATCCTGTCGGTGGCGTTCAGCCTGGCGACCCCGCTGATGCTCGCCGCCGGGGTCCGGTCGCTGGAGATGGATCTGCGGAACGCAGACACGCCGCCACCAGGGCCGTCAGAATCGCCAGGAGCGTCCACGGAATCACCGTCGGCCGAACGACGGTGAACAGCCACTCCAGGTCGTCCGGCAGCCGGATCCGGGTGGGCGCGCGGGCCGGCAGGTAGGCGAGGCTGAGCGCGGCGGTGTGCGCGAGCAGGATCCAGTCGATCCGCGTCCAGGGGAGCAGCGCCAGCAGCGCCCACCCGAACCCGTCGTACCAGGGCAGCGCGTAGGGGGCGACGAGGAGCCAGCCGAGGACGAGCGCGGCGGCGACGCGGCGGTGCTCCGCCTCCGGCCCGTCCTCTTTGGGCAGGGCCCGGACGAGCAGCAGGAACAGCACCAGCCCGAGCAGCAGCGCGCCCATCTTGATGACGCCGCGCCGGGAGCCGCGGCCGAGCGACTCGTCCAGCAGATGCCAGGGGGTGGCGAACGACACCATGTTGCTCGCCTCGCGGACCTGGTCGAGCACGTGCGGCCCGGCGAGCAGGTACGAGACCGCCGTGACGGCCGCGGCGCCGGCGGCCAGCGCGACGAGGCGGCCGAGCGACCGCCGGTCGTGCCGGCGCAGCAGCGTCCAGGCGGGGCCGCCCGCGACGAGCACGGCCGGAAGCTTGATCGCCGTGCCGATCCCGGCGAGGGCACCGGCGGCCAGCGTGCGCACCCATCCGGCCCGGCGCCCGAACACGGCCAGTGCGGCGACCATCGGCGCGATCGCGAGGACGTCGTTGTGCGCGCCCCCGATCAGGTGGAACAGCACCAGCGGGTTGCACGTCCACAGCAGCGCCGTGCGGAGCCGCCGCTCCCCGGTCCCGGACATCCGGTAGAGGATCAGCGCCGTCGCCGCGAACGCGAGCGTGTTCACCACCGACAGCACGAACACGGTCAGCCGCACGGACCCGCCGCCGAGCCACGCGGCGAACGCCTGCTCGCCCGTCGCGATCGGCCCGTACACCGACGGGGTCGTCCGCCACTCCTCGGGCGCCCCGGCGACCGGGTCCTTCGGCAGGTCGACGGCCCGCGTCGCGTACGGGTCGTGGCCCGTCGCCGCCATCCGCCCGTACGAGGCGTAGTTCAGATGGTCGGTGGACCCGACCGGCGGCATGCACATGAACGCGACGGCCGCGAGCAGCCCGGCGACGACCAGCGGCAGCGCCCGGACACGCCACCCCTTCCGGACGGCGGCAAAGCACAGCGCGAGCCCCGCCGTGCTCGCGACGACACCCGCGACGACCAGCCCGATCACCAGGTACGGCGACGGATGGACGGTCAGCGAGTACGGCGGCCGGCCGCGCCCGCCCCCAAGATCCGGCTCGAACACCGACGGGCCCAGCAGGGCGGTGCCGAGGAAGCAGGCGATGCCGGCCCCGACGCCCCACAGCCCGCCCGTCCCGAGACGGGTCACGGGCGGCTGCCGCGCACCCGGCCGAGCCGCCGGGCCACCGCCGGTTCGCGGACGGCGAGCGCTCTCGCCACGTCCCGGAACTGCCGGCCGCGGTGCAGCTGGGCGCGCCAGTCGGTGCCGGTGGCGCGGTGCGCGAGCGGCACCTCCACCTCCCGCACGCGGAAGCCCTGGCGCAGCAGGTCGATGGTGAGGGCCGTCTCCACGCCGAACCCGGCGGCGAGCGGCAGCGCCGCGTCGAACGCGGCCCGGGTCAGGCAGCGCTGCCCGTTGAGCGGGGCGGCCGGCTCCCAGCCGGTGGCGCGGCGGATGCCCTCGCGCGACAGCCGGACGACGAACCCGTGCCCGCCGAGCTTCACCGTCGTGGTGAACACCGCGATCGTCATGTCGGCGTCACCGGCCCGGACGGGCTCGACGAGCGGCGCGGCCTCCCGCGCGGTCTCGGCGAGATCGGCGTCGAGGAAGAGCAGGTGGCGGGGCTGGTCGCGGTCGTCGTCCAGCAGCCGGACGGCCTCGGCGCCGGTCTCCATCGCGGCGCCCTTGCCGCGGTTGCGGCTGTGCCGCACGACCCGCGCCCCGGCGTCGCGGGCCGCCCGTCCGGTGCCGTCGGACGAGCCGTCGTCGACCACCACGACCAGGCCGGCGCCGGGAAGCTCCTGCGCGGCCTTGACCGTGGCCGCGATGCGGTCGGCTTCGTCCTTGGCCGGGATGATCACCGCTAGGTCCTGCATATCCGCGATGGTAGCCGCGGACGGCCGCCCGGCGCGGTATGCCACGGCGAACCATTACTCACATGTTGACGCGGCGGTCCCCGGGAGTTTCCCCGCGGGGGCCGCCGTCCGGGCCGCGGGATCCGGTCGCCGGACGGTTCAGCCGACGTCCTGGACCGGTGCCGCCTCCCGCACGGTGAACACGGTGTCGAGCCCGGTGACCTGCAGAATCCGCTGCACGGCCGGGCGCGGGGCGGCGAGTTCCAGCGAGCCGCCCTGCTCCTTGAGCCGCTTCATCGCCGACAGCAACACGTTCATGCCCGTCGAGTCGCAGAACTCGACGCCGCTCAGGTCGACCACGATGCGGGTGACCTGCTCGCGGAGCAGCCCCGCGAGGGCCGCCTGCAGTCTGGGTGCGGTGTACAGGTCCAGTTCGCCGGTCGCCGTGACGACGGCGTGACCCCCCTGAGACGTGGTCGAGACATTTAGCTCCACGTCCGGCACACTATCTCGCGAACGGCGCAGGGGCCAGACCGTTCACCAAGTCCCACGTGGCGTGGGCGTTTCCAGGCGTGTCACCGCCCTTCCGGCCCTGCACGCTTTGATAACTACGGACGGTGATGTCCGTTTTCCGGGAGGGGGTCATCGCGTCCGCCGAACCTAGACGGTGAGCGGGAGACACACC
Organism: Actinomadura formosensis NBRC 14204; assembly: GCF_001552155.1. Taxonomy (GTDB): domain Bacteria; phylum Actinomycetota; class Actinomycetes; order Streptosporangiales; family Streptosporangiaceae; genus Spirillospora; species Spirillospora formosensis. The sequence goes on along the minus strand of NZ_BCQQ01000095.1, from coordinate 11,688 downwards.
TCGAAACGGCATCCGGGCCCGTCGTTCGCGACACCGATCTCGCCCGCGTGCGCCTCCACGATGCCGCGTGCGATGGCGAGGCCGAGGCCCGCGCCGCCGCCCGGGGTGCGGGCCGCCTCGCCGCGGAACGCGACGTCGAACACGCGCGGCAGGTCGTCCTCGGGGATGCCGCCGCACGCGTCGGCGACGGTCACCCGCGCCCGCCCGCCCCGGATCCCGCCGATGATCTCGACGGTGCCGTCGCTCGGGGTGTGCCTGATCGCGTTGACGACGAGGTTGCGGAGCGCGCGGCCGAGTTCACCCGCGTCGACCTGGACGGCCAGGCCCTCGCGCACGTCGCCGCGCAGCCGCACGCCCTTGGCGCGGGCCAGCACTTCGGCGCCCGCGACCGCCTCCGCGACCAGGTCGGCGAGACCGACGCGTTCGCGGGACAGGCGCAGCGCCCCCGCGTGGATGCGGGACAGCTCGAACAGGTCGTCCACCATCTCCGTGAGCCGCTCGACCTCGACGCGGATACGGCCGTGGTAACGCTGGACGGTGCGCTGGTCGGCGACGACCTCGTCCTCCAGGGCCTCGGCCATAGCGCGCAGTCCCGCCAGCGGGGTGCGCAGGTCGTGGCTCACCCAGGCGACCAGCTCCCGGCGGCTCGTTTCGAGGGCCTGCTCCCGCGCGTGTGACGCGGCCAGCCGGTCATAGGCGGCCTCCAGCTCGCGGGACAGCTCGGCCAGCTCCGCGGGGAGGCGCACCGGCGGTGGACGGAAACGGTCCGCACGGACGGCCTCCACGAGTGTTCTGTTGGCGGCGACCAGCCGCCGTCCGAGCAGCACCGACACCGCCATCGCGACCAGGCCGGCGGACGTCACCACCGCGAGGACGACCGACCGGTCATGGTCGTTCAGCAGCATCATGAACGAGATCACGAGGATGCCGGAGATCGTCGCCAGCACCGTCGCCGCGCCCACGACGATCAGCTGGGTGGCGACCGACCGTCCGCGCAGCCCGTAGAGGGCGCCGAGCGCGACCACCGCGACGACGAACGCGGCGAGCGCGGCGTAGAAGACGACCCAGAGGAGATCCTCGAAGGGGATCACCGGTCGTTCCCCACCGGCTCGTAGCGGTAGCCGACGCCCCAGACGGTGACGATGCGGCGCGGGGTCGTCGGGTCGTCCTCGATCTTCTCGCGCAGCCGCCGGACGTGGACGGTCACCGTGGAGGAGTCGCCGAACGTCCACTCCCAGACGCGTTCGAGCAGCTCGTCACGGGTGAACGCCTGCCGGGGGTGGCGGAGCAGGAAGGCCAGCAGGTCGAACTCGCGGGAGGTGAGCGCGAGCCGTTCGCCGCGCAGGCCCGCCTCGTGGGCGCTGACGTCCACGACGAGATCACCGTCGCGCAGCGGCCCGGACGGCCCGGCCGGAACCACCGCGCCGCGGGCCCGGCGCAGCACCGACCGGACGCGCAGCGCCAGTTCGCGCGGGCTGAACGGCTTGGTCACATAGTCGTCGGCGCCGGTCTCCAGCCCGGCGAGCCGGTCGGTCTCCGCGCCGAGCGCCGTCAGCATCACGATCGGGACGGCCGAGGTCTCGCGGAGCCGCCGGCACACCTCCAGGCCGTCCATGCCGGGCAGCATCAGGTCGAGGACGACGAGGTCCGGCGGATGGTCGAGCGCCCTGCGCAGCGCGGCCCGGCCGTCCGCCACGCAGACCACCTCGTGCCCGTCGCGGGCCAGGTAGCGGGCGACGACCTCGGCCACGGTCGGATCGTCATCGACCACCAGGACGCGTCCGGCGGGGGTCACCGAGTTCACCCCCTCACGCTAGGCCGCCCGTGCCGCCGCCGCTCGTCCCGTCACCACCCCGTAAGGAATCGATCACGGCGGGCTCATGACCTGGGCGACCTGCGTAACCGGATGATCACCGCTTTAATGGCCGGATGGCCCAGCCCCGTACCGCGACCCCCGTCGCCGGGATCATCGCCCTCATCCTCGTCGGCGGCGCGATCGCCACCGCCGCCGACGCGATCATGATGTTCATCGGCATGTACCAGACGGACGTGCTGGCGGACTTCCGGCGTTCGATGGGGTACTACGCGCTGATGTGCGTCGTCGTCGGCTTCCTCACCGCGATCGGGATCATGCTCACCCGCCCGCGCGGACCGGTCGCGCCCATCGTCGCGGCGATCTCCGCTCTGGTCGCGCTGTACGTGGGGAACCGGGCCGGCGACCTGCTGTACACCTTCACGCACGGATCGGCGCCGAGCGCGTACGTCATCGAGGTGCTGAAGCCGCACTTCAACACCTGGGACCTGATAGCGCCGCTGACGGCCGGGGTCATCGGCGGGCTGCGCGTCGCGATGGTCGCGGGCGGCCTCGCGCCCCCGCGGCCGTCCGGCCCGCCCTTCCCGCCGCCGGGCGGTCACGGCGCGCCTTACCGGCCCGCCCCAGGCCAGCCGCTGCCACCGCCGAGCCCGGGCCGGCCGCTCCCCGGGGAGCCCCCGTATCAGCCGTCGCCGTACCCGCCGCCGTACCCGGGGATGCCCCCTGAGAGCCCTCAGGGTGGGGCTCCGCCGAACGTCGGGGGTTGAGCAGGTCCAGGCTCGTCCCCAAGGGTGATGCCCTTTGACCTGGCCCGCGCATACGGTGGAGACATGGGTAAGACGATCCTGACCATCATCGGCGTGGTACTGGCGGTATGGCTGGCGATGACGCTCATCGGCGCCCTCGTCTCGATGCTGAAGTTCTTCTTCTTCATCGGACTCGTCGCCGTCATCGTGGTACTCGTCGTGACCGCCGTGTCCAAGATGTCCAAAAGCCACCGATAACTGGGGCGATTCCCTTGCCGGAGCACCGCCGGTGACCGCATGATGCCGGGATAACCAGGCGGTCATCGTCGAAGGGGACACACCGTGCCGGTTCTGACAGAGGTGCTGCGCGACCGCGCCCGCTCACATCCCGACCAGACCGCGTACCTCGCGGGCGACACCGAGATCACCTTCCGTGACTTCGACCGGCGCGCCGACCGGGTCGCGAACGCGCTGGCGGCCGCGGGCGTCGGACCGGGCGACCGGGTCGCGATCCTCGACAAGAACTCCCTCGAATACGCCGAGCAGATGTTCGGCGCGGCCCGGATCGGCGCCGTCCAGGTCCCGGTGAACTACCGGCTGGCGCCCGACGAGGTCGCCTACATCGTCAACAACGCGCAGGCGAAGGTCTTCATCGTCGGCCCCGAGTTCCTCCCCGTCCTGGACGCGATCGCCGACAAGCTCGAACACACCACCCACACGGTGGTCATCGGCGGCTCCGGCCACAACTACGAGGACTACGCCACCTGGGTCGAGGGGGCGTCCGACACCCGGCCCGGCCACACGCCCGACACGTCGGACGTGTTCGTACAGCTCTACTCGTCCGGCACGACGGGCCTGCCCAAGGGCGTCATGCTGACGCACGACAACTTCCTCGCCGCCCTGGCCGTGACCACCGGCGAATGGGACATCGACGAGTCGTCGGTGCTGATGGTCGCGATGCCGATGTACCACGTCGCGGGCAACGTCCTCACCGTGTCCGCCATCTACAACGGCATCCCGGGCGTCATCGCGCGTGAACCCGACCCGACCGCCATCGCCCAGGGCATCGAGCGGCACCGCGTCACGCACATCTTCCTCGTCCCGGTCCTGCTCCAGTTCATGCAGCTGATCCCGGAGGTCGCCGCCTGCGACCTGTCCAGCCTGAAACTCGTCCTGTACGGCGCGTCCCCCATCAGCGAGGACGTGCTGCGCGGCGCCATGCGGATGCTGCCGGACGCCGACTTCATGCAGGTCTACGGCCTGACGGAGGTCACCGGCGCGATCACGATGCTGCCCGCCGCCGACCACGACCCGGACGGCCCGAACACGCACCGGCTGCGCAGCGCCGGCCTCCCCAACACCAACACCACCCTCAAGATCGTCGACCCGGCCACCCAGGAGGAGGCGCCGCCGGGCCAGGTCGGCGAGATCCTCTGCCGGACCCCGCAGAACATGAAGGGGTACTGGGGGATGCCGGACGCGACCGCCACCGCGCTCTCCGCGGACAACTGGTTCCGCACCGGCGACGCCGGCTACCTCGACGAGGACGGCTACCTCTACATCCACGACCGGGTCAAAGACATGATCATCTCGGGCGGGGAGAACATCTACCCGGCCGAGGTGGAGAACGTCCTGATGAGCCACCCGGCCGTGTCCGACTGCGCGGTCATCGGCGTGCCGTCCGAGCGGTGGGGCGAAACGCCCAAGGCCCTGGTCGTGCTCTCATCGGACGTCCCCGAGCAGGAAATCATCGACTACTGCCGGGAGCACCTGGCCCACTTCAAGTGCCCCAGCTCCGTCGAACGCCGCGACCAGATCCCGCGCAACCCCACCGGCAAAATCCTCAAACGCGAACTCCGCGCCCCCTACTGGCAAGGCGAAGACAGGGCAGTGAATTGAGTTTATTGCGTCGCCCTCGGCGTCGGGCCTTGGCGGCCCTCCTTCAACGGGCAACGCGGCGATCGCTGGCATCGCTTCGACTCGCCTGGCGGCTCGCTGCGCGATCAGGTTCTCGCTTCGCTTGAACCTGCCTTCGGACGCGATCGCAACGCGGCGGGTCGCTGCGGGGCTGAGGCTAAAGACAGCGTGCCTTCCGGTCCTCGCATGGCTGGGGAGCGAGGGCTGATGTCGTCACGTTCTTTATTGCGTTGCCCTCGGCGTCAGGCGCTGGCGCGCCCTCCTTCAACGGGCAAAGCGGCGATCGCTGGCATCGCTCCGGCTCGCCTGGCGGCTCGCTGCGCGATCGCAACGCGGCGGGTCGCTGCGGGGCTGAGGCTAAAGACAGCGTGCCTTTCGGGCAGCGCGTGGCTGAGGCGCGGGCTGATGTGGTCACGTTGTTTATTGCCTTGCCGCCGGGGTGGGGTTTGTCGCCTTGGTCCCGGTGGGGTTGTCAGCGGAAGTGGATCACCGCTGACATCGGGCGGTGGTCCGACGTCTTCGTGCGGGTGGGGGGGACGCTGCAGGAGACGGCGGCCGACTTGGTGATGAAGAGGTAGTCGGTCTTCTGGACGGCGGTCCCCTGCCAGTTCTGCTGGGTCATCGCGCCGGTCCGGGACGTCCCGGTCTGGTCGCATTCGGCGTACGCGTGGTACAGCGGGTCGAGCGCGGGGCTGTCCGGGTTGTCGGCGAAGTCGCCGCCGAGGAGGACGCGGCCGTGGCCGGCGAGAGTGGCGAGGGCGCGGGCCTCCTTGGTCCGCCACGTACCGTCCTCGGACGTGCTGAGCTGCGTGACGCACACCCGGGTCGTCCAGGACGGGACCTCACCGCACAGGGCGGTGCGGGTCCGGCCGGCGGGGGCGGGGAGCTTGGCCTGGCGGGGCTCGGTGAGCGGAGCGTCGGCGCCGATCGCGACCCCGATCTTGCCCTGGCCCCGCGCGCAGTCGCCGGTCGCCGGGGCGAACGCCCACGTCCACTTGGCGAAGGTCTTCTTGAAGGCGCGCACGTGCCCCTCGCAGACCTCCTGGAGGAGGACGGCGTTCGGCCTGACCTTGCGTCCCCCGACCTCGGTGGCCTGCATCCGCGCGGTGATCTGCTTGGTGAGCCGCTCCGGCGCGGCGCCGGACGGGCATTCGGGGCCGCCGCAGACGTTCCACGTCAGCGCGTTGACCGTCACGGCGGCGGGGCGTTCCGCGGCTCCGTCGGCGTGGGCGGGGCCTCCGCCGCCCGGCAGGCCCTCGATGCTGGCGCCGGTGGCGGCCGCGGTGACGACCGCGGCGGCGGCGCCGACCGAGAGCAGAGGGATCAGGGCGCGGGGGGATCGCACACGTTCTCCATTATTGGGGCTGTCTGCGGGGATGATGTCGAAATCTCACCACATCAAGATCGCATCCGCCAGCGATTCGCGACCACTCGGTCACCCGACGGACGGATTCGACCCCACGCAAGACTAGAGGGGCCCGGCGGATGCCCCCGCCGGGCCCCTCGCCGCTAGTCGAGCAGCGCGGTGACCGTGCCGGCGCCGACCGTCCGGCCGCCCTCGCGGATCGCGAACCCGAGCCCCTCGGTCATCGCGACCGGCCGGCCCAGTTCGACGGCCATCTCGACGGTGTCACCGGGCAGCGCCATGCCGCCCTCGCCGAGGTCGACGCCGCCGACCACGTCCGTCGTGCGGAAGTGGAACTGCGGCCGGTACCCGTGGAAGAACGGCCTGGTCCGTCCCCCCTCGGCAGCGGTCAGCACCCGGACCCGCGCCCGGAACCGCAGGTGCGGCCGGATCGCACCCGGCACGCTGATCACCTGCCCGCGCCGGACCTGGTCCCGCTTGACGCCGCGCAGCAGCATGGCGGTGTTGTCGCCGGCCTGCGCGTGGTCCATCGTCTGCCCGAACGTCTCCAGCCCCGTCGCGACGGTGCCGAACGTCTCGCCGAGCCCGACGACCTCGACGGCGTCCCCGACCCGGACCGAGCCCCGCGCCACGACCCCGGTCACGACGGTGCCGCGCCCGGTGATCGTGAGGACGCTCTCGACCGGCATGAGGAACGGCTCGTCGAGGACCCGCCGCGGCACCGGCACGTACGCGTCGATCGCGTCGAGCAGGTCGACGATGCGGGCCGTCCAGTACGGGTCGCCCTCCAGCGCCCGCAGCCCGGACACCCGCACGATCGGCACCTCGTCGCCGGGGAACCCGTACTCCGAGAGCAGGTCCCTGATCTCCAGCTCGACCAGGTCGAGAAGCTCGGTGTCCTCGACCGTGTCGGCCTTGTTCAGCGCCACCACGATGTACTCGACCCCGACCTGCCGCGCGAGCACGATGTGCTCGCGCGTCTGCGGCATCGCCCCGTCCTGCGCGGAGACCACGAGGACGGCCCCGTCCACCTGCGCCGCCCCGGAGATCATGTTCTTCACGTAGTCGGCGTGCCCTGGCATGTCGACGTGGGCGTAATGCCTGGTCGCGGTCGCGTACTGGACGTGCGCGACGTTGATCGTGATGCCCCGGTCGCGCTCCTCGGGGGCCCGGTCGATGCGCTCGAACGGTACCGCGGACGCCAGCCCGCGCTCGGCGAGCACCTTCGTGATCGCCGCGGTCAGCGTCGTCTTGCCGTGGTCGACGTGCCCCATCGTCCCGATGTTGACGTGGGGCTTGTCGCGCTCGTAAAGCCGCTTGGCCATTGGTCTCGTCCTCACTGATGGATCCGGTGAGAACCCGTGCGCGTACGCGCATACCTGGAACCACCCCCCTCCGCTGGTTCTCCGGAGGCGGGACGGAGAGGGGTCAGCCTCGGTCGCCGTCGGATGCCGAGAAGGCAGCCGGCACCGCGCTCAGCAGGTCGATGCCTGCGAGCGTCCGGGCGCCGGCTGCGAAGAACATGCCACGGACATTACGGCCTGGACGGGCCGGAGTCGACCGGTTTTTCCGCCCGGTGAAGCGGTGACCGGGGCGGCCGGTCACCGCTTCCGGGGGGTCAGCAGTTGCCGGGCTCCGCGTTCGGCCCCGGTGTGGGCGCGTGGTCGACGATCGCGGTTCGCAGCAGGGCGCTGGAGGCCGTGACGGTGCCCGGGGCGCCCAGGGGGTTGCCGCTTTCGGTGATGACCGTGCGGGTGCCGAGGAAGCGGTGGGTCGTACGGTCGAAGATCAGTTCGTCGCGGACGCCGTCCTGGGTGCGGGTGACCGCGACGCCGTGCCGGCCGGCGGCGTCCACGGCGTCGGTGCGCAGCCGGACACCGGGGATTTCGGCGATCGCGCGGTACAGGGCCGCGCGCACCCGCGGCGGCGCGGGACGGTCGATGAGGTCGGACGCCGCGCTCCACATCCGCTCGCCCCGGGGGCCCTCGCCTTCGCGGGCGAGCAGGCGGAGCAGGGCGTCGGGGTCGGCGGGCAGGCCGCCGAGGTAGGGGCGTTCGATCGGCGGCGCGGCCGGGCAGGGCCCGAGGGTGATCTCGCCGTCCGGCGGGAGCTGCTCGCCCGGCCCGGGCCGGATCGAGTTCCGCTGCCGGACGAGCCCGGTCGCCGCGCCCTCGACCGGCAGCCAGGTCTCGGTGCGGATCCGGTACCAGCGGCCGGTGCCGCCGACGCGCCGCCGGTCCACGGTCTCCTGGTAGACGATCTGGCCGGGGCCCGGCGTGGGGTCATGCGCCGTCTGGTCGGCGGCCTGGGTGAGGACCGCGGCCACGTTGCCCATCGGGCGGGCCGGGGTGTCCCGGCCGCTCAGCACGGCCACGGCCAGGACGCCGCCGCAGGTCGCGGTGGCGAGCCCGGAGACCAGAATCGGCCGCCACGGCGCCTGCCGCCGGGCGGCGCCGCCGAGCGCGCGGCGCCGCCACTGCCGCTCGGCGCCGGTCACGTCGATGTCCTCGGGCACCTCGGAGCGCAGCCGCTCCACCAGCTTCAGTTCATCCATTCTGGGGCTCCTCGGTCGGGACGGGAGAGGCGGCGTCGCCGAGCGCGCGGCGGAGTTTGGCGCGAACCCTGTTCATGCGGGACCGGACCGTCCCGGCGGGGACGCCGAGCGCCTCGGCGACCTCGTCGTAGGTCAGTCCGGCCCACGTCACCAGCAGCAGGACCTCGCGTTGCGCGGCGGGCAGCGCCCGGGACCGGGCACCGGCGTGGACGCGGCTCTCCACCGCGTCGGTGAACGGCTCGGTGACCGGGTCCACGCCGCCGCGCGCCAGCGCCCGGAGCGCCCGCACCTCGGCACGGCGATGCCGCCTGGTCAGGTTGGACGCGATCCCGTACAGCCAGGGCCGCGCGTCCGGGCGCGACAGGTCGTAGCGGGACCGCCGGTCGAAGGCGACCAGGAAGGTCTCGGCGACGACGTCCTCGGCGGCGTCCCGGCCGAGGCGCCGCGTCACGTACCGCAGGATCACCGGCGCGTGCCGGTGGAACAACTCGGCGAACCTTTCGGGCTCGGCGCGGGACGCGGCGATCAGGGACGCGTCGTCCTCCCCGGAATCGGGCGAGGACCGGGGTGGCGAGGACCGGCTCATCGACGGCATGGTGTGGCCTCTCGGTCGCGGACGGATCATTAGCCGTTGCCCGACCGTCCGGCCACGGGTCCCTGGAATTTACGGGCCGTCCGCCGGGAGGCGCAGCAGCGTCCACCCGACGGCCGCGCCCGCGAACTGGAACGCGGCGATCGCCAGCACGAGCCCGACGGGCCCGATCGCGCCGGCCGCCGCGGCGGTCAGCGCGGCCCCCAGCGCCGACGCGCCGATCTTGAGGCTGCCCGCCGTCGTGTTGACCTGGCCGAGCCGGTCGGGCGGCGACTCGCGCTGCCGGAGCATCAGGGTGGCCGCGAACACCGGCCCTTCCGCGATCCCCGCCGCGACGAACGCCGCGGTCGCCCACGGCACCGACGGTGTGACGGCGAGGGCCGCGAGCGCCGCCCCGAACGCGACGAGACCGGCGAGCATGACCGGCTCGGCGTGCTTCGGCGTCAGCCACCGGCTGGACGCGAGCGACCCGATGAGCGACCCGGCCGCGAGCGCCACGAGCAGCCGTCCGCCCGCGCTCGGTGCGGCGCCGATGTGCTCGGCCAGCAGCACCGCCGTCACCGCGATCCCGCCGAACCCCGTCCAGGCGAGCGTCGTCGCCGCGGTCAGCGCCCGGAGCACCCGCCCTTCGGCGAGCACGACCAGCCCGCCCGTGATCATCGAGCCGACGCCCGCCCGCCCGCGCGCCTCCACCTCCGCATCGGGGCCGGGGAAGGGGAGGAGCGGCAGCGTCAGCAGCCCCACGACCCCGACGGCGACCACGGCGGTCCCCGCGTACCCGCCCCCGGCCAGTGCGGCGAGGGCCGCGGCCAGGCCGGGTCCCGCGATGCCCGCGAGGTTGTAGCTGGACGCCTCCAGGCCGTACGCACGCGAGAGCCGTCCCGCCGGGACGAACCGGGGCAGCAGGCTGGTCAACGCGACCACGATCGGCTCGGTGCACCCGATCACGGTCGCGACCCCGAGGGCCAGCACGAGCGGCGACCGCCCCGCCGTCGCCAGCAACACCCCGGTCGCGACCGCGTAGCAGGCGGCAAGAGCGACGGCGACGCGACGCGGACGCCGTACCCGGTCCAGCACGTTGCCGATCACCGGACCGCTCAGCACGTACGGCAGCGTCATGGCGGTCTGCAGGTACCCGGCGGTGGCGGCGTTCCCGGTCCGCGCCTGGACGGTCAGGACCAGGGCCGTCGCGACGCCCTCCGCCGACACCCGCAGCATCGTCGCCGACGCCAGGTGAAGCGGCAGCGCCCTGATGATCACCCGGGCATGGTGGCATAGGTCCGCCCGCTTAGACTGCGGAAGGTGACGGCAGGGATGAAAGCACACGAGCACCGGGTCACCAGCGAAGTCGGACGGCTGCGGACCGTCCTACTCCACCGTCCCGGCGCGGAACTGAAACGGCTCACCCCGCGCAACACCGACAAGCTGCTGTTCGACGCGATCCCGTGGGCCGCCCGGGCCCAGGAGGAACACGACGCGTTCGCGGAGGCCCTCCGTTCCCGCGACGTCGAGGTCCTCTACCTGACGGAGCTGCTCCAGGACGCGCTGGAGTACGAGGAGGCGCGCGAGCAGGCGATCACCGACGCCACCACCGACCTGCGCCTCGGCGACCAGCTACGCCGCGTCGTCAAGGAGTACCTGCGCGCACTCGACCCCGAGGACCTCTCCCACACCCTGATCGCCGGCCTCGCCCACGAGGAGCTCAAGGCGGGGCACGGCCTGGTCTACCGGCTCATGGACCGGCTCGACTTCATCATCGACCCCCTGCCCAGCCTGCTGTTCACCCGCGACAACAGCACGTGGATCGGCGACCGCGTCGCGGTGACGAGCCTCGCCATGGACGCCCGGCGCCGCGAATCCGCCCTGACCGGTCTCATCTACGCGCACCACCCGCGCTTCGCGGGCGTGGAGCCGGTGTACTCGCCGTCCCTGGAGCACGTCGAGGGCGGGGACATCCTCCTTCTGGCGCCGGGCGTGATCGCGGTGGGCACCGGCGAGCGCACCACTCCCGCGGGCGTGGAGCGCCTGGCCCGCCAGGCCATCAACGCCGGGCTGGCGCACACCGTCCTCGCCGTCCCGATCGCCCAGGAACGGGCGACCATGCACCTGGACACCGTCTGCACCATGGTCGATGTGGACACCGTCGTCATGTACCCGCCGGTGGCGCACTCCCTGATGGCCCACACGGTCACGCTCACCAACGGTGACCTGCGCGTCTCCGAGCCCCGCCCGTTCCTTGAAGCCGCCGCCGCGGCGATGCGCCTCGACCGCCTCAAGGTGATCGACACGGGCCTGGACCCGGTGACCGCCGAGCGCGAGCAATGGGACGACGGCAACAACACCCTCGCCGTGGCCCCCCGCCTCTGCGTCGCCTACGAACGCAACATCGAAACGAACGCGCAACTGGAGGCGTCCGGCATCGAGGTGATCCGCATCAGCGGCAGCGAACTGGGCTCCGGCCGAGGCGGCCCCCGCTGTATGTCCTGCCCCCTACTCCGCGACGCCATCTAACCCACCCAGCCCACCCCACGCCGGTCATCTTGATGAACGCGATACCGGACGCGGCGAACGCACCGATCACAATGAGGAACAGCAGTACGGCGCCGGCGATCGAGCCGACGCGCCGGTTTCCAAGGCGACGGCGGCGCGACGAGAAACACGCGCACCCACCCCAGCCGCCGCCCCCAAGCCACGCGACAA
>NZ_BCQQ01000094.1 GCF_001552155.1 Actinomadura formosensis NBRC 14204 | reverse complement strand
CCCGCCCCCTCGCCCGCCCGCCCGCCCGCTTGCCCCCGCGGATGTCACGGCTACGGAACGGTTACCCTCCCGATGTTGACAGGGGGCGCCCGACAACGGTTGATAGCTATGTACATACGGTCACGGAGGAGGCCGTTTCGTAGAGATCACGCATGAGCTGGGGCGTGTTGGCCCGGCTCATTGACGTTGTCGCCGATAAGGTAAATCCCGTCAATTCTCAGGGACCACGACGAGAAGCATGATCACGGCGTATCGACCCTCCTGGCGCTGTTGGGGTGTGGACGTGACTCCCCGCACGCGTGAACGCCCTGTGCGCACCCGCCTCTCACGATGCGGCGCGCACCGGCGAACCGTGGTCATCGAGGTCCGGCGGCGTCCGGCGGCGGGGACGGGGAAGCGATGCACCGGCCGGCCGAGGACGGCGCTCCTCCTGCTCGAAGAGGCATGATGGGCGGTTCCGGTAATCCCCCGCTGGTCGGACGGCGGGAGGCGCTCCAGGAGATCGGCCGCGTCCTCGACGCCGCCGAGGACGGCTACGGCTTTCTCGCGATGGTCGGCGAGCCCGGGGCCGGCAAGACACGGCTGCTGAACGAGCTGGCCGACGGGGCGATGGCGCGGAAGCTGCCGTTCGTGGCCGGGCGGGCGGCCGAGTTCGAGCAGGAGATGCCGTTCGGCGCCGTCGTCGATGCCCTGGACGACCGGCTCGAAGAGCACACCTTGAGCCTGCCACCGGCCGCGCTGCGGCTGCTGGGGACGGTGTTCCCCGCTCTTGCCGACCTGACCGGCGAGCCGCCGGCCGCCTCTCCCGAATCGCAGGTGGCGCGGTATCAGCTGCACCGCACCGTCCGGCATCTGCTGGAGGAGCTGGCCGAGCCGTCCGGGCTGGTGCTGATCCTGGACGACCTGCACTGGGCCGACGACGCGACGATCGAGCTGCTGGACCATCTGGTGCGGCATCCGCCGCGCGCGCGGGTGCTGGTGGCGGTCGCCTACCGGCCGGCGCAGGCGTCGCCGCGGCTGGCGGCGCTGGTGGACGCGGCCGGGCCGCAGGGCGTGCGGGTCACGGTGGAGCCGTTCACCCAGAGCGAGGTCAGGGAGTTCCTCGGCCCGGACGTCAGCCGTTCGCGGTGCCAGGCGCTGTTCAAGGCCAGCGGCGGGAACCCGTTCTACCTTGAGGCGCTGGCCAAGATGGCGGACGGCGCGCCCGCGGCCGGCACCGCCCTGGACCGGCACTGGGAGAAGGGCGTCGCGCCCCTGACCGAGATGCCGCCGGCGGTGCGGGCGGCGCTGCAGGTGGAGCTGAGCGCGCTGCCGCCGCAGGCGCTGCAGATGGCCCGCGGCGCCGCCGTCGCCGCGGACGTGTTCGAGCCCGCGCTCGCGGCGGTGGCCGCGGAGATGGAGCAGAACGCCGCGCTCACCGCGCTGGACGTGCTGACCGGGCACGACGTGGTGCGTCCCACCACCGGCGGCCGGTTCCGGTTCCGGCATCCGCTGGTCCGGCACGTCGCGTACGCCTCGACGGCGGCGGGGTGGCGGATCGCGGCGCATTCGCGGGTCTCCTCGCGGCTGGCCGAGCTGGGCGCGCCGGCGGCCGTGCGCGCCCACCATGTGGTGCGGTCGGCGCGGTTCGGGGACACCGAGGCGATCCGGACGCTGGTGGAGGCCGCCCGCGTCGTCGCGCTCCAGGCGCCCGGCACCGCCGCGTACTGGCTGCGGGCCGCGCTGGATCTGATGCCCGACAACGCGGACGGGACCTACCCCGACCGGGCCGAGCTGCTGGTCGAGCTGACCCACATGCAGGCCGTCAGCGGCCACGCGGAGGAGGGCCGCGAGACCGCGCGGACCCTGCTCGGGCTGCTGCCCCTGGACGACACCGTCCGGCGTGCGCGGACGGTGCACATGTGCGCGGTGATGGAGCGGCAGCTCGGCCGCATCCACGAGGCGCGGGCGCTGGTGCTGGACGAGCTGCGCCGCATCACCGACCGGCAGACCCCCGAGGCCGTGCTGCTGCGCATCCGGCTCGTCGCCGACCGGATCCAGAAGATCGACACCCGCGGGGCCCAGGCCGTCCTGGACAGTCTCCCCGAGAGCGCCCCCGGCTGGGGTCCTGGGCTGACGGCTGCCGTCACGTCGATGCGGACGATGGTGTCCTACGGGCGCGGCGAGGTGGAGGAGGCGATCGGCTACGCGCGGACCGCCGACCAGCTGTTCTCCGCCGCGTCCGACAACGACTTCGCCGACTGCCTGGACTGCTTCGCCTGGCTGGTGTTCGCCGAGTCGTTCCTCGGCATGTACGACGAGGCGCTGCGGCACGCGGAGCGGCTGGTGTCGATCTCCCGGACGACCGGGCAGACGTTCATCCTCGGCTACATGCTGACCGGGCGGTCCCGCGTGCTGGCCCAGCTCGGGCGGCTGGAGGAGGCCACCGCGGTCGCCGACGAGGCCACCGCGGTCGGCCGTGACCTGCGCTCGCAGGAGGTCCTCGCCTACGGGCTGATCCAGCAGTGCCTGACCGCGTCCTGGCGGGGCGATCACGAGCGGGCGGTGCGGGCCGGGGACGAGGCCGTCGCCAACGACACCGGCTCGGGCGAGTGGTGGACGCACATGGCCCATGTCGCCCGCGCCCTCGCGATGATCAACGAGGGCCGGCTGGAGGAGGGCGCCACCGCGCTGATCGCCACCTGCGGCGACGGCACCCTGGGCCTGGACTTCAGCACGCTGGTGATCTGCGCGGAGGCGCTCGCGTGCGTCCGCGCCGCGCAGGAGAACCCCGCCGACGCCGCGAACTGGGCCGACATCGCCGAGGCGATCGCCAATCCGGCGCTCACCGGCGATGTGGGGGTGGCCCGGCTGGCCCGCGCGCACGCGATGCGGGCCGCCGACCCGGCCGGGTCCGCCGTGGTGGCCGCCGAGGCGGCCGGGCTGCTCGCCAAGGTGGGGCGGCGGCCCGAGCAGGGACGGGCCGAGCTGGCCGCCGGGCTCGCGCACGCCGCCGCCGGCGACCGTTCCCAGGCGCGGGAGCGGCTGCGCGCGGCGGCGGAGATCTTCGAATCGTGCGGGATGAGGGGCCTGCACGCCCAGACCCTGCGCGAGCAGCGCAAGATCGGCGTCCGGGTGCCGGCCACCGGGCCGCCCGCCAAGGGTTCCAGGGGCGGCAGGAAGAACCTGCCGTTCGGGCTGTCGCCGCGCGAGCACGAGATCGCGCTGCTCGTCGCGGAGGGGCTCGGCAACCAGCAGATCGCCGAGCGGCTGTACCTCAGCGTCCGGACGGTCGAGACCCATCTGTCCCGCGTCTTCGCCAAGATCGGCGTCTCCTCGCGGGTCGGTGTCGCAACCGCAATGAACCGTTCCATGGAGATCTGACTCTTAATTCGCGTAGGTCCCGTACGTTCCGTGGGCCCGGTGACGCACGTAAGTACGGGTTCTCCACGATGCCGCGCCGATATCCGCGTTTGGCAGGGTTGGAGCGGCAGGAAGCGGAGGGGATGACCATGGAACAGCAGCGGATCGCGCGCTTCACGCTCGCGGGCGTCACGGACGCCGAGGCGTCCGTGCATCCCTTCGCCACCGACGACGGGCTGGGCCTGTACCTCACCCGGTTCCGCCGCGCGGACTGCGACGACGTGGTCCTGCTGGTGCACGGCCTGACGACGTCCAGCGACATGTTCATCATGCCGGAGCACACCAACATGGTGAACTTCCTGCACGACGCCGGGTTCGGCGACGTGTGGACGGTCGACTTCCGGATCAGCAGCCGCTTCCCCTACAACTCCGAGACGCAGCGCCACAACCTCGACGCCGTGGCGCTCCACGACCACCCGGCGGCACTCGCCGAGCTGCGGCGCCACATCGGGGACCGGCGGGTGCACGTGATCACGCACTGCCTGGGGGCGGTCTCGTTCGCGATGGCGCTGTTCGCCGGCACCGTCACCGGTATCACCAGCCTGACCTGCAACAGTGTCGCGCTGACCCCGCGCACCCCGCGCTGGTCGAAGATCAAGCTCGGGTACGGGCCGCCGCTGATGGAGTACCTGCTCGGGCCGTACCATCTGGACCCCCGGTACGGGACCGCTCCAATCATGACGCGCGGCTGGATGCTCGCCAAGGCGGTCGCGCCGTTCCACCGCGACTGCGAGGAGCCCGCCTGCCACATGCTCAGCTTCATGTGGGGCGGCGGGAAACCGATCTTCACGCACGCGAACATCTCGCCGGTCACGCACGGCCGGCTGCCCGACCTGTTCGGGGCCTGCAACGTCAACTACTACCGGCACATCCGCAAGATGGTGTGCTCCGGCCGCGCGGTGAAGTACGACCCGCGCGACCCCCGCTACGCCGCCCTGCCGGACGACTACCTGTCGCGCGCCGAAACGGTCACGACACCGATCCTGTTCCTCACCGGAGACCGCAACCACGTGTTCACCGACTCCAACATCGTCTGCCACCGGTTGCTCGAAAAGGCCACGCCCGGCCTGCACGAGCTGGCGATCCTGCCCGGCTACGGCCACCAGGACCCGTTCATCGGGCTGCGCGCCGACACCGAGGTGTTCCCCCAGGTCGTCGACTTCCTGAAGCGGAAGGCGGGCTGAGCGATGGCCGGAGCAGAGCATGTCGGCGCCGTGGTCGTCGGGTCCGGGTTCGGCGGGTCCGTCGCCGCGTTCCGGCTGGCGGAGGCCGGTGAGCAGGTCGTCCTGCTGGAGCGCGGGCAGCCCTACCCGCCGGGCACCTTCCCCCGGTCGCCGGCCCAGATGGGACGGGCGTTCTGGGACCCGGCCGAGGGCCTGTACGGGATGTTCGACGTCTGGGGCTTCCAGGGCTGCGACTCGGTGGTGTCGTCCGGGCTCGGCGGCGGATCGTTGATCTACGCCAACGTGCTGCTGCGCAAGGACGAGCGCTGGTTCGTCGACGAGCGCCCGGACGGCGGCCACACCCCCTGGCCGATCTCGCGTGCCGACCTCGACCCGCACTACGACGCGGTCGAGAAGATGCTGGGCGCGACGCCGTACCCGCTGGAGCAGGCCCCCTTCGACGACACGCCGAAGACGCACGCGATGCAGGACGCGGCGGCCGAGCTGGGGCTGCAGATCTCGCTGCCGCCGCTCGCGGTCAGCTTCGCCTCGCGGCCGGGCGGCGCCCCGGGCCTGGGCCTGCCGATCGCGGACGCCGGCTACGGCAACATCCACGGCGCCGGGCGGCGGACGTGCAGGCTGTGCGGCGAGTGCGACATCGGCTGCAATGACGGTGCCAAGAACAGCCTCGACCACACCTACCTGTCGGCGGCGGCGCACCACGGCGCCGACATCCGCACGTGCCGCGAGGTGAAGGCGATCCGGCCGCGGCCGGGCGGCGGGTACGAGGTCGACTACGTCCACCACGCCGACCTGACCGCGAAGAAGCGGCGCCTGCCCGTCCGGACGATCTCCTGCGACCGGCTGATCCTCGGCGCCGGCGCCTACGGCACGACGTACCTGCTGCTGAAGTCGCGGGAGGCGTTCCCGGGGCTGAGCAAGGCGCTCGGCACCCGGTTCAGCGGCAACGGCGACCTGCTGACGTTCCTGCTGCGCGCCAAGGACCGCAACCGGGTCCGCCCGCTGAACGCCAGCCGCGGCCCGGTGATCACCACGGCGATCCGGCTGCCGGACGAGCTGGACGGCGTGCCCGGCGCGGGCCGCGGCGCCTACATCGAGGACGGCGGCTACCCGGGGTTCACCGACTGGATCGTCGACAGCCTCGACCTCCGCAACGACTTCGAACGCGCCGTGAAGTTCCTGTGGAACCGGTTCACCGAGTTCTTCAAGGACGCGCCCGACACGAACATGTCCAAGGAGATCTCCGACCTGATCGGCGACGGCGCCCTCACGGTCAGCTCGCTGCCGCTGCTCGGCATGGGCCGCGACACCGCCGACGGGCGGCTGCATCTGCGGGGCGGCCGGCTCGCCGCCGACTGGACGGCCGAGAGCAGCGAGGCGCTGTTCCGCCGCCTCCGCAAGACGATGCGGGGTATCGCGGACGTGCTCGGCGCCGACTACGCCGACAACCCGATGTGGTTCCGCAAGCGCATCATCACCGTTCATCCGCTGGGCGGCGCCCCCATGGGCGGCCACCCGGGCGAAGGCGTCTGCGACGCCTTCGGCGAGGTGTTCGGGTTCCCGGGCCTCTACATCGCCGACGGGGCGGCGATGCCGGGACCGGTGGGCCCGAACCCCGCGCTCACCATCGCCGCGCACGCCGATCGTATGGCCGCGCGGCTGCTGGAGGACGTGCCCGCACCACGCGGTGCGGCCCCCTCCGGCACCGTCCCGTCCGCCACGGGGGCCGAGCCGGCCGGGGGCGCCGGCTCGCTGGGCGGGGCGGGGAACGGCTCGGCGTACGGCCCGGACTCGGGGGGCCGCGGTGCGACACGGGGACCGTCCACCGCGGCCGCGGGCCGTACGTCGCTGTCGTTCACCGAGGAGATGAAGGGGTTCGTCACCTACGGGGAGATCGACCCGCGGGCCGGCGGGCTGGCGGAGGGGCGCCGGCACCTGTCGTTCCGCCTGACGATCACCGCGGAGGACGCCGACCGGTTCCTGGCCGATCCCGATCACGAGGCGAAGGCCGAGGGGTGGGTGGACGCCGCCGGGAACGGGGGCCGCTGCCCGGTCGAGCGGGGCACGTTCAACCTGTTCGTCGCCGGCGGCGCCCAGGACCGGCGGCTGATGAGGTACCGGCTGCTCTACACCGACGGCGAAGGCCGGCGGCGGACGCTGAGCGGGCACAAGAACGTCCTGCACGGGCCGCCGACACGCATCTGGCCGGACACGTCCACGCTGTACGTGCGGCTGCTGGACGGCCATGTCGGCGCGGACGAGGAGGACGGCGCGCGGGTCGTCGCGGCGGGCGTGCTGCACATCCAGCTGTCGGACTTCGCGCGGCAGCTCACCACGCTCCGGGCGATGGGCCCGGACGGGGCGGGCAAGCTCCTCGACTTCGGGAGGTTCTTCGCCGGGGAGCTGTGGGAGGTGTACGGACCCGATCCCGCCTGACGGGTTCCGCACGGGGGTCACGATCGTGCAGGCCGAGAGAACTGCGGGGTGCTCTCGGCCTGCACCTTTTCACCGGGGGCCGCACCGGGGGTGGTGCGGCCCCGGCCCGTTCAGAGGTCGGCCCGGCGCGCGGGGCAGCCGGCGGGACAGTGCTCCAGGTGCGCGGGCAGCCACCGGGTGAACATCGACAGCAGCGCCCGCAGCATGAACCGGGCGACCGGGCGGGTGCCGGGGACGAGCGGCTCGAACACCGCCTCCCAGCGGATGGAGGTGCCGGAGCCGCTGGCCTCCAGGTGGACGTCCGAGCGGTAGCGGCGCACGGGCAGCCCCGACAGGGCGACATAGCCGAAGTGCGTGTACGGCTCGTAGGCGACGGTCTGCTCGCTGACGGGCCAGATCTTCTTGACCGTCCCGACGCCGTAGGTGGTGGTGTCGCCGTTGCGCACCTGCTTGGCGGGCGCGGGGAACCTGCCCCAGGCGCCCCACGCCTCGGGGACGGCCAGGTGCCGGAACACCTCTTCGGGCGCGGCGCTGGTGGTGGCTGTGGCCTGGATCACCGTCAAACCGTAACCACTCGCGCACCACCGGCACAAACGAACCCGATGACCGGCCTCGCGGCTGATCAACGAACGGCCAGGGCGGGGAGCGTCAGGACGCGTGCGTGCCGCGGGGCGGACCGGGATGCCGGTCCGCCCCGCGCGCCGTCGGCGTCGGCCTGGCGGCGGGCCGCGCGGCCGGTGTGGATGTGGCCGCGGAACGCGGTGCCCTTCGCGACGACCTTGACGGCCTGGAAGTCGCGCGGCGGCAGCGCGCAGAACCCGGTCCGGACGACGTCGTCGAACAGCGAGTCCGATACCACGTAGGCCAGGTCGCGGCCGGCGTCGCCGGACAGCAGGCGGCGCAGCGGCGTCGCGTCCAGCAGCCGCTGGACGACGATGGGCGCGTCGCCGGCGGGCCCGAACGGCCCGGCGGTCAGCGTGCCGTGGTGCAGCGCGAGCCGCACCCGCAGCCGGAACCGGCCGGCGTCCTGGTTGACCTCGCCCAGTGCCTCGTCGAGGAGGATCACGAAGTCCCCGGCCACCGGCGCGGGGTCGACCCCCTCCGGCAGCGTGGCGAGCTCGCCGTCCCCGCCGACCTGCTTGTCCCAGGCTGCGCGGTCGAGGCCGACGCCGCGCGCGGCGTGGTCGAGCGCGTCCGACAGCTGCCGCTGCGCGAGCAACTGCTCGCGCGTGTCGCGCCTGCTGTACCCCTGGATGTCCACCGCCAGCAGCAGGCGGTAGCTGAGCTGTGCTTCCCCGTTCCCTCTCACTGTGCCGATCCCGCCCCTCGGTCCTCTTGGGCAAATGGGCCCGATGCCCGCATTCGCTCCAAAGCGTGGAGTGAGCGTTGCCCCGTGGAAGACGTCCGCGCCGGAATCTCGTCGCTGACCGTACGCACCTTTGGACGCCGCGCAGCGATCGCCCGCACCGGAGGTAAGAGAAAGGTGGCGAACTAGTTAGGGATCTTCTGGAAAATCCGTCTCGGACCGGTCCCAGTTGAACCGGGCGTCACCGGAGCACGTACTACCTTCCAACGTGACGCCCTGCTCACATCGCTCCCAATGTGGCATCCGGCTCACGGTCACCCGCGCTGTCCTGTCCCCGCACCCCGCCCGGAGACCCCGATGGCCCACAGAGCACCGGCCGCCCCGCCGGCCACCCGCGAAAGCCTGCCCGGACCGTGGAGCTGGTTCCACGGTCCGCGGCCCGCCGGCGACGTGGACGACCAGGTGATCGTGACCGAGCTGTACCGCGTCTACGGCCGCCCGCTGCTGTCGTTCGTCCTGCGGCTGACCGGCGGTGACCGGCACTGGGCCGAGGACGTGGTGCAGGAGACCATGATCCGCGCGTGGCGCAGCGCGCACCAGCTGGACGAGAACGCGGCCTCGCTGCTGCCGTGGCTGGCGACGGTCGCCCGCCGGATCGTCATCGACGACCAGCGCCGCAAGAACGCACGGCCGCAGGAGGCGGGCGAAGGCCCGCTGGAGAACATGCACGTCCCCGACGGGTTAGAGGATCTGCTGCGCTCCGTCGTGGTGTCCGAGGCCCTCCTCGCGCTGTCGCCCGCCCACCGCGAGGTCCTCAACGAGACCTTCTTTCGGGACCGCTCGGTCAACGAGGCGGCCGAACGTCTCGGCATTCCCGTGGGCACGGTGAAGTCCCGGGTCTACTACGCCCTCAAGTCACTGCGCATCGCCCTGGAGGAGAGAGGCGTGACGCCATGAGCGCGGACACGCTGCACATCGACGTCGGCGCCCACGCCCTCGGCCTGCTGGAGGAGCCCGACCGCCGCGCGTTCGAGGCGCATCTGGCCGCGTGCCCGGCCTGCCACGAGGAGCTGGGCGCGCTGCGGGAGGTCGCCCGGATGCTGGACGGCGTCGAGCCGATCACCGACGGATGGCAGGCACGACCGGAGACCCGCGTCTCATAGGCTGACGTGGTGAGTGCGAGCCGATCTTCCACCGGCCCCGAGCTGATGCTGCCGGGGCTTCGCGAGGTGTACGCGGCCTTCGTCCGGGAGGCGGACGCGTTGCCGGCGCTGCCGGGCCCGCTGCAGGCGGAGGTGTGGGCGTCCGCGCAGCTCGGCGCGTTGGAGGCCGCGGCCCCGCACGCGCAGGCCCGGCGGGCCGCGCTCGGTGACCTGATCGGCTGCCTGCGGGCGGCGGCGACCCCGGGGGCGCGGGCGTTCCTGCGGGCGATCGCCGCGATCGGCCCGGTGGAGGGACGCCGGGCCGCGGGCCGCGCGGCGGACGGGCTGGGCGGCACCCCGCCGGCGCCCTGGGAGGGGTCGCTCGGGCGGGTCGTCCCCGGCGCGGTGTGGCTGATCCAGGAGGGGCCGCTGGACGGCGACCGCCTGGTCTGCGAGTTCCGCTACGAGGGTGCCGGCATCGCCGGGATGCACGCCCTCGCCGTCCGGCTGGCCCATGCGGACGCCCCCGCCGAGATCGTGATCGTCGGGGACGTCCCGGCGCTGATGGGGGCGGCGCGGCAGGCGATGCGGGCCGAGCTGTGCGTGGTCCAGCCCTGCGACGCCGCCGCCGCGGGCGCGAGGCTCCGCACCGCCTTCGCCAGTGCGGTCCCGGGGGGACGCGGGGGGTCCTCCCCCCGCACGGGAACCGGCGCGGAGCCTCTGCCCGAGGCGTGCTATCCGGCGCTGGCGCTGGCCCGCCACCGCGCCGCGCTCCTGCCCTAGCGGCCGAGGGCGCGGTAGCGGCGGACCGACAGCGGGGCGAACACCGCCGCGATGACCAGCGGCCACACGACCGCCATCAGCACGCTGTGCTGCGCCGCCCACGAGCCGCCGGCCACCGGGTCGCCGAACAGTTCGCGGCACGCCGTCACCGTCGCCGACATCGGGTTCCACTCGGCGACCGCGCCCAGCCAGCCGGGCATGGTGCTCGGCGCGACCAGCGCGCTGGACATGAACCCGACCGGCCACACCAGGATCTGCACGGCCACGACCGACTCCGGCCCCTTGGCGACCAGGCCCAGGTAGACGCCCATCCAGATGAGCGAGAACCGCAGGAGCAGCAGGAGCCCGAACCCGGCGAGCGCCTTCGCGGCGCCGTCGTGGACGCGCCAGCCGATCAGCACGCCGCAGCCCGCCATCACGGCCAGCCCGGCGACCGAGTAGACCATGTCGGCGGCGGCCCGTCCGGTCACCACGGCCGAGGGGGACATCGGCATCGTGCGGAACCGGTCGGTCACGCCCTTCGCCGCGTCGCCCGCGACGCGCACGAACGTCTCCTCCATGCCGAACGCCATCGTCAGCGCGAACATGCCGGGCACGATGAACGCCCGGTAGCTGCCGCCGCCGGGCACGTCCATCTGGCCGCCGAACAGGTAGCCCATCATCAGCACGACCATCACCGGGAACAGCAGTCCCATGGCGATCTGGCCGGGCTGGCGCGCCCAGTGCGCGAGGGCGCGGCCGGTCAGCGTCCACCCGTCCGCGACGGCCCACCGCAGCGTCTGGAGGCTTCCCGCCGCCTGCGGGGAGGCGGCCGCCCCCTGGTTCGCTCCGCTCATGAAGACACCTCCTCCTTGTCGGTGAGGTGCAGGAACACCTCGTCCAGCGTGGGGCGGCGCAGGCCGATGTCGGCGACCTTGACGCCCGCGTCGTCCAGGGCCCGGACGGCCTCGGTCAGCGCGGCGGCCCGTCCGGACACCGGCGCCCCGATCCGCAGGGCCTCGGCGTCCACGTCGACCCCGCCGGACGCGACCCGGCCGACGATCTCGGCGGCGGCGGTGAGGGAGCCGGGATCGTCCAGGGCGACCTCGATGCGGTCCCCGCCGAGGCGCTTCTTCAGCTGGTCGGGGGTGCCCTCGGCGATGACGCGGCCGCGGTCGATCACCGAGATGCCGGCCGCGAGCCGGTCGGCCTCCTCCAGATACTGGGTGGTCAGCAGGACGGTCGTGCCGCCGTCCACCAGCGCGCGGATCGCGTCCCAGACCTCGTTGCGGGCGCGCGGGTCGAGGCCGGTGGTCGGCTCGTCCAGGAACAGCACCGGCGGCGCGAGGATCATGGACGCGGCCAGGTCGAGGCGCCGCCGCATGCCGCCGGAGTACTCCCCCACCGCCTTGCCGGCGGCGTCGGCCAGCCGGAAGCGCTCCAGCAGCTCGTCCGCCCGCCGCCGCGCCCGCGCGGCGCCGAGGTGGTAGAGGCGGCCGAACATGACGAGGTTCTGCCGGCCGCCGAGGATCTCGTCGACCGCCGCGTGCTGCCCGACGAGCCCGATCCTGCCGCGCACCGCACGCGCCTCGCGCACGACATCGTGCCCGGCGACCCGCGCGGTCCCGCCGTCCGGCCTGGCCAGCGTCGTCAGGATGCGGACGGCGGTGGTCTTGCCGGCGCCGTTCGGGCCGAGCAGCCCGTGCACGGTGCCGGCGGGCACGCGCAGGTCCAGCCCGGCGAGCGCCTCGGTGTCGCCGTACCTCTTGCGCAGCCCCTCGGCGACGACCGCGAACCGTGGTTCCGCCACACGCCCTCCCAAACTATGTACACAGTACGGATTTACCATCGCGACCAATATAACGTACGACGTACAGAGTTTCATCCTGGGAGGATCGGACGGTGACCGAGTACAGCGGGAGCGGGGACCCCAAACGCAGCCTGGAGCTGCTGTGGGGGGTGCGGGAGAAGCCGAAGCGCGGGCCGAAGCCGCGGCTGACCGCCGAGGAGATCGTCCGGGCCGCGATCGGGCTGGCCGACGCCGAGGGCCTGGACGCGGTGTCCATGCGCCGCATCGCCGACGAACTGGGCGTCTCCCCCATGTCGATCTACACCTACGTCCCCGGCAAGGCCGAACTGATCGACGTCATGGTCGACCGCGCGTTCGGCGAGCTCACCCCGCCCGAGGGCGAGACATGGCGGGCCCGGCTGGAGCACATCGCACGCGGCGGCTGGGCGCTGTTCCACCGGCATCCGTGGATGCTGCAGATCACGACGGTGCGCCCGCCGATGGGCCCGAACCTGCTCGCCAAGTACGAGTACGAACTGCGCGCCGTGGACGGTCTCGGCCTCACCGACCTGGAGATGGACTCGGTCGTCGCGCTCGTCACCGGCTTCGCCGAGAGCGCCGCCCGCGTCTCGGTCAACGCCGCCGAGGCCGAGCGCCGCAGCGGCATGAGCGACGAGCAGTGGTGGGAGTCGGTCGCGCCCGTGCTGGACACGCTCGTCGACGAGGCCGACTACCCGCTCGGGACCCGGGTCGGGACCGCCGCCGGGCAGGAGTACAACGCGGCCGTCGCGCCCCGGCGGGCGTTCGAGTTCGGGCTCGCCCGGGTGCTGGACGGCATCGAGGTCCTGGTCAGCTCCCGCTAGCGCGCCCGGTCCGTTTCGTCGGGACGGCGCTCGCGGGGTCCTGCGGCCAGGGGTGTTTCGGGTAGCGTCCGCGCAGCTCGGCCCGGACCGCCCGGTAGCCGTCGCGCCAGAACGAGGCCAGGTCGGCGGTGACGGCGGCGGGTCGTCCCGCCGGGGACAGCAGGTGCACCACCAGCGGGACCCGGCCGCCCGCGAGCGCGGGCGCGGCGTCCCAGCCGAACAGCTCCTGCAGCTTCACCGCGAGGACGGGCCGCTCACCCGAGTAGTCCACCCGGATCCGCGACCCGGAGGGGACCTCGACGCGTTCGGGCGCGTACTCGTCCAGCCGCTTGGCCTGGTCCCAGGGCAGGAGGCCGCGCAGCATCCCCGCGACGTCGACGCGCGCGAGGTCGGCCCGGCGCCGCGCCCCCGCCAGCCACCCGGGAACCCGCTCCAGCAGTGCCGCGTCGTCGACGGCGGGCCACGGCCCGCCCAGTTCACGGTGCAGGAATCCCAGCCGTTCCCGCAGCGCGACGGCGGCCGGCGGCCAGGTGAACAGCCCGAGCCCCTCAAGGCGGACGCCCTCCAGCAGGGCGGCCCGGACCAGTTCGGGGTCGGGATCGCGCAGCGGCCGGGCGTCCAGCTCGATCGCGCCGAGCCGCTCGACACGGCGGGCGGCCACGTCCCCGTCCCGCCAGGCGACCTCCTCGGCCGTCTCCAGCAGCGGCGCCGCCGCGGACCGCGCCACCTCCTCGTCGATCACCACGGCCCGCCGCACCCGCGCCGACGCCGACCCGGCCGGGCGGTCGGCCTCGGCGATCACGAGCCATTCGGGCCGCGCCCCGGCCAGCGCCGACCCCTCCGCGAGCACGGCCCCCGTCCCGGACGCCATCAGATACCCGCTCCCCCGCCGCACCCGCGCCACCCGCTCCGGAAACGCCAGCGCCACCACGGTCCCCGCCACGTGATCGTCCGTCCGGCCACCTGGGGCCTCGGCCGGGGGGAGGCCGGCCGGGGAGAGGGCGGCGCGGAGCCGGGCCGCCTCGTCGTGCCAGCGGGCCGCGTGCGCGTCGGCGGGCCGGTTCCGGCGGCGAAGGGTGCGCCAGACGGCGGTCAGGTCGTCGCCGGCGGAGCGGGGCGGGGGCTCCGACAGCAGGGCGACGATCTGGGCCGCGTCGCGCGCGCCGACCTCGGCGGCACCGTCGACCAGCGCGCGGGCGAGCCGGGGGTGCAGGCCGACGCGGGCCAGGCGCCGGCCGCGGCCGGTCACCCGGCCGTCCTCGACGGCGCCGAGGGCGCGCAGGGTGGTGCGGGCGGCGTCCATCGCGGCGGGCGGCGGCGGGTCGGGCAGGGCCAGGCCGGTGGCGTCGGGGTCGCCCCAGCAGGCCGCCTGGAGGGCGAAGCCGGTGAGATCGGCCAGTTCGATCTCCGGGCGCGGGCGGGCCGGGAGCCGGTCGTGCTCGGCCCGCGTCCAGCAGCGGTAGACGGTGCCGGGGGCCTCGCGCCCGGCGCGTCCCGCCCGCTGCTCGGCGGTGGCGCGGGACGCGCGGACGGTGGTGAGCGACCCGAGCCCGCGGGCGTGGTCGGTGCGGGGCTCACGGGCGAGGCCGCAGTCCACGACCGCCCGGACGCCCGGGACGGTGAGGCTCGACTCGGCGACCGAGGTGGCCAGCACGACCCGGCGGCGGGACGCGGGCGCGAGCACCGCGTCCTGCACGGCGCGGGGCGCCTGGCCGTGGACCTGCAGGACGTCGGCGGACACGTCGCCGAGCATCCCGGCGACGCGGGCGATCTCCCCGGCGCCGGGCAGGAAGCACAGCACGTCGCCGTCGCGTTCGGCCACGGCACGGCGGACGGTGGCGGCGACATGCGCGAGGAACGCCGGGTCGACGCGCATGCCGTGCGGCGGCGGGACGGGACGGGCCGGCGGCGCCCAGATCGTCTCGACCGGGTGCAGCGCGGCCTCGGTCTCCACGACGGGCGCGCCGCCGAGCAGGCGCGCCCACGGGCCGGTGTCGGCGGTGGCGGACGCGGCGACCAGCCGCAGGTCGGGGCGGAGCGTGCCGCGGACGTCCAGCAGGAACGCCAGGGCGGTGTCGGCGTCCAGGTGCCGTTCGTGGCATTCGTCCAGGATCACCGTGCCGACGCCGGCGAGTTCGGGGTCGGCTTGCAGGCGCTGCAGGACGACGCCCGTGGTGACGACGTCCACCCGGTCGCCGGGCCGGCTCTCCCCGCGGACGGTGACGCCGACCCGCCCGCCGACGCGTTCGCCGAGGAGCCAGGCCATCCGGCGGGCGGCGGCGCGGGCGGCGAGCCGGCGGGGCTCCAGGACGAGAACCTTCCCGGCGGCGGGCGGGCCGCCGAGGGCGAGGCCGGCGAGGGCGAGCGGGACGAGAGTGGTCTTGCCGGTGCCCGGCGGCGCCGCCAGCACCGCCGCGCCGCCGTCGTCCAGGGCCGCGCGCAGTCCGGGGACGGCCTGGCGGACGGGCAGGTTCTCGGCGGCGCTGAGGTGCATCGTCCCAGTCTGCCGCGCCTTCCCGGCACCCTGAAATCAATGGCGATGAAAAAGGCTCTGTTTGTTGCGGTGATACTTGCACCGCGCCTTTCATCCATTCATCTTCGTGACGTTACGAATTCTTCCCGTCACCATCCCGCTCCAATCATCGCAAAAGGGCAGGTGAGCAATGACCGACGACCGGGAAGTGACTTCGGAGTTTGATTTAAGTCACCCTGCGAACTGTAGCGGCAATGCCGACCAGGTCCTCATAATGAGGGCGTCATCGCAGGTGCTGGGAGGAACGTCATGTTCGGCAGCTCCATCTACCTCAGAGACAGGCCCGCGTTCACCGGCGGTTCGCCGCAGGCGGTCTACGAGGAGCTCTGGCAGCGCGGCCGAAAAGGGAGATTGCGGACCCGCGTATTTCTGGCGGCGGCGACGCTCATACTGTGCGGGCTGCTCGTCAACGCTGTTTTCGGAATCATCATGGCCGTTTTGGTGGCGGCTGCTGACGTGTTCGTCCATTGGCGCGTTTACCGCTCGTCGCGGGTGTGGCGGCTCGGGTTGCGCGGCGAGGAGCGCATGAACCGGCTGCTGCGCCACACGCTGGAGCGGCGCGGGCACCGGGTGCTGCACGCACGGACGGTCCCCGAACACGGCTCCGCCGACGAACTGGTGATCGGGCCGGGCGGGGTGTGGCTCGTCCACAACGAGGCGTGGCACCCGGACATGGAGATCTCCCAGCACGGCGGCAAGCTGTTCATCGACGGCCGCACCCAGTCCAAGCTGGTGGGCGCGCTGACCGCCCGCACCGCGGCCGCCGCCGCCGCGATCTCGGCGGTCGCGGAGGTGCCGGTGCAGGTGACGCCCGTGCTGGCCGTGCACGGCGGCCGGCTCGCCCGCCCCCCGTTCACCGCGGACGGCATCGTGTTCGCGCCGCCGCTGAAGCTGATCCGCTGGATGCTGCGCAACCCGGCCACCGACCTGTCGGCCGACGAGGTGGAGGCGATCACGCGCGCCGCCGTGCACGCCCTCCCGATCGGCGGCCGCTCCCTGTCGGCAGCGGCCTAGGCGACGGCATGATCATCAGACACCTGTGGCCGGAGGGCTCACGCACCGCCGCCCACAGGGCGCCCACCGCCCGCGGGGGTCCCGCCGACCCGGCGGGCGGTGCGGCGCAACCAGAGCAGCCCCGCGACCGGCAGCACCAGGGGAACGAACCCGTAGCCGCGCCCGTACATGGACCAGACGGTCTCGTCGGGGAACGCGGCGGCGTCGGCGACGCTGAGCGTGCCCACGATCAGCACCCCGGCCAGCTCGGTCGAGCAGGCGGCAACGGCGACCCGCAGCGAGGTCCGGCCGCCGCGGGCCAGCGCGACCGTCGCCAGGACGTAGACGGCCGCGGCGAACGCCGACAGGGCGTAGGCGAGCGGCGCCTCGGAGAACTGGACGGCGATCTGCACACCCGCCCGCGCACTGGCCGCGAGCGCGAAGATCGCATAGACGGCGACCAGCAGCCGTCCCGGCCCGGCCGCGGTACCGGGACGGGTCCCGCCGCCCGTGCGGACGGCGGCGCCGGCGCGGGCGCCGCCGTCCGCGCGGGTCTCGGACCGGACGTGCTCAGGCTCAGACACCGGTGCCACTCCACAGCTGGTTCATCCGGACGATCATGACGGCGACGGCCACCCCGGCGACGACCAGCACCGCCGACCCCCAGCGCGACCGCTCCAGCAGCCCCCACCCGGCACCCGCGACCGGGATGAGCAGCGAGCCCAGCAGATAGCCGACGAAGGTGGCCGGGCCGTCCGGCCCCTCGCCGCCGGACAGCTTGACGAACCCGACGACGGCCTGCGCGATCAGCAGCACCTCCAGGGCGCCGAGGGCGGCGAGGTGCCCGGCGTCCATGGCCCGGTTGCGCAGCGCCGCCACCAGCGCATAGGCGGCGACCAGCAGCGCCACCACGATGATCGGGGTCGCCAGGGCATTCGTCACGGCCCCGAGAGTACTACCGGGTGTAGCGGACGGCCGCATCACCCGAGGCTCCCCGCCGCGCGGGCATGGCAGCATGGCGGGCGTGAGATCGCTGCAGTGGCTGAACCTGACCCGGCACGGTGAGAGCACCGGCAACCTCGCCCACCAGGCGGTGCAGGGCACCGACGCGGAGGAGGCCGGCATCCCCGAGCGGGACGCCGACGTCCCGCTGACCGGCACCGGCCGCGCCCAGGCGGCGACGCTCGGCCGCCGGCTCGCCACGCTGCCGAAGGAGGAGCGGCCGACGCTGGTGATCGCCTCCCCGTACCTGCGCGCCGTCGACACCGCGAAGATCGCGCTCGCCGAGACCTCCTACGCCGCCCCGCAGGATCCGGGCGGCCTGCGGCTGCGGGTGGACGAGCGGCTCCGCGACCGGGAGCTGGGCATCCTGCAGGGCCTCACCCCGCTCGGCATCCGGCGCCGGTTCCCCGACGAGGCGGCCCGGCTGCGGCAGCTCGGCAAGTTCTACTACCGTCCGCCCGGCGGGGAGTCCTGGGCCGACCTGGCGCTGCGGCTGCGCAGCTTCTACCGCGACCTGGAGGCCGACGCCCCCGGCGGCCGCGTCCTCCTCGTCACCCACGACGCGATCATCGTCATGACCCGCTACCTGGTGGAGGACCTGACCGAGCGGGACATCATGGAGATCGAGAAGGTGCCGGTCGCCAACGCCTCGCTCACCCGGTGGCGCGACGACGGCTCCGGTCTCCAGGCCGTCTGCTACAACGACTGCTCCCACCTCACCGACGCCGGCGCGCCCCTGCGCTAGGGGTGCCGCCAGGTCTCGGCGCCGAGAAGGCGGTCGCTGCGCGAGGCGACGGCGGCGCGGCGCGGGTCGCCCGCGGGCAGGACGGTGCGCAGCCGTTCCAGAACCTCCAGGTCGGCGTGGCCCGGCTCGGTCTGGACATAGGCCCACAGCGTGTCGGCGCCGCCCCGCTCCAGCGCCTGCCGCCGGACCCGCACCGCCAGCTCGTCGCGTTCCGCGCGGATCGCGGGCGCGTCGGAGCGGGGCAGCAGTTCGCCCCCGTACAGCCGCACGGCACCGGCGACGTCGCCCTCGTCCAGCAGCCGCCGGACGGTGCGGAAGTCGGCCTCGACCGCGCAGTCCAGCCGGTAGGGGCGGGCGCGGACGAGGCCGCCGAACCGGCGGCGCAGCCGGTGGATCTCGGGACGGACGGTCGCGGGGCTGCCCACGTCGCCGTACAGGTGGAACGAGAGCCGGTCGCCGCTCAGCCCGCGCGGGTGCAGGGCGAGCAGCGCGAGGATCTCGGCGTGCCGCAGCGTCAGGTCGAAGCGGCGGCCGTCCAGCAGGGCGTGCGACTGCCCGTCGCCCAGGAACGACAGCGTCAGCAGCGGCCCGTCGCCGCCGGACTTCGCCACCGCCCGCGGACGCGGGACGCCCGCGCCCGCCCGCCGGCCGCGCAGCCGCAGCAGGAACGCCTCCCCGAGCGGCTCGGCGACGGCGGTGCGGCCGTCCGGCAGCGTGACCGTCCCGCCCGGCTCGGGGGCGGCCACCCGCAGGCCGCGCCACTCGGCCGCGCCCGCCGCGAGGACCCGCCCGGTGGCGGTGACGAGCAGTCCGGCCCCCTCCAGCCCGCGCAGATGGGGAAGCAGGCGCTCGCGCAGCCGCTCGTCCCGCGCGAGCATCGCGTTCTCCAGCCGCGACTCGGCCAGCCGCGCGGCGGCGGTCACGAGCGCGACCGCCGCGGGATGCAGCGCCCGCGCCGTCGCGCTGACGTCGATGCAGCCGATCACCCGCGCCGAGTCGGGGTCGACGATCGGCGCGCCGGCGCACGACCAGCGGTGCAGGACGTGCGCGACGTGCTCGGCGGCGTAGACGTACTCGGGCCGCCCGGCGGCGAGCGCGGTGCCGATCCCGTTGGTGCCGACGGCGTCCTCCGACCAGCGGAACCCCTCCGTCAGCCCGACCGCGTCGGCGGCACGGCGGACCGCCGGCGGGCCCTGCGTCCACAGCACGTGCCCGTCCGCGTCGCTGATCACCATCAGGTGCTCGGTCTCGTCGACGACGCCCCGCAGCAGCGCCTCCAGCATCGGCAGGTGCGGTTCGAGCGGATGTGCGCCGCGGGCGTCGGCGATGACGTCGCGGTCGAACACCAGCGGAGCCGCCTGGACGGAGGCGTCCACACCCGCCGCCCGGGAGCGCCGCCAGGACGCGGAGATGGGCGGGCGGGCGGTCACCCGATCGTGCATCGACCCTCAGTCCTTCCCCCGCGAGAACCTCGGCTCGTCTGAGAATCGGGCCGGCCGCGGGTTCGGCGCAACCGATTCCACGAATCCCGCACGGCCGGATCCCGACACACTTTGTACAGTTTTGACCGCAACCTGCATGCAACCCGCGGGCGCCTACCGTGCCCGGAGGCCGGGAGGGGCGCTCCAGGCCCGTGGGGAGGACCTGGGCCGGCCGCCCGGGAACCCGCTCGTTCCCCGAAATAAACATCTGAGTTCATAAAAGCTTCACGGGCGGGTCGCCTAGAGTTTAAGAACAATCCTTCGACCGGCCCCAGGAGGGAGCGCCATGACCGTGATCCCGGGTCTCGTCCGCCGCGTCGCCGCCGAGGCGGAGCGCCATCTGCGGGAGGGCGTCGTCCTTCTCGTCAGAGTAGGGCGAGATCTGGAACGGTCTGCCGAGCTCGGGCGGCTCCTGCCCGCCTACATCGAACGCGTGGCGCTCCTGGAGCAGGCCGTCCGCGACCAGGACGCCGAGCTGCACACGATCCGCACCGAGCTGGACTCCCTCGTCGTCCAGCTCAACGACCGGCTGCTGCCGCGCATCGACGAGCGGATGGACGACACCGAGCGTGACCTGGCCGCCGTCGCCACCAGCCTGATCCGCACCGGCCGCGACACCGCCGGCCACGGCACCCGGCTGGAGACCGCCGAGCGGCGCATCGGCGACCTGCGCACCAAGATCGCCCAGCTGGAGCAGCGGACCGGGCTCTGGCGCGACCTGCAGTCCACCGTCGCCCGGTTCGGCGACGACCTGGACGCCATGCGCGCCCGGATGGCGCTGCGCTCCGCCGAGCCCCCGCCGCCCGCCGAGACCGCGCCCGCCCCGGTGCAGAACATCACCGAACGCCCCGCCTGAGAACGCCCGCCCGGGAAGGGCGCGCCCGGCGTCCTGGAGAATGGGCGCATGACGCAGCCGACCGAGAACCGTCCCGCCGCGCGCGGATTCGCCAGTGACAACCAGGCGAGCGTCCACCCGGACGTCCTCGCGGCCCTTGCCGAGGTCAACGACGGGCACCAGCCCGCCTACGGCGAGGACGCCGTCACCGGCCGGCTCCGCGACGTCGTCCGGCGGCACTTCGGCGCGCGGGCCGAGGTGTTCCCGGTGTTCAACGGGACGGGCGCCAACGTCGTCTCGCTGCAGGCGATGTCGGAGCGGTGGAGTTCGGTCGTGTGCCCGGAGTCCGCGCACATCAACACCGACGAGTGCGGCGCCGCCGAGAAGATCGCCGGGCTGAAGCTGATCACCGTCCCGACGCCGGACGGCAAGCTGACGCCCGACCTGGTCGAGCGGTACGCGGTCGGGTTCGGCAACATCCAGCGGCGCCTGCCCGCCGTCGTGTCGATCACCCAGAGCACCGAGCTGGGCACCGTCTACACGGCGGAGGAGACCGCGGCCGTCGCGGCGGCGGCGCACGAACGCGGCCTGACCGTGCACATGGACGGCGCCCGCATCGCCAACGCCGCCGCGTCCCTCGGCGTCCCGCTGCGCGCCCTCACCACCGACGCGGGCGTGGACGTCCTGTCGTTCGGCGGCACCAAGAACGGGCTGCTGCTCGGCGAGGCGATCGTCGTGCTGAACCCGGACACGGTGCGCGGGATGGCGTACCTGCGCAAGTCGAGCATGCAACTGGCGTCCAAGATGCGGTACGTGTCGGCGCAGCTCGTCGCGCTGCTGGACGGCGACCTGTGGCTGCGCAACGCCTCCCACGCCAACGCGATGGCCCGCCGCCTGGAGGCCGCCGCCCGCGCCGTCCCCGGCGTGGCGATCACGCAGGCCGTGCAGGCGAACACGATCTTCGCGCTCATCCCGAAGGACGTGGCGGAGCGGCTGCGCAAGCGGTTCCCCTTCTACACCTGGGACGAGGCCACCGGCGAGGTCCGCTGGGTCTGCTCGTTCGACACCACCGGGGACGACGTGGACGCGTTCGCCGCCGCGCTCGCCGCCGAAATGGCCGGCTGACCGGTCATCCCGATCATCGGGATGCGGCCCGGCCCGCCGCCCGGCCCGCGCGTTATCGTGATGCCGAACAGGATTCGGTACAGGAGGCGAACCCGATGGCCAACCGCACCTTCGTCGTCGGCGTGGGCATGACCAAGTTCGAAAAGCCCGGCTCCCGCGACTGGGAGTACCCCGACATGGCCAAGGAGGCCGTCGGCAAGGCCCTGGAGGACGCGGGCGTCGGCTACGACACGATCGAAATGGCCTACGCCGGGTCGATGTACGGGTCGATGGGCCAGCGCGCCCTCTATGAGACCGGCATGACCGGCATCCCCGTCATGACCGTCATGAACGCGTGTGCGACCGGGTCCAGCGCGCTGTTCCTCGCCCGCCAGGCCGTCCGCGGCGGCCTCGCCGACTGCGCGCTCGCGCTCGGCATGGAGAAGATGAAGAAGGGTTCGCTCGGCGCCGGCATGGGCGAGTCCAAGGTCACCATCATCGACCACCACCTGCGCTCCATGGCCGCGGGCCGCGAATGGGAGCTGGACAAGGCCCCCATGCCGCAGATGTTCGGCAACGCCGGCCGCGAGCACATGGAGAAGTACGGCTCCACCCCCGACCACTACGCCTGGATCGGCTGGAAGAACCACAAGCACTCGGTCAACAACCCCTACGCGCAGTTCCAGACCGAGTACTCGCTCGACGACGTCAAAAACGCCACGATGATCTTCGACCCGCTGACCAAGCTGCAGTGCTCCCCCACCTCCGACGGCGCCGGGGCCGCGATCGTGGCCAGCGAGCGCTTCGTGGACGAGCACGACCTGTGGGACCAGGCCGTCGAGATCGCCGGCCACCACATCGCCACCGACACGCCGCAGAGCTTCGCGGACCACTCCTCCATCCAGGTCGTCGGGTTCGGCGTCTCCCAGCTCGCCGCCCGCAAGGCCATGGACGAGGCCCAGGTCTGCATCGAGGACGTCGACGTCATCGAACTCCACGACTGCTTCAGTGCCAACGAGCTCATCACCTACGAGGCCCTCGGCATGGCCGAGGTCGGCGAGGGCCACAAGCTCGTCGACGACGAGGCCACCACCTACGGCGGCACGTGGGTCGTCAACCCGTCCGGCGGCCTCATCTCCAAGGGCCACCCCCTCGGCGCCACCGGCCTCGCCCAGTGCGCCGAACTCACCTGGCAGCTCCGCGGCAAGGCCGGCGACCGCCAGGTCGAGGGCGCCCGCGTCGCCCTCCAGCACAACATCGGCCTGGGCAGCGCCTGCGCGGTCGCCGTCTACAAGCCCGCATCGGCCTAGATCGCGTTCCTCCACACGGCGCACCGCCCCTCTCCGGGCGGTGCGCCGCTTCACGCCGGCCGCACCCCTGCCGCAACGTGCGACAGTAGTTGACTCTTGTCTCAGGCTCGTTACGCCGAACATAAGTGTCCACTTGCCAGGAGGTGCGATGCCCGCCTCGTCCCCGCCGGTCGCCCCCGTCCGCCCCCGCGGCATCCGGGACCGGCACCGGCACCGGCCGCGTGACGCTCACCCGGCCGCGACCATCCGGGGACGCAGATCCTCGCACGCGGCCAGGATCCGGTGGACATCACCGTCGGTCAGGCCCGCGTGGGCGGACAGGCGCACCAGCGTGCGCCTGTCCGCCGACGCCGCCGGCGGGAACAGGGCCGCGCTGAAGATGCCGCGGCCCGCCAGGGCGTCCCGCATCAGCGTCGCCTCCGCCTCCGAACCCGCCTCCAGCGCGATGATCGGCGCATCCGACTCGACGAGCCGGTAACCGAGCCCCGCCAGCCCGTCCCGCAGCCCGGACGTGACGGCGCGCAGCCGCGTACGCCGCCGGCCCTCCCGCCGGATGACCTCCAGCGCCGCGGCGAGACCCGCGATGTCGTGCGGCGGCAGCGCCGAGCCGCACCCGGCCGGGAGCACGGGGTGCGGGAAACGGCCCCCGAAGCCGGAACGGTCACAGGTGATCAGCCCGGCACGCCCCGGGAAGACCTTCGCCAGGCTCGCCGTGCGGAAGTCGACACGGCCGGTGAGACCGAGCGCGGCCACCAGGCCCTCGCCGCGCTCGCCGTACGTGCCGAGTGAGTGCGACTCGTCCACCACCAGCAGGCAGCCGTGCTCCTCGGCCACCTCCACCAGGCGGGCCAGCGGGCACACCGAGCCGTCGGTGCCGTAGACGGCGTCCACCGCGATCACGCCGGAGCCGCCCGCCTCGATCCGCCGCCGCAGGTGGTCGAGGTCGTTGTGGCGGAACCAGACCGGCTCCGCGCCCGCCTCCCGCGCCCCCGCCCACAGCGACCTGTGCGCGAGGACGTCCAGGTAGACGGGGACGTCCGGGCCGGCGACCAGCCGCAGCAGCCCGGCCCCGGCGGCCCGGCCGGAGGGGCACAGGACCCCGGTCCGCGCGCCCAGATGCCGCGCGAACCGCTCACCGACGACGGTCTGCGGGTGGTCGCCGGCCAGGCGGCCGGTCGCGGGCACCGCGGCGTCCGCCGCCCGCAGGCCCGCGAGCGCCGCCTCGGTGATCGCCGGATGCTCGGCAAGGGCGAGATAGTCGCTACAGGTCAGCACGATCGCCCGGCCACCGGGGGGATCGGCGGACGCGGCCCGGCGCCCGCCCCGTGTGTTGCGGAACACCCTGATGCGTTCCCCCAGCCGCTGGTGGGCGCTGGTCATGGTCGTCACCCTCCCCGATCAAATAATGGTCACGTCCTGTAGCGGCCTCAAATCATAGTGTGAATAGGATCTCAAGCGAGGACCAAAACCCGCGCGCCACGCGGGAAAGTTCGCCAGCGCGGAAGGGAACGTCCACGTCGCGACCGCCGATGCGCATCGGCGGTTGCGTACTCTTGAACCACGCAGCCGAACACTGAGGTGTGGAGACGATCACCGCCGGTGCCACACGCGCGGCGTCCGCCAAGTTCCCCGGCCTTGGCGCCGGCGCTCCGCTGTTCTCCATCCTCCAGCGGATCCGCCGGACCCGCTGGGTCGGCCTCGGAGTGCTCCTGGCCGGGCTCGCCGCGGTCCTGCTGACGGCGGGCGACCCGCTGCGTCAGGCGGTGTCGGCGCTCGGCCATATGCGCTGGGAGTTCCTGCCGGCGCTCGTCCTGCTGTCGCTGCTGCACTACGTGTTCGCGGCGGTCGCGCTGCGCGGCGCCGCGGGCCGCCGGCTGCCGCTGCTCCCCACGACGCTCGCCCAGTTCACCGCGTCCGCGGCCAACCGGATCACCCCGAGCGGCCTCGGCGCCGCCGCCGTCAACACCCGCTACCTCGTCTGCCGCGGGCTGCCGCTGCCGCGCGCCGCGGGCGCGGTCACCGTCCTGCAGGTGGCGGGGGTTCCGGCGGACCTGCTGCTGATGAGCGCCGTGCTCGGCGTCAGCGGCGGGAACGGCCGGACGCTGCACGCGCTCGGCGCGCACGCCGCGCGGGTCGCCGAGCTCGTCCCGCCCCTCCCGCTGCTGATCGCGGGCGGGGTGCTGCTGCCCGCCGCGGCGCTGTGGGGCCGGCGCCTGGTCCGCTCCGCCGCGGTGAGACGGGCCGTCACCGGGTTCACCGGCCTGTGCCGCCGCCCGCGCGACCTGGTGATCACCCTCACCGCGTCCGCCGGGACCACCTTCGTCCTGGGGGTGGCGTTCGCGCTGAGCGTCCTCGCGGTCCCCGGGACCTTCGTGAGCCCCGCCGACATCCTGCCGCTCGTGGCCGCCTACCTGGTGGGAGCCGCCGCGGGCTCCGCGATCCCCCTGCCCGGCGGCATCGGCTCCACCGAGGCGCTCCTCGTCGCCGCGCTCGCCGCCCTGGGCATCGCCGCGGGCCCGGCCCTGCACGCCGTGCTGCTGTTCCGGGCGATCACGTTCTGGGCGCCGGTTCCGCTGGGGCTGCTGTCCTACCGGACGCTCCGGCGCTGACCTTTACGTTGTAGATCACAAGAAGACCTTCCGGGCGTTGCCCGCCAGGAACGCCTCCCTGGCCGCATCGCTCAGGCCCAGGTCGTCCAGGCCCTTGAGCGCCCGCTCCGCCGTCAGCATCGGGAAGTTGGTACCGAACATGACCTTGTGATGACTGTCCTGGGTCATGTACCGGACGAGTTCGGGCGGATACCTGCGCACCGTGTACGCGGACGTGTCGATGTAGACGTTCGGGTGCTTGCGGCAGACCGCGACCATCTCCTCCGTCCACGGGTAGCCGATGTGCCCGCCGACGATGACGAGTTCGGGGAAGTCGAGCGCGACCTGGTCGATGTAGGGAATCGGCCGCCCAGTCTCGCTCGGACGCAGCGGACCGGTGTGACCGACCTGCGTGCAGAAAGGAACGCCCAGATCCACGCATTCGGCGAACAGCGGATAGTAGCGGCGGTCGGTGGGCGGCAGTTCCCAGAGCCACGGCACCACCCGCAGCCCCTTGAACCCCAGGTCGCGCACACATCGCCTCAGCTCCCGCACAGCCTCCATGGGCTTGTGCAGGTCCACCGACGCGATTCCCACAAGGCGGTCTGGGGCGTGTTCGACGAACGAGGCGACCTCGTCGTTGCTCACCAGGGCGCCTTCCGGCCCGTACCAGGCACTGATGAGGCCGACGTCCACTCCCCCGGCGTCCATGGCGGCGACCGTGGCCCCCACCGGAACCTCCTCCGCCGGAGGCTTCTGCCCGGTCCACCGCCACAGCGAATCCAGCATCTCGTGCTGCAGGAACCGGAGCGTTCCATGCTGCATCCACGCGTCAATCACCATCGTGCCTCCCCACCGACCGCCATGCGGCCTCGCTCAGCTCCCTGACCTGCTCGTCGCCCGGCTCGGCGCTCTGCCCGTTCAGCC
This sequence comes from Actinomadura formosensis NBRC 14204, assembly GCF_001552155.1. Classification (GTDB taxonomy): domain Bacteria; phylum Actinomycetota; class Actinomycetes; order Streptosporangiales; family Streptosporangiaceae; genus Spirillospora; species Spirillospora formosensis. Next base: position 3,085 of record NZ_BCQQ01000094.1, on the reverse strand, counting down.
ACAGCCGGCACAGCTCCTGCGCGGGGCCGAGCCATAGGACGAACGCGGTCACTCCATCGGCATCTCTCAGCGCGCCATGCCGTGCCTGGACGCGCCACCAGCTCCGCACTTCGCGGAAGAACATCCTGTTGCGCTCGGCGAGCGCCTCACTTCCGGCAGGACGCTCGGTGAACATGAAGCGGGCCCGGTCCCGATGCTCCCGGCACCACCGCACATGGAAGGCCACGACGCCCTCCACGGCCGCACGCGCACTGTCGTGCGCCTTCAACTCGACGAGGAAGGCGTCCTGGTACATCGCGACGCACTCGACGAACAGTGCCTCCGCGACCTGCTCCTTGCCCGAGAAGTGGTGGTAGAAGCTCCCGACGCTCACCCCGCTCGCCGCCCGCAGCGCGCTCAGCGTCGTCCCGGTGACGCCGTCCCGCCCGAACAGTTCCAGCGCCGTCCGCAGGACCCTCTCCCGCCCGTCCGCACTCACAGAACAAGATTCTGGCATGACAGAACATCATTCTGTCAACGGCCGCCGGCCCGGCCACCGGGGGACGGTGGCCGGGGCCGGCGTGATCGGGCTTCCGGTCGCTCAGGCCTGCTTGCGCAGGGTGAGGCCCGCGGAGCCTGTCAGGGCGGGCAGGTAGCCGAGCCGGTGGCCGCGTGCGGTCGGGTGGTAGGACGACTCGATCGGGATCGTCACCGCGTTGAGCCAGTCGTCGCCCGAGCACAGCTCGTGCCCGGCGAACTCGTCCCGGACGTCCGACCAGGTGAACCCGGCGCGCCCGGCCGCCTTGGCGATGACGCCGTCGAGCGTGTCGGCGGCCTCGTTCAGTGCGGTGCGCTTGGCGTTGCCGAGCCCCGCGCACACGGTGACGATCTTGTAGAGGTGGGGGTAGCCGAGCACGACCACGCGCGCGGACGGCGACTTCGAGCGGATCTGGGAGTACAGCGAGTCGAGCTGGCCGGGCAGCGTGCCCGTCATGTAGGCCTCGGCCTTCGCGACCCTGCTCTGGCACGTCGACGTCGAGTACAGCACGCAGGTCTCCATGACGTCGCTGAACCCGGCGTCGTTGCCGCCGACCGTGACGCTGACGAGCGTCGTCGAGGAGTCGAGCGCGCCGAGCTGGCCGCTGGACACGCTCGACGTGGTCGCCCCCGAGCAGGCCACGAACTTGAACGACTGCGTCGTGTGCGCCCCCGCCCACAGGTTGGGGTAGGCGTTGGCGCTGCGGTTGCACGACCCGCTGGCGGGGTCGTAGCTTCCGGCCCCCGTGCCGGACGAGTAGGAATCCCCCAGTGCGACGTAGTTGGTGCCGGCCGCCGAGGCGGAGCCGGGCCAGAGCAGTGAAGCGGCGGCGAAGATCACCGCACCGAAAGCGACCAGACAGGGGTGGGCGAGGCGCATCTGCACTCCGGAGCGACGAAGCGAATTGTGATGCCCGCCTTATACCCGGGCCGCCATTCCTTGAAGCCCAGTCCTGATCATTAGTGTTTGTCAGAACATGCCCTTGCGATCTGCAATATCGGAGAATCTCCGGCCGCCAGGACAAGGAGATGACAACCATTTCCCGATCATTTCCGCCGACCCCGGAGATCATCTGGCCTCTTCGTCATCCCACGCCGCTCCGCCAGGGGCCGGTTCCGGCCGTCCGGTGGCCGCGGACGCGGAGGGTGTCGCCGAACACGCGCTGGCGCGCCGCGATCCCGTGGACGAGCATGATCTCCCCGGCCGCCACCTCGTCGGCGATGCCGAGAAGGCCCCGGCGATCGGCGTGCACGGAAAGGCGCATGGTGTCCACGCGGGCGCGGACCGGGACGGTGATCTCGCGGCCGTGATCACAAAGCCGGAATTCGCCGCCCTTTCGCGCGAGGTCGAGCAGCGCGCGTCCGGGCGACTCCTCGTCCTGATATCCGGAGAGGAAGAGCGCGCTGCCGGGTTCGGGGAGGATCCGGCTCGCCCACTGGACGGCCGGGCCGCCGGTCAGCATGCCGGAGGTGGAGATGACGACCCCGGTCCGGAAGGCGTCCAGTTCGGCGGGACGGTTCGCGACCGCGGTGCCGCCCTCGAACACCCGCAGCGCCGGGTCCAGGGACTCGAAGACCGCGGCCAGGTCGGCGGCCATGCCGTCCACCCGGACGGGAACCTCGGGCAGGTGCCGACGCATGATCAGCGCGATCTCCTGGGCGCGGCCGAGCGCGAACGCGGGGATCAGCACCCGGCCACCGCCCCGGTGGATCTCGGCGACGGCGCGCACCAGCTCACCGACCCGCAGGTCCCGGCCGTCGTGGTCCTCGGCGCAGCAGGTGGACTCCAGCACCAGCAGGTCGGCGGCACGGGCCGACTCGGGGACGGCGTGGCCGCCGACGGTCTCCTGCCGGAAGCCCGAGATGTCGCCCGTGACGACGACGCGGCGGTCGCCCGCGCGCACCACCGCCCCCGCCGCGCCCAGGATGTGCCCGGCCGGGAACAGCTCGGCGGTCAGCGCCCCGATCCGGCGGGCCACGCCGAACGGAAGCTCCTCGCAGCGCCGGGCCGCGGCCTCGGCGTCCGCCCGGCCGTAGAGGACGTCTCCCGCCTCGCCCCAGCGGGCCCTGCCGCGCTCCCTCTCCGCGAGCACCTTGGCGGTGTCCGCCCACATCACCGGCATGAGCACCGCGGTCTCCGGCGACGCGATCACCCGCAGGTCCGGGCGGCGGGCGACCAGGGCGGGCACGTAGCCGCAGTGGTCGTTGTGGGCATGGGTGACGATCACCGCGTCCAGCGGGCCGTCGAGGGCGCGGCCGATGTCGCGGGGCGGCTCGGCGCGGTCGCCCGGCCGGAGCCCGGCATCGACGAGGATCCGCGTCCCGCCGGCCTCGATGAGCAGGCAGGACCCGCCGATGTGGGTGTCACCGCCGAGCGGGACGACTCGCAGGTCCAGTTCGGCGGTCACGGTGACGGGCGGCGGGGCCGGGTCCGCGACGGCGCGCAGGAACGCGAGGACCTCCGCCGGGGGCGCGGCCATGCCGGGGGCCGTATCCCCGGGCGGGCGCCGTTCGAGCGCGCCGAGGAGGGCGGCGGCGAGGGCCCGCGGGTCCCGCCACCGCCGCCGCT
>NZ_BCQQ01000093.1 GCF_001552155.1 Actinomadura formosensis NBRC 14204 | reverse complement strand
CCGCCGGCCCGCCGGTCGGCCCGCTGGCCGGGTTCGCGGTCGGCGTGACCGCGGCCCGCCGCCACGAGGAGCTCGCGACGCTGCTGGAGCGGCGCGGGGCCAGGGTCGTGCCGGCCCCCGCCATCCGTCTCGCTCCGCTCGCCGACGATGCCGAGTTGCTGGAGGCGACCCGGGCATGCGTCGGCGCGCCCCTGGACCATGTCGTCGTCACGACGGGGATCGGTTTCCGGGCGTGGCTGGAGGCGGCGGACGGGCACGGGCTGCGGGACGCCCTCGTCGCACGGCTCGCCGGCGCGGAGATCGTGGCGCGCGGCCCGAAGGCGCGCGGGGCGATCCGGGCCGAGGGGCTGCGGGAGGCGTGGGCACCGGAGTCGGAGGGGTGCGCCGAGGTGGTCCGGCATCTGCTGGAGCGGGATCTCGCGGGTGCGCGGGTCGCCGTCCAGCTGTACGGGGAGCGGCGGCCGGAGCTGGCCGGGGCGCTGCGCGGCGCGGGCGCCGGGGTGATCGAGGTCCCGGTGTACAGGTGGTCGCGCACCGGTGACCCGACGCCGCTGCGCCGTCTCGTCGGCCAGGCCGTCGCGGGCACGGTCGACGCGATCACGTTCACCAGCGCGCCCGCGGTCGCCGCGACGCTGGCCGTCGCCGCCGAGGACGGGCTGGAGGACGCCCTGCTGGAAGCCATGCGCACCCATGTCGTGGCGGCGTGCGTCGGGCCCGTCACCGCGAGGGTGCTCACCGGCCGGGACGTCCCGACCGTCCAGCCGGAGCGGGCCCGGCTCGGCGCGCTCGTCCGGGTCCTGGCCACCGATCTGCCGCGGCGCCGGGCGCGGCGGCTGCCGGTGCGCGGGTCGTCGCTGGAACTGCGCGGGCACGCCGTCGTGCTGGACGGGCGGCTGCGGCCGATCGCGCCCGCGCCGATGGCGATCCTGCGGGCGCTCGCGCGCCGCCCGGGGCACGTGGTGTCGCGGGCGGAGCTGTGCGGGGTGCTGCCGAGCCGGCTCACCGGGGACGGGCGGGGCCGGAACGCCCGGCCGCGGGCCGACGAGCACGCGGTGGAGATGGCGGTGGCGCGGCTGCGGCGCGGTCTCGGCCGGCCGGGGATCGTGGAGACGGTCGTCAAACGCGGCTACCGGCTGGCGTGCGATCCGCGGCCCGCCGGCCGGCCCGCGGCGGGCGCCGGGGGCTGACCGGGGCCGTCCGGCACGGTGAACCGCTCGTCGTGGTGGGCGAGGACCCGCAGCATCAGTTCCTTGAACAGCCGGATCTCGCCGGGGGCCAGCGGTTCGAACAGCGTCTCGTTGAGGCGGGTGCGGTCGTCGAGGCTCCGGCCGAGGAAGAGCCGCCCGTCCTCGGTGGCCTCCAGCGCGTAGCGGCGCCGGTCATCGGGGTCGCGGCGGCGCTCGAGGTGGCCGGCCTCCTCCAGGGCGTCCACGATGCCGACGAGGTCGCCCGGGTCCATCCGCAGCCGCTCGGCGACCTCCCGCTGCGACAGCGGCCCGAGCTGCGCGACGCACGACAGGACGAGCAGGTGCGGCAGCCGGAGCTGTCCGGGGTACATCCGCGTCGCGGTGCGGCGGACGAGCCGCACCATCTCGAACAGCAGGTAGGTGGGCGACTCGTGCAGCGGGTCGGGCCGGTGCTCCACGGCTGCTCCCAGGCATCGTCGGGGGTTTGCGTTGGGACTTCTAATTTCTCTTGACGTGAGAGATAGGGTACACCTAACGTTGGATGGTCCAAAATATGGGTGTGCGCTCCGTATGGAGGGGAGGCCCCATGCCGGACGGGGGACCGGCCGTCGAGGTCGTCGGCCTGACCAAGAGGTTCGGCGACGTGGAGGCCGTGCGGGGGATCGACTTCACCGTGCGGCCGGGGGAGATCTTCGGTTTCCTCGGACCGAACGGCGCGGGCAAGTCCACGACCATCAACATGCTCTGCACGCTGCTGCGCCCGACGTCGGGCAGCGCCCGGGTCGCCGGGTACGACGTGGTGGCCGAGCGCGACAGCGTCCGCCGCAACATCGGGCTGGTGTTCCAGGACCCGACCCTCGACGGCTACCTGTCGGGGGAGCAGAACCTGCGCTTCCACGCCGAGCTGTACGGGGTGCCGCGGTCGGTCACCGGCGCCCGCATCCGCCAGGTGCTGGAGATGGTCGGCCTGTGGGAGCGGCGCGGCGATCTGGCGCAGACCTACTCGGGCGGCATGAAGCGCCGCCTGGAGATCGCGCGGGGGCTGCTGCACTCCCCGCGGGTGCTGTTCCTGGACGAGCCCACCGTCGGCCTGGACCCGCAGACCAGGGCGTCGATCTGGGAGTACATCCGGCAACTGCAGGCCGCCGAGGAGATCACGATCTTCATGACGACCCACTACATGGACGAGGCCGAGTTCTGCGGGCGCATCGCGATCATGGACTCGGGGCGGATCGTCGCGCTCGACACCCCCGAGGCGCTCAAGGCGGGCGTCGGCAAGGACCGGGTCCGCATCCAGACCGCCGACGACGCGGCGGCGATCGCCGCGATCAAGGAGCGGTTCGACCTGGAGGCGGTCGTGTCGGAGGGCGCGGTCACGTTCTCGGTGGCCTCCGGCGAGGCGTTCGTGCCGCGGCTGTTCGCCGAGCTGGGCGTCCCGATCCGGTCGGTGAACGTGGCGCGGCCGTCCCTGGACGATGTGTTCATGTCGTTCACCGGCTCCACCATCCGGGACGCCGAGGCGTCCGCGAGCGACCACATGCGCATGGCGATGCGCGCGGCGAGGAGGTGACGATGGCGCGCACGGCGGAGACCGCCCAGGCGCCGGACACGGCGGCGGTCACCGAGGTCGTCCGGGTCAGGGTGCCCGAGCGCGGTCTGCGGCAGGACCTGCGCGCGGTGAAGATCGTCCTGCACCGGGAGCTGATCCGATTCTGGCGCGACAAGCTGCGGATGGTGTCCGGGCTGGTCCAGCCGGTGCTGTGGCTGCTGGTCATGGGCACCGGCCTGTCCAGCCTGATGGCTGGCGGCGGCGGCCCGGCCGGGGCCGTGAACCTGAAGACGTTCATCTTCCCGGGCGTCTGCGCGATGTCGGTGATGTTCACCGCGATGTTCTCCGCCGGGTCGATCGTGTGGGACCGCGAGTTCGGGTTCCTGCGCGAGATGCTCGTCGCGCCGGTCAGCCGCAGCGCGATCGTCGTCGGCAAGTGCATCGGCGGTGCGTTCGTGGCGACCCTGCAGGGCGCGGTGATCGTGCTGCTGGCGGGCCTGGCCGGCGTCCCCTACGACCCGGTGCTGCTGCTCCAGCTGCTCGGCCTGATGTTCATCGGGGCGTTCGCGCTGACCGGTTTCGGCGTGATGATGGCCGCGCGGATCACCAGCATGCAGTCGTTCTTCGGCCTCATGCAGATGGCGATGATGCCGATGATGTTCCTGTCGGGCGCGCTGTACCCGCTGAACGGGCTGCCGGCGTGGCTGACCGTCCTGACCCGCCTCAACCCGCTGACCTACGCCGTCGACCCGCTGCGGCATGTGGTGTTCTCGCACCTGGATCTGTCGCCGCAGTTGCTGCGGACGTTCGACCCGGGCGTGACGTGGGGCGGCTGGACGGTGCCGATGTGGCTGGAGATCCTCATCGTCCTGGGCATGGGGTTCGCCCTGATGGGGGTGGCGATCGCGGAGTTCAGCCGCGCCGACTGACACCGGACGCCAGGAGGCCCGCCCGACCGTTCGGGTCGGGCGGGCCTCATGGCGTTGCGGAGCGGGTCAGACGGCGAAGTCCAGCAGCGGGCGGGCGTTGCTGGGGTGGCGCAGCTTGGACAGCGACTCCTTCTCCAGCTGGCGGATCCGCTCGCGGGTCAGCCCGAGCGCCTTGCCGATCTCGTCCAGGGTGCGCGGCGTCCCGTCGTACAGCCCGAACCGCATCGCCATGATCTTGGCTTCGCGGGGGGACAGGATGTCGAGGGTGCGGCGCAGCTGGTCGGCCATGAGCTGGCGGTCGACGAGCTCGGACGCCTCGGGGCTGTCGGTGTCCTCGATGAGGTCGCCGATGCGGGTCTCGCCGTCCTCGCCGATGGTGGAGTCCAGGCTGATCGGCTGGCGGCTGGTGCGCAGCAGCTCGCGGACCTGCTCGGGGCTCTTGTCCAGCTCGGGGGCGAGCTCCTCCGGGGTGGGCTCGCGGCCGAGACGCTGGTGCATGTCGCGCTCCACGCGGCTCAGCTTGCTGAGCATCTCCAGGACGTGCACGGGCAGCCGGATGGTGCGGGCCGAGTCGGCGAAGCCGCGCTGTATGGCCTGCCGGATCCACCACATCGCGTAGGTGGAGAACTTGTAGCCCTTGGAGTAGTCGAACTTCTCCACGGCGCGGATCAGGCCGAGGTTGCCTTCCTGGACGACGTCCAGCAGCGACAGGCCGCGGTCGGAGTACTTCTTGGCGACCGACACCACGAGCCGGAGGTTGGCCTCCAGCATGTGGGCCTTGGCGCGGCGGCCGTCGGCGGCGATCCATTCCAGGTCGGCGCGCAGTCTGGGGGAGAGGTTCTCGGTCTCCAGCTTGTGCTCGGCGTACAGCCCGGCCTCGATGCGCTTGGCGAGGTCGACCTCCTGCTCGGCGGTGAGCAGCTGGCGGCGTCCGATGGCCTTGAGATAGGTGTGGACCGAGTCGCCCATGGTGGTCGACTGGTCGTCCAGGTCGGCGGGTGCGTCGGCCTCGACCTCGGTGACCTCGAACCCCTCGTCGGCGGGCGCGTCGGCGTCCCCGGTGGTCCTCGCGGCCGTACCGGTGACCGTGCCGGTGACCTTGGCGGCGGTCCTGCGGGAGGTGCGTTTCCGCGCGGTGCCGGACAGGGCGCTCCCGGCGGTGGCCTGGGCGGTCTCGCCGCCGTCGTGGTCGGCGGCCGCGGCCATCTTGCGGACGGCGTCGGCCTCGCCGGCCAGGTTGATGCCGGCCTCGGACAGCTCGCGCAGGATGGAGCGGCCCTGGGCCGGGCTGATCCCGGCGGTCTCGAAGGCCCCCCGCACCTCGTCGAGCGAGAGGCGCCCTTGGGCACGGCCACGCTTCAGGAGGTCGTTGAGCGCGGGGCCCGCCGACTCCGTGAGCGGGGTCTCGACGGCGCTTCGCGGCATGGGGACACCCCCCTCCCTTCGGTGTGTGAGTGCGGCGCGGATTGTGTTCGGGATGGTGTTCGCTCGTGGCGCACGCACTTAACGGAACGTCGCACGGCCGGGGCATTGTTCCCACGGCCGGTGGAGCGGCGGCCCGCGGCCGGATCGCGGAGGAACGATCCAGACGCGCATCGTGCCCGGAAAGGACTGCTTCATACCGTCCTTCCTGAGCCGACGTGACCTTACTGCGTAAAGGCATCGGCCGGTGCGACGTGACGAAGACCACTGCCGGAAAACGAGGCTCAACGGACGGAGACGCGGAGGCGGGCGCGGTCGGGCTTGCCCGACGCCAGCAGCGGGATGGCCTCCACCAGTTCCAGCTCGCGGGGGGCGGCGTAGGCGGGCATCGTCTCGCGGACGAAGGCGCGCAGCTCCGGCAGCTCCGGCGTGGCGGGGGCCGCGGGGACGACGACGGCGGTGACCCGCTCGCCCCATTCGGGGTCGGGCCGTCCGACCACGACGACGTCGCGGACGCTCGGGTGCCGCGACAGCGCGGCGGCGACCTCGCCCGCGACGACCTTCTCCCCGCCGGTGTTGATCACATCGTCGGCGCGGCCGCGGACCCGGAGCCGGCCGTCCTCGATCGCGCCGAGGTCCTGGGTGACGAACCACTCGCCGTCCCTGACCTCGGCGGTCAGCCGGGGCCGCAGCCGGTAGCCGGTGAACAGCGACGGGCCGGCCAGGCGGATCCGGCCGCCGTCGCCGAGGGCGACGCGCATGCCGTCCAGGGGCGCCCCGTCGTAGACGCAGCCGCCGCACGTCTCGCTCATGCCGTAGGTGGTGAACACGCGGGCGCCGCGGTCGCGGGCCTCGGCGAGCAGGCCGGGTGCGGCGGCGGCGCCGCCGAGGATGATCGCGCCGAGCCGCGACAGGTCGGCGCCGGTGTCGAGCAGGCGGCGCAGCTGGGTCGGGACCAGGGAGACGTGCAGGCCGCCCGCCTGTGCGACGGCGGCGGCGTCGAAGCGCGGTGCGATCACCGGGTCGGTGCCGGCGACGAGGGAACGGACGAGGACCTGGACGCCGGAGATGTGGCTGGTGGGCAGGCAGCACAGCCACCGGTCGCCGGGCGCGGCCTCGATGCGGGCCAGGGTCCCGGTGGCGGAGCGGCGCAGCGCGCCCGCGGACAGCTCGACGAACTTGGGGGCGCCGGTCGAGCCGGACGTGGCGATCAGCACGGCGGTCCCGGCGTCGACCGGTTCGCGGCCGGGGGAGCGGGGGGTCAGCCCGCCCGGTGTCTCGACGACGTCGGGGGCCAGGGCGTCCAGCAGATCACGGAGCGCGGGCTCGGGCAGGTCCGGGGACAGCGGGCAGATCGCGGGGCCGCCGTCGAGCGCGTCCGCCAGGGCCCGCAGCAGGCGGGGGCCGGGCGGCAGGACGACGGCGTGGAGCGGGCGATCCATGACCCGTCAGCGTAGACGACCCCGCTGAACGCGTTCAAACAGGGAACCGGTTGAATGGGGCACCGGTCGCCGCGACCCGCCGGCGCGGTCGTTTCAGGGGAGAGGAACACATGGTCTCGGAGCTGTTCGACGCGGACGCGTGGAAAGAGGTCGAGGGGTTCGGTTTCACCGACATCACCTACCACCGCGCCGTGGACCACGGCACCGTGCGGGTGGCGTTCGACCGCCCGGAGGTGCGCAACGCGTTCCGTCCGCACACGGTGGACGAGCTGTACCGGGCGCTGGACCACGCGCGCATGTCCAGCGACGTCGGGTGCGTGCTGCTGACCGGGAACGGGCCCTCGCCCAAGGACGGTGGGTGGGCGTTCTGCTCGGGCGGCGACCAGCGCATCCGCGGCAAGGACGGCTACAAGTACGCCGAGGGCGAGACGTCGGACACGATCGACCCGGCGCGGGCCGGCCGGCTGCACATCCTGGAGGTGCAGCGGCTGATCCGGATGATGGGCAAGGTCGTGATCTGCGTGGTGCCGGGCTGGGCGGCCGGCGGCGGGCACAGCCTGCACGTGGTGTGCGATCTCACGCTGGCCAGCCGCGAGCACGCCAGGTTCAAGCAGACCGACGCGGACGTGGCGAGCTTCGACGGCGGATTCGGGTCGGCGTATCTGGCGCGGCAGGTGGGGCAGAAGTTCGCGAGGGAGATCTTCTTCCTGGGCGAGACGTACGACGCGGAGGCCGCGCACCGGATGGGGATGGTCAACGCGGTCGTCCCGCACGCCGAGTTGGAGGCGACGGCCCTGGAGTGGGCGCACAAGGTCAACGGCAAGAGCCCGACGGCGCAGCGGATGCTGAAGTACGCCTTCAACCTGATCGACGACGGCCTGGTCGGACAGCAGGTGTTCGCCGGTGAGGCGACGCGCCTCGCCTACGGCACCGATGAGGCCGCCGAGGGGCGGGACTCGTTCCTGGAGAAGCGCGACCCCGATTGGTCTCGTTTCCCGTGGTACTACTAATGTCCGGACGCACGGTGTGATCCGGACTACCGTGAGTCGGCGGCCAGGTCAGGGGGTCTAGCGGGTGCGGGTCTACTCCATCCCGATGCGGACGCGATTCCGTGGTGTGACGCGGCGGGAGGGCGCCCTGATCCAGGGCCCTGCCGGCTGGGGGGAGTTTTCGCCGTTCGCCGAGTACGGCCCGGCCGAGTGCGCCCGGTGGCTGGCCGCCGCCAGGGAGGCCGCGTACGACGGCTGGCCGGCGCCCGTCCGCGGCCGGATCCCGGTGAACGTGACGATCCCGGCGGTCGGCCCGGACCGGGCGTTCGAGATGGTGAAGGAGTCCGGCTGCCGCACCGCGAAGGTGAAGGTCGCCGAGCGCGGTCAGCGCGACGCCGACGACATGGCGCGGGTGGAGGCGGTGCGCGCCGCGATCGGGCCGGACGGCCGGATCCGGATCGACGTGAACGGCGGCTGGGACGTCGACCACGCCGCCCGGATGATCAGGTCGCTGGACCGCTGGGAGCTGGAGTACGCCGAGCAGCCCTGCGCGACGCTGGAGGAACTGGCGCGGGTGCGGCGGATGGTGGACGTGCCGGTCGCGGCGGACGAGTCGATCCGCCGCGCCGAGGATCCGCTGAAGGTGCGGGCGGCGGATGCCGCGGACGTGGCGGTGCTGAAGGTGCAGCCGCTCGGCGGGGTCGCGGCGGCGCTGCGGGTCGCGGAGGCGTGCGGGCTGCCGGTGGTGGTGTCGAGCGCGGTGGAGACGTCGGTGGGGCTGGCGGCGGGGGTGGCGCTGGCCGCCGCGCTGCCGGAGCTGCCGTACGCGTGCGGGCTGGCGACGCTGTCGCTGCTGGAGGGCGACGTCGCCGGTGACCCGCTGCGGCCGGTGGCGGGGGAGATCGAGGTGCGGCGGCCGGTGGTGGACGAGGAGGCGCTGCGCCGCTGGGAGGTGCCCGCGGCCGGGTGGCGGCGCCGGGCGCTCGCCGCGCAGGAGCATATGGACGGTCCGCCGGTGATCGAGGTGGGGCCGTGAACCCGGCGACCGCGCTGGCGACCGTCCTGGTCGACGAACTGCTGCGCTGCGGGATGACCGATGTGGTGCTGGCGCCGGGGTCGCGGTCGGCGCCGCTGGCGCTGGCGCTGCAGGCCGCCGAGGAGGCGGCCCGGGTGCGGCTGCACGTGCGGATCGACGAGCGGTCGGCGTCGTTCCTCGGCCTCGGCCTCGCGAAGCGGTCGGGGCGTCCGGTGGCGCTGGTGTGCACGTCGGGGACGGCCGCGGCGAACTTCCACCCGGCGGTGATCGAGGCGCACGAGTCCGGTGTGCCGCTGATCGTGATCACCGCGGACCGTCCGCCGGAGCTGCGCGACACCGGCGCGAACCAGACGATCGACCAGGTGAAGCTGTACGGGACGGCGGCGCGGTGGAGCACCGAGATCGGCGTCCCGGAGAACCGGCCGGGGATGGTGGCGTACTGGCGGTCGCTGGTGAGCCGCGCGTGGGGGGTGGCGCAGGCGCCGTCGCCGGGGCCGGTGCATCTGAACGCGGCGTTCCGGGAGCCGCTGATCCCGGACGGGGACGAGACGTGGTGCGAGCCCCTTGACGGTGATGTGACGGGCGCGTGGACGAAGGTGCGTCCCGCCACCCCCGGCTCGGTGCTGCACGTCCCGCCGACGCGCCGGGGCGTCCTGGTGGTGGGGGACGGCGCGGTGAACGTCAAGCGGTACGTGGCCGCGGCGTCGATGGCCGGCTGGCCGGTGCTGGCCGAGCCGAACGGCAACGCCCGTTACGGTGACCACGCCCTGTCGTCGCATCATTTCCTGCTGGGCGTCCCGGAGTTCGTGGAGCGGCACCGTCCCGAGGTGGTGGTGACGCTGGGCAAGCCGGGGCTGTCGCGTCCGCTGCTGTCGCTGCTGCGCCGCGCGGAGGAGCACATCGTCCTCGCGCCGGATCTGGCGCACTGGCCCGATCCCGTCCGGTCGGCGACGCAGGTGGCGCCCGAGGTGGAGATCCCCGTGGTGTCGGGCGACGACGCGTGGCTGAAGTCGTGGCGGACCGCGGACCTGGCCGCCGCGGCGGCGGTGGACGCGGTCCTGGACGCGGTGCCGGAGGTGACCGAGCCGCGGCTGGCGCGTGACCTGGCCGCCGGACTGCCGAGCGGGTCGCTGCTGTTCACGGCGGCGAGCATGCCGATCCGCGACCTGGACCAGGTGATGCGGCCGCGCCGCGGCATCCGGATCATGGCGAACCGGGGTGCGAGCGGGATCGACGGCCTGATCTCGACGGCGATGGGCGCGGCGCTGGCGCACAGTGGCCGCTCCTACGCGCTGCTGGGTGATCTGGCGTTCCTGCACGACCAGAACGGGCTGATCCTCGGCCCGTACGACCGGCGCCCGGACCTCGCGATCGTCGTGGTGAACAACCGGGGCGGCGGGATCTTCTCGCTGCTGCCGCAGGCGGCGCTGCACGGCCCGTTCGAGCGCGTTTTCGGCACCCCGCACCGGGTGGATCTGGAGGCGATCGCCGCCGCGCACCGCCTCCCGTACCGGTGCCTGGACGCCGCCGCGGACCTGCCGAAGGCGATCGCGGGGGAGGGGCTGCGGATCATCGAGGCCCGCACCGACAGGGAAGCGAACGCGGTGCTGCACGCCGACCTCCGCAAGGCCGCCCAGGCGGCCGTCCGCGACGTCCTGGCCTGACCTTCTCGAACCCCGGTGGTCCCCACTCCCGGCGACGTCCCAACCTTGAACTTACAATGTAAAGACGTGGGGCTGGTAGCCCACCCACCAGCCAAAAACCAGTCTCAAAACCACTCACCCACCGGGTGGGGCCGCTGTCCTTGTCGGCGGTGTTACGCGGACAGGAGGCGGTCGCGTAGGGCGTGGGTGTCCTCGTCGGTCCAGCCGTGGCCGGACAGCCAGCCGAGGGTCCCGTCGAACTCCTCGTCGATGCGGGCGAGGAGTTTCTCCATGATGGCGGCGTGGGGCCGGTGGGTGTCGGCGGGCCGGGAGTCCAGGTCGGCGGCGTAGGTGTCGCTGGCGCGCAGACGGCGCAGGATCGCCGCCAGCCGTTCACCGGTCTGGGCGTAGTCGGCGACGATCGCCTCGCGGGTGACGCCGGCGACGTCGAGGGCGAGGGCGCAGACGACTCCGGTGCGGTCCTTGCCGGCGGCGCAGTGCACCAGTGCGGAGCCGTCGGTGCGGGTCATGACGCGCAGGGCGGCGACGATGGAGTCGCCCCGGTCGGCGAGGTAGCCGAGGTAGTGGCCGGTCGAGCGGTCCTCTTCGGGGTCGTCGGCGGGACGTTCCTGCCAGGGGAGCGCCTTGTCGACATCGGCGGCGACGTCGGTGTGGCGGCCGCCTTCGGGGAACAGTGACAGATGGTGGACGGTCACGGACGGTATCCGGGTGAGGGGGCCGGGTCCTTCGAGGCGTACTTCAGCGTCGCTGCGCAGGTCGATGACGTTCTTCAGGGCGTAGCCGTCGAGGAGGAGGCGGACGTCGGTGACGGTGAGGTCCTGGAGGTTGTCGGAGCGCAGGAGGCGCCCGAGCCGGGTGGTGCGGCCGTCGGCGGTGGGGAGGCCGCCGAGGTCGCGAGCGTTGACTGCACCGTCCAGTTCGATCCATCGCGAGCCATCGTCCATGACTTGTGACCTTATAGGGCCGCGGTGGCCGGGCTTTTGCGCAGGGTCCCGTTCTCCTGGGAAGACCGACCTGGGAGATGAGGCGGGTATGCCGCGACCGGGACCTGCGAGCCAGAGCGAAGTTGGCTCCACAGCGGGGCGACCGTGCGGTTTCACGCTCCGTAGCTTTCGAGTAGTCGTTTCGGCCCTGTTGGGAATGGAGATTTCATGACCGTCACTCTCTCCGTGTCCGCTCCGCCCCGTTCGTCCGGTAGTGAGTTCACCGTGCTGGCGCGGCGGGTCCGCGAGAGCGGGCTGCTGGAGCGCCGCCGCGGCTACTATGCGCGGGCGATCGGGCTGAATCTGGCCGCGACGGCTGCGGTGTGGGGTGCGGTCGCGTGGGCGGGGGACGGCTGGTGGACGGTCCTGCTCGGTGTTCCGCTGGCGGTCGTGGCGGCGCGGACGGCGTTCCTCGGGCATGACGCGGGGCATCGGCAGATCGCGCGGAGCGCCCGGGCGAATCGGTGGCTCGGGTTGCTGCTGGGGAATCTGCTGCTGGGCATGGGGCACGGGTGGTGGAGCGACAAGCACAACCGGCATCACGCCAATCCGAACCTTGTGGGGAAGGATCCCGATGTAGGGGAGGGGGTTCTGGCGTGGACGCGGGAGCAGGCCGGGCGGAAGCGGGGGGTGGCGCGGTGGGTGGCGCGGCATCAGGCGGTGCTGTTCTTTCCGCTGCTGACGCTGGAGGGCGTCAATTTGAAGGTGGGGAGCCTGGTGTTCCTGCGGGGGCGGCCCGGGCGTGACCGTCTGGTGGAGGGCGGTCTGCTGCTGGCCCACGCGGTGGGGTATCTGACACTGGCGTTCACGTTGCTGCCGGCGGGCAAGGCGGTGGCGCTGATCGTGGTGCAGCACGCGCTGTTCGGTGTGCATCTGGGGGCGGTGTTCGCGCCGAATCACAAGGGCATGGCGATGCCGGGGCCGGGGGAGCGGTGGGGTCATCTGCGGCGGCAGGTGCTGACGTCGCGGAACGTGCGGGGCGGGGTGGTCACCGACTGGCTGATGGGCGGGTTGAACTACCAGATCGAGCATCATCTGTTCCCGGGGATTCCGCGGTGTGGCCTGCGGCGGGTGCGGCCGCTGGTGATGGAGCACTGCGCGGCGGTGGGCGTCCCTTACACCGAGACGGGGTTGTTCGCGTCGTATCGGCAGGCTCTTGGTCACATGCGGGCGGTCGGGGGGTCGTCGCGGTAGGGACGGGGCTATGCTCCGGCCATGCCGGAGGGACACACGATTCATCGCCTGGCCGTCGAGCATCAGCGGATGTTCGGCGGTCTCACCGTTTCCGCCACGAGCCCGCAGGGGCGTTTCGCCGAGGGGGCGCGGCGGCTGGACGGGCGGGTGCTGTCGGTGGCGGACGCGCATGGCAAGCATCTGCTGCTCGGGTTCGACGATGAGCTGACGCTGCACGTCCATCTGGGGATCTATGGGCGGTGGGTGTTCGGGGAGTCGCCGGCGGTGGCGCCGGTGGGGGTGGTGCGGTTGCGGCTGGTGGGTGGCGGGCATGTCGCGGATCTGCGGGGTCCCAATACGTGCGAGGTGCTGGAGCCGGGTGAGGTGAAGCGGCTTCGGGATCGGCTGGGGCCTGATCCGTTGCGGGTGGATGCCGATCCGGAGGTGGCGTGGCGGCGGGTGAGCCGGGCGCGGACGCCGATCGCGGTGTTGCTGATGGATCAGTCGGTGGTGGCGGGTCCGGGGAACATCTACCGGGCGGAGGTGCTGTTCCGGCAGGGGATCGATCCGCTGTTGCCGGGGCGGCGGGTGACGGCGGAGCAGTGGTCGGCGCTCTGGGACGATCTGGTGCTGCTGATGGCGGAGGGTGTGCGGGTGGGGCGGATCGACACGGTTCGCCCGGAGCACACGCCGGAGGCGATGGGGCGTGCGCCGCGGGTGGATGATCATGGTGGTGAGGTGTATGTGTACCGGCGTGCGGGGCAGCCGTGCCTGGTGTGCGGGACGCCGGTGGCGGCGGTGGAGTTGGCGGGCCGGAACCTGTTCTGGTGTCCGGGCTGCCAGCCGTCCGCCGTTTGAGCACCGGCCTCGGGTGGCGCGGAACGCGTGCGTACGGTGTCGCCCGGACCGGTGCGCACCGCCATGTGGGAGTCGCCCGACGGTTACGGTGCCCAGCTCGCTGCCTCACTCGGGCTGGCGCGGGAGCAGCTGGTGGCCGGGCTGCCCGCGGCGATGGGCATGACCACGGGACGGCTCGTGGAACCGGCAGAGGTCGCCGCCCTGGTCGCCTGCCTTGCTTCCCCGCTCGCGGCGAGCACCACCGGAGCCGACCATCTCATCGACGGCGGGTGGGGGCCGTTCGGTTGCTGCTTCAGGCCCTCTCGCCGGCGGGGGCGGGTCTGGAGGGGAGGGGGACGTCGTCGTCGGTCTGGGGTGTGCGGCGTTGTGCGCGCCGGTGCCGCAGGCGGGCGGCGGCGGGTTCGGCGGTGCGGGCCAGCAGGGGGCCGGCGATGGCGAGGATGAGGACGTAGGCGGCGGCGAGGGGGCCGAGGCGCGGGGTGGTTCCGGCGCTGACGGCGAGTCCGGCGATGACGATGTTGAATTCGCCGCGGGGGATGAGGGCGGTGCCGGCGCGTAGTCGTCCGGTGGTGGCGATGCCGGCGCGGCGGGCGGTGATCCAGCCGGTGGCCATCTTGGTGAGGATGCCGGTGGCGGCGAGGGCCGCGGCGGTGCCGAGGACGGGGAGCAGGTCGGCGGGGTCGGTGTGCAGGCCGAAGAACACGAAGAAGACGGCGGCGAACAGGTCGCGCAGGGGGGTGAGGAGCCGCTGGGCGGTGTGGGCGAGGGTGCCGGACAGGGCGATGCCGACGAGGAACGCGCCGACGGCGGCCGACACCTGGAGCCGCTGGGCGATGCCGGCGACGAGGAGGGTGAGGCCGAGGACCTTGAGCAGGAGGACTTCTTCGCTGGGGCTGGTGACGAAGCGTTCGACGAGGGTGCCGTGGCGGAGGGCGATGTAGAGGATGGCGGTGATGGTGGCGGCGGCGATGGCGAGGGCGGTGGCGCCGCCGAGCAGGCCGGCGCCGGCGAGCAGGGTGGTGAGGATGGGCAGGTAGGCGGCCATGGCGAGGTCTTCGAAGACGAGGACCGAGAGCACGGAGGGGGTTTCTCTGTTGCCGAGCCAGCCGAGGTCGCCGATGACTTTGGCGGTGATGCCGGAGGAGGTGACGTAGGTGATGCCGCCCATGGCGACGGCGGCGACGGGGCCCCAGCCGAGCAGGAGGGCGGCGGCGACGCCGGGGGCGGCGTTGAGGGCGAGGTCGGCGAGGCCGACGGGTGCGGAGGTGCGCAGGGTGCCGACGAGTTCGCCGGCGGTGTATTCGAGGCCGAGGCTGAACAGCAGGAGGATGACGCCGACTTCGGCTCCGACGGAGACGAAGTCCTCGCTGGTGGTGAGGGGGAGGATGCCGCCGGAGCCGAAGGCGAGGCCGGCGATGAGGTAGAGCGGGATGGGGGAGATGGAGAAGCGAACGGAGACGGCGCCGAGCAGGCCGAGGGCCAGGATGATCGCGCCGAGTTCGATGAGTTGGACGGCTGAGTGCATGCGTGGTCAGCCGTCGGTGAGGATCTGGGCGACGGCGGCGGTGCCCTCGCCGGTGCCGACGACGACGATGATGTCTCCGGCGGTGAAGGTGAAGTCGGGGCGGGGGCTGGCGATGACCTCGCCTCCGCGGACGACGGCGACGATGGAGGCGCCGGTGCGGGTGCGGGCGCGGGTGTCGCCGAGGGGACGGCCGTCGTAGGGGGAGCCGGCGGGGATGGGGAACTGTTCGGTGACGAGGCCGTCGACCTGGCGGTGGAGTTCGGCGAGGTGTTCGACGATGCGTCCGGTGCCGAGGAGTTCGGCGATGGCGGTGGCCTCGTCGGGGGTGAGGGCGACGGTGGCGATGCAGCTGTCGGGGTCTTCCCTGTCGTAGATGACCAGGTCGCGGCGGCCGGTGCGGTGGGAGATGACGCCGATCTGGCGGCCTCGTGCGGTGGTCATGACGTGCTGCAGGCCGATTCCGGGCAACGCGGTCCGTTCGACGTCCACGGTGCTTCGTCCTCCGTTTCGCTGTGCCGGGTCGTTGGTGACCGTCCCGGGCCGTGGTGGGGTGGGGCGCCGGGTATGGCCGGTCATCATCGCAGATGGGAGGCTTTTGAAGCGTACCGGGTGGCGAGTGCGCGGACGGTTTCGGTGATCATGTCGCGGAGTTCGGGCGGGTCGAGGGCTTCGGCGTCGGCGCCGAGTTTGAGGATTTCGACGTGGGCGTGGCGGACGGATTCGATGGGGAGGGTGGCCTGGACCCATCCGTCCGGTCCGGGGGCGGTGGCGGTGGTGCGGGCGGCGCGGGCCATGACGGGTGGGAGGAGGATCGCGGCGCGGGCGAGGCCGTTGGGGGAGAGCCGGATGGTGGCCTGGCCGGGGTAGGAGTCGGCTTCGAAGCGTTGGGTGTAGGCGGTCCAGTGGGCGGCGAGGTCGAATCCGCCGGGGCGGTCGAAGTGTTCGGTGAGGGTGTGGAGGGTGAGGACGCGGGAGATGCGGTAGGTGCGGGGTTCCGGCGGGCCGGGGTGGTCGGGGTCGGGGTGGGTGGGGCGGGCGATGAGGTACCAGGTGCCCGCCTTGAGGACGACGCCGAGGGGGTCGAGGGTACGGGTGACGTGCTGGGGGTGTTTCCAGCGGTGGTAGCGGACCTGGATGCGGTGCTGGTTCCAGACGGCGTCGGCGATGGCGTGCAGGTGGGGGACTTGGTCGGGGGTGCGGAACCAGCCGGGGGCGTCGAGGTGGAAGCGTTCGCGGATGCGGGTGGCGCGGGTGCGCAGGGCGGGTGGGAGGGCGGCGAGGAGTTTGAGTTCGGCGGCCAGGACGTCGCCGAGGCCGAGTTGGGTGGCGGGGCCGGGGATGCCGGACAGGGGGAGTGAGGCGGCTTCGGCTTCGGTGAGGCCGGTGAGGCGGGTGCGGTATCCGCCGAGGAGGCGGTATCCGCCGTCGGGGCCGCGGTCGGCGTAGATGGGGACGCCGGCGGCGCTGAGGGATTCGACGTCGCGGTAGATGGTGCGGATGGAGACTTCGAGTTCGGTGGCGAGTTCGCGTGCGGTCATGCGTTCGCGGGTCTGCAGGAGCAGCAGGAGGGACAGCAGCCGGCTCGCGCGCATCGTCTTAGTCTGCCGCGTCCTGGTCTGTCGTTTGTGCTGGTCTGTCGTTTGTGCTGGTCTGTCGTTTGTGCCGGGCGGCGGGTCAGCCCTGGAGTGCGTACTGCATGGGGCGGAACTTGGTGTGGGCTTCGGCGAGTTCGGCGGCGGGGTCGGAGTCGGCGACGATGCCGCAGCCGGCGAACAGGCGGGCGCGGGTGCCGTTGATCTCGGCGCAGCGCAGCGCGATGCCCCATTCGCCGTCGCCGCGGGCGTCGACCCAGCCGACGGGGCCGGCGTAGCGGCCGCGGTCCATGCCCTCGAGTTCGCGGATGAGGTCGAGGGCGATGTCGGTGGGGGTGCCGCAGACGGCGGGGGTGGGGTGCAGGGCGGCGACGACGTCCAGGACGGACCGGTCGGCGGCCAGGTGCCCGGTGATGGGGGAGGCGAGGTGGATGACGTTGGGGAGGGTGAGCAGTTCGGGTTGGTCCGGGACGGTCAGGTGGGCGCACAGGGGGGCGAGGGCGTCGCGGACCATTTCGGCGGCGTAGCGGTGTTCTTCGCGGTCCTTGGCGGAGGTGAACAGGTGCCCGGCGCGGGCCTGGTCGTCGGCGGGGGTGGCGCCGCGGGCGGTGGTGCCGGCCAGGACGAGGGATTCTATGTCGCCGCCGGTGCGGCGGATGAGGAGTTCGGGGGTGGCGCCGACCATGCCGGCGCAGGAGAAGGTGTAGCAGCCGGGGAAGCGGGCGGCGAGGCGTCGCAGCAGGACGCGGGCGTCGATGGGGGTGGTGGAGCGGGCGGTGAGGTCGCGGGCGAGGACGACCTTGCCGAGGTGTCCCTGCCTGATGCGGTCGACGGCGGTGGCGACGGCCTGTTTCCAGTCGTGCTCGGGGAGGGCGCCGCCGCTCCAGCGCAGGTTTTCGGGGGGCCGGGGCGGGTTGGCGAGGGTGAGGGGGTCGGTGTCGTCGCCGATGGTGGTGAGCCATGCCGTGCCGTCGCGGCGGCCGAGGATGCGGCGGGGGATGATGAGGGTGGAGTCGGGGGATTTGGGGTCGAAGCCGAAGGCGCCGAATGCGACGGGCCCGGAGCCGGGGACGGCGACGGGGTCGTCGACGTCGGCGGCGCCGAACAGGTCGGTGAGCAGGCGGGTGGCGGCGGTGAAGCGGTCGTCGCCGCCGGGGAGGGTGAGGCGGGCGGCTTCGCCCCAGCCGACGATGCCCTCGCCGTGCCGGATCCAGGCGAGGGCGGAGGGGTGCGGAAGCCGCGCGATGAGGTCGCCCGGGTCGGGGACCGGGACGGTGCGGACGGTGAGTCGGTCCGGTGCTGTCACGGCGAGCTTCACGAGGCCACTGTACGCCAGATTTGAACCTGTTCAAATGGTCGGGGCGGGGGAGCGGTGTGAGGTGTGCGCCACACGCTCGATCCCCGGGCGGCCCGTGGGCGGCTCGCTGATGTGCGGGGTGCCTATGCCCGTCCGTCCCGTTCCCATGCGCGGGGACGGGACGGACGGGCGGGCGGGTCAGCCGCGGTGGCCGGCGCCGGTGAGCTTCCAGGCGGCGGGCAGCAGCGCGGCGGCCAGCAGCACCTTCAGCGCGTCGCCGGCCAGGAACGGGGTCATGCCGAGGTCGATGGCCTTGGCGAGGTCGACGTGCAGGGCGGCCATCAGGTAGGGGACGCCGGCGGCGTACATGATGACGGTGCCGGTGAGCATGGTGCCGACGGTGCGCAGCGGGGTGCGGTCGCCGCCGAGTTGGGCGAGGCGCCCGACGACGGCGGCGGCGATGACGAAGCCGATGATGTAGCCGAGTGTCGGGAATCCGGTGCCGGAGGCGCCGTCGGTGAACCAGGGGACGCCCGCCATGCCGGCGAGCAGGTAGACGAGCATGCCGAGGGCCGCGCGGCCGAAGCCGAGGGCGGCGCCGGCGAGCAGGACGGCGAAGGTCTGCCCGGTGACCGGGACGGGGGTGCCGGGCAGCGGGACCGCGATCTGCGCGGCGATGCCGACGAGGGCGGCGGAACCGGCGACGAGGGCGGCGTCGCGGGCCAGCGAGCCGGGCAGCAGGTCGCCCAGGACGGCGGGGCGCCGCTGGGCTGCATGGGCAGTAGCCACAAATCCTCCCAAATAGGTTTTGCTAGGCCGAAACTTAGCGAATGGGTTTTCCGAGGTGGGAGCGGGTGGGGCTACAGAAACCTGCCGGCCCGGTTTGTCGGGTCACTCCCCGGTGCGCGGCTGCGCGGCCAGGTAGACGACGTCGGGCTCGCCGCGCGGCACCGGGACCGGGCGGGCCCGTACCCGCGTGAACCGTTCGCGCAGCAGCGCCTCGAACGCCGGTGCGGCGTTCGCGCTCCACACCGCGAGGACGCCGCGGGGAGTCAGCAGCCGGGCGAGCAGGTCCAGGCCGGTGGGGGCGTAGAGGCGGGCGTTGCCGGGGGTGACCGTCCAGTCGGGGCCGTTGTCGATGTCCAGGCACAGCGCGTCGAAACGGCCGGTGCCGGGGGCGGCGACGACGTCGAGGAGGTCGGCGCGCCGCACGGTCACGCGGGGGTCGTCCAGGGCGCCCTGCGACCAGGGCCGCAGCAGCGTGCCGTGCCAGGTGATGACGGCGGGTTCGCGTTCGACGACGGTGACGTGCGCCACCTGCGGCAGGGTGAGCGCCTCGGCGAGGGAGAACCCGACGCCCAGGCCGCCGATGAGCAGCCGCACCGGCCCGTCCAGCCCCTGCAGGGCGGTGCGCACCAGCAGCCGCTCGGACTCGCCGTTGCGGGTGTCCATGAGGAACACGCCGTTGCTGATGATCTCGTAGTCGGTGCCGGCGCGGCGCAGCACCAGCTCACCGCCGACGCCGGCGGCGCGCTCCACCACCACCGGCTCCCCTGCCACAGCGATTCCCATGCCCCGCACCCTAGCCCCACCGCGCCCCCGCCCCGCCCGGGGCAGGGCGTGCGGGGTGCCCTACGACGTGCTGGCCTGGACCCAGTAGTGGTACGTGCGCGAGGACACCCTGCGCGAGGCCAACACGGTGATCGTGAACTATCACCACTCGCTGGAGTCGTCCTTGTCGGGCGGGAGGCGGGTCAAGGTCATGGCGGTCCGAGCGTCCTGGCGTCGGGTGTACGTACGGGGTTCCCTTCCGTACGCAGCATCCGCTTGGCGTGGTGGTGAACCGGCCCTCGGTGTGGCCTGACCGATGATTTTTCCGCGCCGTGCTGGTCTGTACGCCGAGTACCGGCTCACAGGAGGCTGACGCCATGCGGAAACTGACCTACGGCATGAACCTGAGCCTGGACGGCTACATCGCCGCGCCCGGCGACGACCTCGGCTGGAGCGTACCGAGCGACGAGCTGTTCCAGTGGTGGTCCGACCGGGTGGGGGCGACCGGCCTGGCGCTGTACGGGCGCAAATTGTGGGAGACGATGAGCTCCCACTGGCCGACCGCCGACCAGCAGCCCGGCGCCACACCGGCGGAGATCGAGTTCGCCCGCCGCTGGCGGGACATGCCGAAGGTGGTGTTCTCCTCCACGATCAGCACGGTCGACTGGAACACCCGCCTGGTCACCGGCGACGCGGTCACCGAGATCACCCGGCTCAAGGCCGAGGATGGCGGCCCCATGGACATCGGCGGCGCCACACTTGCCGCAGCGGCGATGCGGGCCGGGCTGATCGACGAGTACGTGCTGGTCACCGCACCGGTCTTGGTGGGCAGCGGCACGCCGTTCTTTACGGCCCTGGACAACTGGGTGAACCTGACCCTGATGGAGACCCGGACGTTCCCCGACGGCGTACTCCTGACCAGGTACGAGACCAGGCGCTGAGTACCCAACCTCGGCGCAGCGCCCGTTCCACGGTCGACGTCGACACCTCGTAGCCGTCGGCGCGCATCATCGCGGCGATCTTGCGGTGTCCCCGGGCAGACCAGTCCGCCGCGTACTTCGCCGCGACAGCCTCGACCTGGTCGACCTTCTGGATCGACCAGGGCCGGCTCAGCACCGATCCGACCCGGCGGCTCCGCCGGCGCGGCCGCGCCCCCGGCCGCACCCGGGCACTGTCGACCACCGACATCGACGCCCTCTTGGACCTGGAGGCGCCGCTGTTCGCCATCACCCAAGACACCGTCATCGCCTACGTCGCCGACTGGCCGGGGCCGGTAACCCGCAATCCCGATCTCGACGAACCACCCGCCCCGGCGACGAATGACGCGCTGCCCGCGCCAACACCGCTGATCCCAGCTCTCGGCATCAGTGCAGGTCAGGGATATCCGTTGGTTTTCGGCGCATACTCCTGGGATCCCCGGTCCCCGCGGACCGGTGGGGGAACAGCCCTTCCGCCCGGATGGTTAATGTGTAATGTTGTAATCATTCGGGAGGTCGTCATGGACGAGACCGAGCCGCTGGACGCCTACTCCCGCGTGGTGTCCGGGGTCGCCCGCGAGCTGACACCGCGCGTGGCGGCGCTGCGCGTCCGGCACCACCGCGGGGAGGGCGCCGGGTCGGCGGTCGTGTTCACCGGCGACGGGTTCCTGCTCACCAACGCCCACGTCGTCGGCTCGGCGTCCGGCGGGCAGGCCGCGTTCGCCGACGGCACCACGGCCGCGTTCACCGTCGCTGGCAGCGACCCGCTGTCGGACCTGGCCGTCGTCCGCGCCGAGGGGCCCGTCCCCGGACCGGTCATCCTCGGCGACGCCGACGCCCTGGTCGTCGGGCAGCTGGTCGTGGCCGTCGGCAACCCGCTCGGCCTGGCCGGGTCGGTCACCGCGGGCGTGGTGTCGGCGCTGGGCCGGTCCCTGCCGACCGCGCAGCCCACCCGCTCCGGCACCGCCGTCCGCGTCATCGAGGACGTCATCCAGACCGACGCCGCCCTCAACCCGGGCAATTCCGGTGGCGCGCTCGCCGACGCCCGCGGCCGTGTCGTCGGTGTCAGCACCGCCGTCGCCGGGATCGGCCTCGGCCTGGCCGTCCCCGTCAACGCCACGACCCGCCGCATCATCGCCGCGCTGATCGGCCACGGCCGCGTCCGCCGCGCCTACCTCGGCCTGGCCGCCGGGCCCGTCCCCGTCCCCGCGCCGCTGCGCGCCCGCCTCGGGCAGGACGGCGCGCTGCGCGTCGCGCAGGTCGTGCCAGGCAGTCCGGCCGAGCGTGCCGGGCTGCGGCGCGGCGACCTGGTGCTGACCGCCGGCGGCGCCCCGGTCGCGCACGCCCAGTCGCTGCAGAGGCTGATGTTCGCCGAGGCCATCGGCCGGCCCCTGCCCATCACCGTGCTGCGCAACGGTGCCCTGGTCGACGTCATCGCCGAGCCCGTCGAACTCGACGCCGAGCACGCCTGACCGCCGCGCGCCGCGAAACCCCGTGCCGGGGGGACGGCGCCGGTGGCGGATGTGGCCCGAGCATCGCAACGGGTGCGTAACAATGGGCGGCTATGGCATGGCGATCTAGGACCCGGGCAGTGGCGGCGGCGGTGACGGCGGGAGTGTCGGCGGGTGCGCTCGCCGCCTGCGGCATCCCCACGCTCGGCGGCACCGGCGAACGCGGGGGAGGCGGGGCCGTGCCCCCCGGAGCCAAGGCCGAGTGCGCGCGGATCGCCGCGCCCGGCGACTCCAAGGCCCGGCGGCTGCGCGGCATGTGGATCACCACCGTCGGCGGCACCGACTGGCCCAAGAACGCCGGCGCGGACGCCGACGCGCAGAAGAGGCAGTTCGTCAAGCTCCTCGACACCGCGACCGCGATGAACATGAACGCGGTGTTCGTCCAGATCCGCCCCAACTCCGATGCGTTCTACGCCTCGCCCTACGAGCCGTGGTCGCAGTGGATCACCGGCACGCAGGACAAGGACCCCGGCTACGACGTCCTGGCGTTCATGCTCAAGGAGGCCCACGCCCGCAACCTGGAGTTCCACGCCTGGTTCAACCCCTACCGGGTGTCCCGCCAAGGCGATGTGAGCAAACTGTCGCCCAAGAGCCCCGCCCGCCGGCACCCCGACTGGGTCCGCCGCTACGGCGAGGGCCTGTGGTACGACCCGGGCCTGCCGCAGGTCCGGGACCTGGCCACCCAGGCCGTCATGGACGTCGTCACCAAGTACGACATCGACGCCGTCCACTTCGACGACTACTTCTACCCCTATCCCGAGGACGGCGACTTCCCCGACGAGGCCACCTACAAGACCTACGGCAAGGGCATGAACCGCGGCGACTGGCGCCGCAAGAACGTCGACACCCTCGTGGAGTCGCTGTCACGCAAGATCCACGGCGCCAAGCCGTGGGTCCGGTTCGGCATCAGCCCCTTCGGGGTCTGGCGCAACAGGACCAGCGACCCCGCCGGATCACCCACCCGCGCCTTGCAGAGCTACGACGACATCTACGCCGACACCCGCACATGGATCAAAAAGGGGTGGGTCGACTACATCACCCCCCAGCTGTACTGGCCGATCGGCGACCCCCGCGCCGACTACGCCAAGCTCGTCGCCTGGTGGGCCGACCAGGTCAAGGGCACCGGCGTGCAGCTGACCATCGGGCAGGCCGGATACCGCGTCGGCGCCGACGCCACCTGGAGGAACCCCGCCGAGCTGTCACGGCACCTCACCGTGAACGCCCGGTACCCGCAGGTCCGCGGTGACGTGTTCTTCAGCGCCTCCGACATCGCCGCCAACCGCCGCGGATTCGCCGCCCGCCTCCGCGGCGACCACTACAGCCGTCCCGCCCTGCGGCCCGTCGCCGGCAGTGGCACCGCGCCCCCGCCCGTCCACGGCACCACCGCCGCCCCAGCCGCAGGCAAGGGCGTGCGGGTCGGCTGGCGCCCCTCCCAGGGCGCCACGTCCTACGCCGTCTACCGCGCCGACGGCACCCGCCCCGGCTGCGCCCCCGTCGACCCCCGGGACCTCATCGCCGGCATCCGCGGCGGCGGCATCATCGACCCCACCGCCAAACCCGGCCGCACCTACACCTACTACGTCACCGCCCTCGACCGGCTCCACCACGAAAGCGCTCCCGCACGCGGCGCGGCGGTCACCGTCCCGAAGGGATAATGATCATGATCTTGGGGGATGAACCAGACACCTGATCACCCCCCGGAGGTTGCAAGCATGGCGCTGTCGATGGAGGAGCAGCGGATCCTCACCCAGATCGAGGTCCGCCTGAGCGAGGACGATCCCCGGCTGGCCCAGCGCCTCGCCCGCCTCGGCACCCCCCGCACGTACCGCATCCGCATCCGCACCATCGTCCTGGCCGCCACCGCCGTCATCCTCGTTCTCGCCGCGGCCGGCGCCGCGGTCGCGGCAGCCGTCCTGTAGCCCCCCGTCCCCCGCAGAACCCCTGCCAGAACCTCCCCGCCCGCGGACACGCGAACGCCGAGGCCCCGGCGAGATCGATCTCGCCGGGGCCTCGGCGTTCAAGCCGGTGTGGTGGTCGCCTCACGGCGAAAGGCACAACGAAGCTCCAGCCCGGACCGCATGGGACCGGCGGTATTCCCCGAAGGCGTCAGGTAGAGCCCGGGGGACACATGCCACACCGACGCATCCACTGTAACGGCTCCCGGCGGGTGCCTCCTCCACCGCCGCCCCGCGTGTGTCGCTCACCTCACCCCCGGGTGAGGGTTGCCTGCGCCCGTGCACCACCCCTCGGCCGCACGCGTCCTGACTATGACCGCGCGGCTGGGGGCCGCCGCCCGCGGCCGTATACCGGACATGCCGCAGAAAACGGGGGACAGTGCAATGAACACCACGGACACCGCGACCGCAACACCCGCCGGCACCGCGGCGGACGGCGAGCAGGACGGCGGGCAGGACGGCGGGCAGGACGGCGGGCAGGACGGCGCGGACGGCGCGGACGGCGCGGACGGCGCCGCCGGCGGGGCGGCGGTCTGGGCGCTGGCCGCCGAGATCCGCGCCGCCTCCCGCGCCCGCGACCTCACCGCCCGGACGCTGCGGCGCTGGCACGTCACCGACCCCGCCGAGACCGGCGACATCGTCCTCATGGTCGACGAACTCGTCACCAACGCCGTCGTGCACGGCACCGGGCCCGTCCGCCTCGCCCTGTGCATCGACGGCGCCGTCCTCACCGCCGAGGTCGGCGACGCCGACCCGGCCGCGCCCGCCGCCCCCGCCGCGCCGCCCGGCGTCCCGGACTGGTCCGAGGGCGGCCGCGGACTGCTCCTTGTCGCCGCCCTCGCCACCGAGTTCGGCGCCCGGCCCGCGCCGCCTGGCAAGACCGTCTGGTTCACCCGCCACCTCACCCCCCGCACCGCACCCGCCCGCTGACCCCGGCCCCGCGTCACGGCTCCCCAGTGAGTGCCGTCAAGACCTTCGCCCCGCTGATCGTCATGACGGCCTGGCAGGCGAACCGCCCATCAACTCTCAGGCTGACACCCGTAGGAGGCGGCGATCGCGGCGGCGCGGTCGCGCAGGGCGGCGCGCAACCACTGCGGGGCCAGGGCTTCGGCGCTCGCGGCGAGCCGCCACAGCGCCCATTCGGCGTGTCTCGGATCTTGGAAGGTCACCTCCAGCCGCAGCCTGCCGTCCGCGTCGGTTTCTTCGGCGCGGACGGCCAGCGCGGTGCCCACCAGGTCCTCCCGCCGCGCCGGGTCCATCCGTACCAGCACGGTGACCTGGTCCCCGCCGGTCCGGAACCGCGTGCTGCGTTCCTGCCAGGCCCGGTCCAGATCGACCCGGTCTGGACGCTGTGCGGGTTCGGCGAGTTCCTCGGCGGCCAAGACCCGGGACAGCCGGTAGGTGCGGTCCGCGCCCGACCTCGTGGCCAGCAAGTAGCCCTGGTCGCGTACGGTGACCAGGCCGATCGGGTCCACCGTGCGCCACTTCGGGGTCTGACCCGCGGCCGCGTAGTAGATGCGCAACTTGCGTCCGGCGAACACCGCGCGCCGAACCTCGGCCACTACGGCGTCAGGCACCTCCTCGACGACCAGCCGGCGCGAGAGGAGATCGGTCTCCGGGTCGATGAGCAATCGCTCGGCCGCGCCGGCCGCGGTGTCCCGATAGCTTTCGGGTAGCGCGTCGACCACCTTGAGCATCGCCGAAGCGAGCGCCGAGCCGAGACCGAATGCCTGCGCGCCGCGCCGCGATCCGGCGACCAGCAGGGCAAGGGCCTCGTCGTGGTTCAGCCCGGTGAGCTCGGTCCGGAAACCGGGCAGCAACGCGAAACCGCCGTGCCGGCCGCGTTCGGCGTAGACCGGGACGCCGGCCGCGGACAGCGCCTCGATGTCGCGCAGCACGGTGCGGGTGGACACCTCCAGCTCGCGGGCCAGCGCGGCCGCGGACAGCCGACCGTGCTGCCGCAGCAGCAACACCAGCGAGACCAGCCGATCGGCGCGCATGCGAGAACTTTATCGAAATACACGACACAGGATGTCGTGATTTGTTGGGAGGCTCATCAGCGCCACCAAAAAGATGGCGGCCACCGAACTGATCGGCATGCGTAATGTCGACGAATCGAATGGAGCGAATGCGGCAATGGAGCGAACGGCGGTCAACCCGTGGGCGTGGTCGGTGGAGATGGGGTACCACCAGGGTGAGATCGTCTCCGGGCACACCCGGACCCTGTACTGCGCCGGGCAGACCGCGATGAGCGGCGACGGCAAGCCCCAGCACACTGATGACATGGCGGCGCAGCTGGCGCTGAGCCTCGACAACCTGGAGGCCGTGCTCGGCGAGGCCGGCATGTCCCTCGCGAACCTGGTCCGGCTCAACGTCTACACCACCGACGTCGATCGGCTCTTCGAGCACTACGGCGTGCTGGCGTCGCGGTTGGGCGCCGCCGGGGTGGCACCGTCCACCACGATGCTCGGGGTGACACGGCTGGCGATCCCCGACCTGATGGTCGAGCTTGAGGGGACCGCCGTCGCGTGATGCGGCCTCGCCGCCTCCGGCAGGGCTGCCGGAGGCGGCACGAGTAGCGGGCGGGTGGGCGATTTCCGGTGCTCAGGATGGGGATCGCGCGTGCCGCGGCTACATTTTCGCTAGTCCCTGGCCATCACGGTGAAGGTGAATCCGGTACTCGTCGGACGGCGCAGCGGAATGTCGCTTTTGATCCGGCGCAGTACCTCGTTCCTGCTGAGGCCGAGCCCTTGCGCGATGAGCCGTTCCGGGCGCACCGGAACCGGGTCCTCGAAGACGACCTCCACCGGGACCGGCCACGCCTCCTCGAACCATGCCGACGGGGTGTCCAGCCGCCAGGCCCCCGTCCAGTCCAGGGCGAAGCGGTTGCGCCGGGCGAGCAGCGGATCCAGCAGCCTGGACGCCACCAGTTCCGGATCGTTGACGCGGTAGCCGTGGAGCTCGGCCGGATCGAAGGATCTGACCGGCGCCCGCTCGCGCACGGTGAGCTTGCTCGTCCGATCGCAGGATACGCAGCGGACCAGCAGCCACACCTCCAGCAGCTTGCCGTTGGCGTTGACGCGGAACCTGCCCTCGCCGGTGGTGGCCGACTCCGACCGGCAGCCCACGCACCGCAACGACAGCAGAGGCAGCCTGGTCCGACGAACAGCCCAGGGCAGCACGGTATGAGGTTGTGAAGACATGATCTCTCTAGACCTGACACGAGGCCGATTACGCGCGACCTCGAACGCTGTATGACCGGGCGCACAAGGGCAGCCCGGCAGAACCGGCGGGAACGTCGGCTACAGGTGAGCGGAAGAAGGTGTCAGGTCTAAAGAGCAGGCGGGGTCACGCGGTTTTGTCCTCTGTCCTCACTGCGATGGGCCGCAGGCAACGTACAGGAACGCAGAAGGAAGGCTCAAACGGTTTTCCGGCGACTGACCAGCAGCGGCTGAGGCTTACCGCCGGTTCCAAGAATCACAGTTCCGATGTTCCTCAACCCCCGTCACGCCTGCAGGGGGCAGCGGTCCACGATCCACACGTCCTCGTCCTCGTCCTCGTCGCCCAGCGGCAGCGGCGGCTCATCGGCGAGACGGTCCAGATGCCACTCGATGTGGGCGAGGGGGCCGCGCCGGCCCGCCAGCAGATCCGCCAGCGGGCGCGGCGGACCCGGCGGGCCGTAGGGGCGCGGATCGGGCAGCTCGCCCTCCCACAACCCGTCGTCGCAGTCCGCCGCCCAATGCGCCACCGCCCTCAGGACCTCCTCCAGATCGCGCGCCACCTCGCCCAGCGACCGCAACGCCATCGCGTCCTGGATCATCCGCTCCCGCGCGTCATAGGCCAGCTCCCGGTCGAACACCGGCGGGAACAGTGGGCGGCGCCCCGCGAGCACCGGCTCCTCACCCCGCGCAGCCGCGACCGCACGAACTCCAGCCGGTCCAGCGTCCACGCCCGGGCCCGCGCCGCCCCCGCCGGGCCCCGCGGGCCCGCACCCGCACCCGCCCGCGGACGCGGCACCGGCACCCGCAGCACCGCCAGCAGCTCGTCCAGATCCCGCACCTGCCCGCTCCGCCCCGCCAGGAACGCGGCCCCGATCCGGTCCAGCCGGAACATCCGCGGCCCGTCCCGCATCCGGCACCACCCCACCAGGTACTCCCCGTAGGGGGCGATGACCAGGCCGTGCGCCTCCACGTCCCGGAAGCTGCGCGCCCCCGCCTGGTCGGTGTAGGCGAGCCGGACGACCCGGCGGGTGCGGACCGCCTCGGCGAGCGTCTCGCGCACCGGCCCCATCAGCGACTCCACCTCGCTCAGCGGCGCCGGGCCCGGCGGCTCGGGCAGCACGTAGCCGCGGCCCTTCCGCGCCCGCACCGGCAGCCCGCCGTGCGTCAGCAGCTCCAGGTCACGGCGGACGGTCCGCTCACTGACCCCCAGCCGCGCCGCCAGGACCGGCGGGTCCAGCGGCTCGGAGCGGGCGGCACGCAGCTCGGCGACGAGCGCCAGCAGCCGGTCGATGCGATCCACACACTCATCGTGACCCCGCCCACCGGCATTTCACCGCCCCCGGGACCCAAAAACCTCCCGGCACGGCGAACCGGGCGGGCACGGCTAACCGGGCAGGCGGCGGGGTCAGCGGCCCGACAGTTCCGCCGCCAGCCCCTCGAAATCGGCCGCCGTCAGCGACAGTGCGCTGCCGATCGCCTGCGTCGCCTCCGCGCTGCCCAGATGCCGTGTCGCGGCACGGTCCAGGTAGGACTCCACCAGCCGCGCGCCGGTCAGCCGCCCCCGCGGCCGCAGCGACCCCACCTCGCGGTCCACCACCGCCTGCGCGTCGGCGCCGAGCCGCAGGCTGCGTTCCTCGGCCAGCAGCCGCACCAGCGCCGCCCGTGCCCGCGGATCGGTCAGATCCGGCAGCCGCACCGCCCGCAGGTCCGCCGTCAGCTCCGGCGACGCCGCCGTCAGCTCTCCGACCCGGTCCGGCTCGCACGTCCCCAGCAGCGCCGTGTCGTTCACGCCCTCCAGCCGCGTCCGGTACAGCACGGAGGCGTAGGCGGCGCCGTCGGCCTCGTCCAGGATCAGCCCGTCCAGGCCGTCCAGCAGCAGCACGTGGCCCGCGTGTTCCATCAGCGCGGCGCGCAGCCCGTCGGGGCCGTGCTCACGCAGATCCTCGGCGTGCACGCCGTGGACCTCGCCGCTGGAGGCCTCCACCTCCGCCAGCGCGCGCGCCACCATCCGGGCCAGCCGCCGCTGCCCGCTGGACGGCGCGCCGATCAGCAGCAGCGCCGGCGCCGACGCGCTCGACACCTCCTGCCCGCGCAGCCGCCGTGCCCACTTGCCGCGCCGCCGCACCTCGGTGACGACGCGTTCGATGTCGTCGGCGCCGCACAGGAACCGGATCCCGTACGCCTCGGCGACCTGCGGGACCTGCGCGGGCACCGGGGCGGGCGGCAGCGGCGGGGGCGGCTCGGGCACCGGCACCGGCGGCGGCGGAAGATCCGCCTGCGGGGCGGGGTCGAGCGGCGGTGACGGCGCCGGGACCGGCGGTGCGGGAGTGCCGGTGCCGGGCCATGCCGGGCCCGGATCGAGCTGGGTCCTGAACGCGTCGGTGTCCAGCTGCGTCCGCTGCGGCTCCGCCGGCCACACCGGCTCGGGCCCCGGTGGCGGCGCCGGGGGCTGCGCGGGGACGACGGGGGCGGGCGGCGCGTCGGCCGTCGTCGCGTCCGGCCGCGGCCACGACGGCGGCTCGGGCACCGGACCAGGTGGTGGACTGGGCGGCTGGGCCGGTGCCTGCGGCCGGGGTTCGGGCACCGCCGGGGCAGGCGGAGGCGCGATCCGCGGCGGCGGCGCGTCCGCGGCGAACGGATCCGCCGGCGCGGGCGGCGGGGACGGCTGCTCGTGGTGGGCCCGCGGCGCTTCG
>NZ_BCQQ01000092.1 GCF_001552155.1 Actinomadura formosensis NBRC 14204 | reverse complement strand
AACGCCGCCCGCCCCGGGTCAGATGGTCAGGCTCCGCGGGCGGATGTCCTTCCAGTTGGCCGTGACGTAGCCGATGCAGTCGGACCGTGACGCGGGCCCGAAGACCGTCGTCCAGCCCGCGGGGACGTCGGCGAACGCCGGCCACAGGGAGTGCTGCCCCTCGGCGTTGACGAGGACGCGGAACGCCGCGTCGGGGTCGTCGAACGGGTTGGTCATCGTGCCTCCTCGAAGACGTGTGCGGAGCGCCGGCCGATGGACCGGACGATCTCCCCGGTGCGGACGGCGGTCATCGACAGCAGCGACGACGCGATCCCGTGGCTGTGCTCGGTGGCGCCCTGCAGGTAGACGGCCCACTCGCGGCCCGGCTTCGTGGCGATGCGGTAGTCGCGCCGCACGGCGGGACGTCCGTCCGGGCCGGTGCGGCAGTCGCCGGCCACCTCGCCGAGCAGGTCCAGCGGGTCGCGTTCGCGGTAGCCGGTGGCGTAGACGAGGGCGTCGGCGTCCAGGTCGGCGGCCTCGCCGGTGGGCAGGAAGGCCACCCGGACCCGCACTCCCCCGGCGCCGTCCCGGACGTCCAGGACGCGTGACACGTTGAGGATGCGCAGCCGTTCGGCGCCCGCGACCTTCTCGGCGTACGCGCGCCGGTACAGCTCGTCGATGAGGTCGAGGTCCACCACGGAGTAGTTGGTGTTCCGCGAGTATTCGAGCAGCATCCGCTTCACCTCCCCGGAAGCCGCGTAAAAGTGGTCGACGGCCTCCGGGTCGAAGATGCGGTTGGCGAACGGGCTGTCGTCGGCGGGCGCGTACCCGTACCGGGCGAAGACCGCGCAGACCTCGGTCTCGGGGAAGGTGCGGTGCAGGTATTCGACGGCTTCGGCGGCGCTCTGCCCCGCGCCGACCACGACGAGCCGGCGCGGGTTCCAGTCCTCGCGCCCGTCCAGCTTCGTCAGCAGGTCCGCGGTGTGCCAGATCCGCTCGCCGGCCTGGACGCCGCCGGGCAGGACGGGTTCGAGCCCGACGCCGACGACCACGTTGCGGGCGAGGTGCGTCTCCAGCCGGTCGTCCCGGCGCACCACCACTTCGAGGGCCGTGTCGTCGTGCGGGCGGAGCGCGACGACCTCCGTCCCGTAATGGACCCGGTCGGCGAACGCGGCGGCCGCCCATTCGAGGTAGTCGTGGAACTCGACCCGCGTCGGGAACATCGTCTTGTGGTTGACGAAGTCGACGAGCCGGCCCCTGGCGTGCAGGTACGCGAGGAACGAGTACCGGCTGGCGGGGTTGCGCAGCGACACCAGGTCCTTGAGGAAGTGGACCTGCATGGTGGCGCCGTCGATCAGCATGCCCCGGTGCCAGCCGAACTCCGGCTGCTTTTCGAAGAACACCGCGTCCACGCCGGGCCCGTCGTGCTCCTCTGCGAGCGCGACGGCGAGGGCGAGGTTGGACGGGCCGAACCCGATGCCGGCCACGTCGTGGACGGGGGTCTGCATGCGCTCCTCCAGCATCAGGCGGGCTGCGCCGCGTCCGCGGCCTTGGCGATCTTCGGGACGACCTGCTCGACGACGTACGGGACGGCGAGCGGGGTGGGGGTGCGCAGCGGCCAGAACGACGTCAGGTCGAGCGGCACGTAGGAGCCGCGCCTGACGACGTCCAGGCCGGTGAACAGCTGGTTGCCCTCGATCTTCCTCTGCGTGGCCGGGTCGTCGTTGTAGTGGCCGAGCAGGACGTCCACGTCCAGGACCGAGATCTTCTCCATGCTCAGCTCGGCGGCGAACCCGCCCCCGGGCAGCTTCGCGATCTGCTCGGGCAGCACCATGCCGAACTGCTTGAGCAGCTTGACGCTCGTGTCGTCCCCGGACTTCAGCACGCCGAGGTTGCCGTTCGGGAAGATGCTCGTCAGCGCGAAGCCCGTGCCGCTCAGCTGCGGGTACTCCGCCTTGACCTTGGCGATCCCCGCCTCGACGCCGGCGACGAGCCTGTTTCCGTCGGCCTCCCGGCCGACGGCCTTCGCGGCCTGCAGGGTGATCTGCTGCCAGGAGTCCTCGGCCGGGCCGGTCTGGTACGCGACGGTCGGCGCGAGCTTGGAGAGCTTGTCGTATTCCTTGTCGATGAAGAAGTCGCCGCCGGCGAGGACGAGGTCGGGGCGCAGAGCGGCGATCTCCTCCAGGTTGAACCCGGCCTCGCCCGCCTTGAGCAGCTTGGGTCTGGCGCCGGTGAGCCGGGGTGCGGTCCAGGGGGCGAGGCCGTCCGGCTGGACGCCGGTCAGCTCCGCCATGCCGACCGGGGTGACGCCGAGCGCGAGCAGCGCGTCCTGGTCGACCTCGCCGAGCGCGACGATCCGCTTCGGCGCGGACTCGATCGTGGTGGTGCCGAGCCTGTGGGTGATCGTGACCGGGAACGCCCCGGCGGAGCCGCCGCCGGGGGAACCGCCCGCGGGCTCGCCGCCGCCGCACGCGGCGGCCGTGCCGAGGCTCAGGACGAGCGCGGCGGTGATGGCCAGGCGCCGCATCATGGTGCGCATAGAGGACCGGTGTCCTTCCGAGTTTTCCGAGGTTCGTGATCGATGATCTTAGGTTAGCCTAACCTAACTTCACTCCATGGGCCGGGGTGGGGACCGCCTCACCCGAGCCGTGCGAGCAGGCCCGCCACGGTCGGCGCGGCCAGCAGCGTCGCGATCTTCACCGCCTCGCATCCGGGTTCCCTCCTGATCCGCCGGACGAGCCGCACGGCGAGCAGCGAGTGGCCGCCGAGGTCGAAGAAGTCGTCGTCCGGCCCGACGTCCGGGACGTCCAGCTCCTCGGCGAAGATCCGGCAGAGCGCCGCCTCCCTGCCGTCGCCGCGGCGCGCCGCCGCGGGGCCGGGCTCGGCCGTGACGGCCCGGGCGGCCGGCCCGGCGGGCAGCGCACCGACCTTGACGCCGGGATCGTCCGCGACGGTCTCCAGCAGCCGGAGCAGCCCGCCGGCCAGCGCGGCGACCGTGCCGCGGTCGAACAGGTCGGCGGAGTAGTCGACGATCAGCCGGAGCCCGCCGGGGCCCTCGCGGAAGATGAAGTCCAGGTCGAACTTGGCCGCGCCCGGCCCGAACAGCGCCTCACGCTGCTCCAGGCCGGGGAAGCGCACGTCGCCGGTGCCCTGGTTCTCATAGCCGACCATCACCTGGAACAGCGGGTTGCGGCCGGGTACCCGGCGCGGGCGCAGCGCCTCGACGACGGCCTCGAACGGCAGGTCCTGGTTGGCGAGCCCGGCGAGGCCGGCCTCCCGGACACGGGCGAGCAGTTCGGCGAAGGCGGGGTCGCCGGACACGTCGGCGCGCAGCACGAGCGTGTTGACGAAGAAGCCGACGAGGTCCCGTGCGGCGTCCTCGGTGCGTCCGGCGACGGGGCAGCCGAGCGGGATGTCGTCGCCGGCGCCCGTCCGGTGCAGCAGCGCGGCGACGGCGGCCTGGCAGACCATGAACACGCTGGCGTTCGCGTCCCGCGCGAGCCGGCGCAGCCGGCGCGTCAGGCCGGGCGGCAGGTCGGCGGTCAGGGTCCCGCCGCGCTGCCCGGCGGTGCCGGGGCGGGCCCGGTCCACCGGCAGCGGGATCTCCTCCGGGAGGCCGGCGAGGGTCCGGGCCCAGTGGTCGAGCTGCCGGGCGTGGACGCTGCCGGGGTCGAGGGGGTCGCCGAGCAGGTCCCGCTGCCACAGCGCGTGGTCGGCGTACTGGACGGGCGGCGGCTCCCAGGCCGGGGCCTCCCCGTTCAGCCGGGCCGCGTAGGCGCCGGCGACATCGCGGGCGAACGGCCCGAACGACCACTCGTCGAACGCGATGTGGTGGAAGACGGCGAGCAGCAGATGCTCGCGCTCGCCCTCCGGGAACACCGCGACCCGGAGCGGGATGCCGGTGGCCAGGTCGAACGGCCGGGCGATGACGTCCGCGGGCGGGCACGTCGCGATCTCCAGGGCCGGGCGGGCCTCTTCCGGCCGGAGAATCCGCTGGCAGGGGGCGCCGTCGTACTCGGCGAAGACCGTGCGGAGGCTCTCGTGCCGCGCGGTGACATCCCCGATCGCCGCTTCGAGCGCGGCGAGGTCGAGGTCGCCGCGCAGGCGCACCGCGAGCGGCAGATGGTAGGCATCGCGCGGTCCGCCGTCCTCGCGGAGGAGCTGGTCGAGCAGCCACAGGCGGCGCTGCGCCGGGGACAGCGGGATGCGTTCGGGCCGTTCCCCCGGCTTCAGCGCGGGCCGGGGTCGCGCGCCCGCGCCGCGGTGCACGCGCTCCGCCAGTTCCGCGACGGTCGGCGCCTCGAACAGGTCGCGGATCGCCAGCTCGGCGCCCAGCACGGCGCGGGCCCGGCCGACGAGCCGGGTCGCGAGCAGCGAGTGCCCGCCGAGGTCGAAGAAGTCGTCGTCGATGCCGGCGCCTGGGGCGTCCAGCACTTCGGCGAACAGCGTGCACAGCAGCCGCTCGACCGGGGTGCGGGGCGCGCGCCCGGCGCGGCGCGGCCCGTCCCGCCCGGGGGCCGGGAGGGCCCGCCGGTCGAGCTTGCCGTTGACGGTGAGCGGCAGCGCGTCCAGCGTCACGATCGCGCTCGGCACCATGTAGCCGGGCAGCCTGGCCTTGAGGCTCTCCCGCACACGCGCGGCCAGGACCCCGTGGTCCCGCGCGGCGAGCGGGTCGTTGGCGTAGGAGGCGGGGGTGCGCCCCGGCTCCGCGGGAAGGCACGCCGCTCCCCCGCCGAACACGGCGTCATAGCACCCGATCCGGTCGGACGGCGTGAGGACGACGCCGGGGAAGAGCGCGTGCAGCGTCTCCGGCTCGATCCCCTCGGGCGCGGCGGCCAGCGCCTGCCGTGCCTCGTCCGCCGGGCCGCCGGCCCGCAGCACCCGCCAGGCCGCGACCTCCCCCGCCAGCCGCGGGTCGGGTATCCCCCGCACCCGCAGCGGCCCCGCCGGCCTGCCGCCGAGGTCGCCGGGCGCCGTCCATTCGATGGCCGGGGTGGGCGGCGCGGGCGGGATGTCCTTGTGGAGGACGACGTCGTAGCGGTGGCGGGTCAGCTCGTTGTGGCGCGTGCCGCGCTTGGTGAGGACGTCCACGCGGGCGGGGCCGTCCAGGGCGGTGAAGAAGGCCGGGTCCAGCAGGAGTTCCTTCTCCATCCGGACCGCGCGTCCGACCGCGTCCAGGCCGCCGTCGCCGCGGCCGAGCCGGACCGCGGTGTGCAGGCAGTGGACGGTCCGCAGGTCGCGGACGTCGCCGATGAACAGCGCCCCGCCGGGCGCGAGGAGCCGCATCGCCTTGCCGATGACGTCCTGGAGGTAGGCGGCGCCCGGGAAGTACTGCACCACCGAGTTGATCACGATCGTGTCGAAGTACGCCTCGGGCAGGCCGGTGGTGTCGTGGGCGGGGCGGCGGCTCAGCCGGACGGGCAGGTCCGGGCCGAGATCGCGCCGGAGCTTGGTGATGACGGGTTCGGAGAAGTCGGTTCCCCAGTACTCCTCGCTGCCGGGGGCGAGGCGGGTGAGGAGGAGGCCGGTGCCGACGCCCATCTCCAGGACGCGGCGGGGCCGCAGCGCACGGATGCGCTCGACGGTCGTCTCGCGCCATTCGCGCATGTCGTCCACGGGGATCGGGGCGCCGTCGTAGCTGCTGTCCCAGCCGGCGAACTCCTCGGCGCGGACGACCGTGCCGACCTCGGTGTACTCGGCGTCGTAGAGCTGCCGCCATTCGGCGAGCCGCTCGTCGGCGGCGCCCTCGCGGGTGCCGTCCGGGACGATGTAGCCGATGAGGCGTTTCACGCCGGGAACATCGGTGTCGGCGGCGACGACCGCGGCCTGCCCGACACCCGGCTCGGCGGCGAGCGCGGTCTCGATCTCCTCCGGCTCGACGCGGTAGCCGCGGATCTTGACCTGGTCGTCGGTGCGGCCGAGGAAGTCGATGTTGCCGTCCGCGCGGACCCGCACGAGGTCGCCCGTCCGGTACATGCGGCCGCCCGTCGAGGAGTCGGCACGGAACGGGTCGGCGACGAAGCGCTCGGCGGTCAGGTCGGCGCGGCCGAGGTAGCCGCGCGCCAGCCCGGCACCCGCGATGTACAGCTCACCGGGCGCGCCCGGCGGCACCGGGCGCAGCCAGCCGTCGAGAACGTACCCGCGGGTGTTCCAGATCGGCCTGCCGACCGTCGGGGTGGCGCTGTCCTCGGTGCCGCCGCCGAGGGTGTTGATCGTGTACTCGGTCGGCCCGTACAGGTTGTAGCCGAGGACGCCGTCGGCCCGCGCGAGCCGGTCCCATACCGAGGCCGGGACGGCCTCGCCGCCGAGGAGGACGAGCGGCGGCCGGTGCCCGCCGTCCAGGAGTCCCTCGTCGAGGAGCTGCCGGGCGTAGGTCGGCGTCACGTTGATGACGTCGATGCGGTGCCGGCGCAGGTAGGCGGTCAGTGCCTCGGCGTCGCGGCGCAGGTCCTCGTCGCAGACGTGCACCTCGTGGCCCTCGATGAGCCAGAGGAGCTCCTCCCACGACATGTCGAAGGAGAAGGAGACGGTGTGGGCGATCCGGAGCCGCCGCCCGGCGGAGGCGACGACCGGGCCGAAGATGGCGGCGCGGTGGTTGAACTGCATGTTGGTGAGGCCCCGGTGCGGCGTCACCACGCCCTTCGGGCGCCCCGTCGAGCCGGACGTGTAGATGACGTAGGCGGGATGGTCGAGCCGGCGGGGCGTGCCGGGGGCGAAGCCGCCGAGTTCGCCGGGGGTGAGGTCGGTGCCGGGCAGGGCCGCGAGGGTTCGCGCGGTGTCCGGGTCGTCCAGCGCGAGGGTCGTGCCGGAGTAGGTGAGGCCGGCGGCGATGTCGCGCTGCGAGACCAGGCAGGCCGGCGCCGCGTCCCGCAGCATGTAGTCGAGCCGGTCGGCCGGATGGTCGAGTTCGAGCGGCAGGTACGCGGCGCCGGTGCGCAGGACGGCGAACAGCGCGACGACCATCCGCGCGGAGCGGGGCAGCGCGAGCGCGACGACCCGTTCGGGGCCCGCGCCGGACGCCAGCAGCAGCCGGGCGAGGCGGTTGACCTCGGCGTTCAGCTCCCCGTAGGTGAGGCGGACATCGGGGTGGGACACGAGCGCGAGGTCGTCCGGCTGCTTCGCCGCTCGTTCGGCGAGCAGTTCGGCGACGGTCAGCTCGGGGATGGGGTGCCACACCTCGTCCCAGTCGCGCCGGAGCCGTTCGTGCTCCTCGGGGAGGAGCGGGTCGAGGCGGTGGCAGGGCTTCTCCGGGGTCTCGGCGAGTTGCCGGAGGACGTTGACGTAGCGGTCGGTGACGCGTTCGGCCTCGGTCTCGGTGAACGCGTCCCCCCGGTACATGACGCGCAGCCCGGCGTCCGGGTCGACGACCATGGTGATCGGGTAGTGGGTGGCGTCGCGGACCTCGCGGCCGAGGACGCGCAGGGCGCCGTCCGGGCCGAAACCACGGCCGGTGGGCATGCCCGGGAAGTTCTGGAAGACGAACAGCGTGTCGAAGAGCGTGCCGAGGCCGGTGGCGCGCTGCACGTCGGCGAGCGCGACGAACGAGTGGTCGAACAGTTCGGACTGCGCCGCCTGGACGCGGTCGAGCACGGCCGCCAGCGGGTCCGCCGGGCCTGCCTGGACTCTGACGGGGATGGTGTTGAACAGCAGGCCGACCATGGATTCGACGCCGTCGACGTCGGGGTGGCGTCCGGAGACGGAGGCGCCGAAGACGACGTCGTCGCGCCCGGTCAGGCCCATGACAACCAGGCCCCACGCGGTCTCGAAGAGAGTGCCCGGGGTGACGCCGCGGTCGCGGGCGACCGCGGCGAGCCGTTCGGCGAGGGACGGCGGGAGCGGCCGGTGCACTTCCCCGGCGTTCGCGAGGTCGGCCGGCTTGTCGACCAGGCCGGGGCGGACGAGGGCGGGCTCGTCGAAACCGTCGAGGGCGCGGCGCCACGCGTCCACCGCGGCCGCCTTGTCCCGGGTGCCGACCCAGTCGAGGAACGCGCGGAACTGCGGGACGGGACGTGCTTCCTCCGCAGCGGCATCGGTGTAGAAGCCGAGTAGCGAGGTGACGAGGAGGCCGCCCGACCAGCCGTCCAGCAGGATCAGCTCGGAGGTCAGGATCAGGCGGTGGTCGCCGGGGGCGAGGGTGGCCAGCGCGAACCGGATCAGCGGGGGCCGACCCGGGTCGAACGGTTCCGCTCGCTGGGCGTCGATGAAGGCTTCGAGGTCGCCCGGGGCGACGGTGGCGCACGTCCAGGGCACATCGAAGTCGTCGGGGACGAACTGGACGGCGCGGTCGCCGTCCGTCCGGAATCCAGCGCGGAGGTTCGGGAACTTGACCAGGACGGCGCGCGCCGCATCCGCCATCCGATCGGGATCGACCGGCCCGGACAGCCTCACGACGGCCTGCTGGACGTAGATGTCGCGGCCCTCGCCGGCGAGCATCAGATGGAAGAGCAGGCCCTCCTGGAGCGGCGAGAGCGGAAGCTCGCCGAGCGGTTCGGCGGCCTGTGCGGGGACGGCGTCAGCGGCGGGCGCGGCCGTCTTCGCGAGGGCCTCGACCGTCCGGAGGCGGAAGACGTCGCGGACGGTGAACGCCAGGCCGGCGCGGCGGGCGCGGGCGACGAGGAGCGCCGCGCTGATGCTGTCGCCTCCGGTGCGGAAGAAATCGTCGTCGGCGCCCACGGCGTCGCGGCCGAGGACGCTCGCGGCGAGCCTGGCGAGGACGCGCTCCGCCTCGGTGGAGGGGGCACGCCCGGCCGCGGGCCGGCCGGGGTCGGGCAGGGAGCGCCGGTCGATCTTGCCGTTCGGGTTGAGCGGCAGTTCGTCCAGGACGACCAGTTCGTCCGGGACGAGATGGCCGGGGAGCAGCCTTCGCAGCGAGTCGTGCAGGGCCTCGGTACCGGCATCGCCGGCCCTGTGGTCGCCGACGATGTATCCGATGAGGCGGGACCCGTGCGCGGCGACGGCGGCCCGCCGGACTCCGGGCCGCGCGGCGAGCACGGCCTCGATCTCACCCGGCTCGATCCGGAATCCGCGGATCGTGATCTGCTCGTCGGTGCGGCCGAGGAAGCAGAGCCCGCCGTCCGGGCGGCGCCGGACGCGGTCGCCGGTCCGGTAGAGGCGGGATCCGGGCGGGCCGAACGGGCTGGCGACGAACCGCTCGGCGGTGCGGGCGGCGTCGCCGAGATAGCCGCGCGCCAGCCCGTCGCCCGCGAGGTACAGCTCGCCGGCGGGAACCTCGCGGAGCGCGGCGTCCAGGACATGGGCGCGGGTGTTGGCGATCGGCGCCAGTCCCCCGGCCTCGGCGATGAGGCTGTCGCCGGCGGCCTCCGAGCATCCGTACAGGTCGATCAGCCGGACCGGGATCTGCTCGGCGAGCGCGGCCGGCAGCGCCTCCCCGCTGCTGATCCAGGTGGTGACGGAGGGCGGCAGCCCGTTCTCCGCGAACGCGGCCAGCAGGCTGGGGACGAGCGTGACGAGTCCGGCGCCGTGCCGTTCGATGAAGTCCGCGAGCGCGCCGGGGTCGGCGGCGGTGTCGCCGTCGGCGATGACGACCGTGTCCCCGGCGGCGAGGCCGCCGAGCAGTTCGGTGGTGCCGTCGATGAACGCGGGCGAGCTCTTGGCGATGCGGACTCCGGGGGCGGCGAGGTCCGCGCCCCAGGCGAGCCGGTTGGCCAGGGCGCGCTGGGTGCCGGCGACGGCCTTGGGCGTCCCCGTCGAGCCGGAGGTGAAGATGACGTAGCAGAGGTGGTCCGGGTGGATGTCGGGGCGTGCGCGGCGGGGCGCGTCCGCCGGTGGTTCGTCGCGGCCGAGGACCAGCAGCGGCCGGACGGTCTCCAGCATCGCCTCCACCCGGGCGGGCGGATACGACAGGTCGATCGGCAGGTACGCCGCGCCCGTCTTGAGCACGGCGAGCAGCGCGACGGCGAACTCGTCCGAGCGCGGCAGGGCGAGCGCGACGACCTGCTCCGGGCCGGCGCCCGCGGCGGCGAGCCGGTCGGCGAGCGCCTCGGCGCGGCGGTCGAGGTCCGCGTAGGTGAGGGAGGTGCCGGCGAAGACCACGGCGGTCCTGCCGGGGGTCCGTGCCGCCTGCTCCTCGATGAGCGCGGCGACCGTCCGGACCGGGAACGCGCGGGCGGTGTCGGGGTGCTCGACGGGGGCGCCGAGCGCGGACAGCCGCCGCCGCGGGTCGGCGGTGACCCGGGCCAGCAGTTCGCCCAGGCCGTCCAGCAGCCCCTCGACGGTGGCGGCGTCGAAGAGGTCGGCGGCGAACGCGGCGAACCCCTCCACCTCGTCGTCGCCCTCGGCGAAGTAGAGGTCGAGGTCGAACTTCACGCCGCAGGTCTCCGGC
This sequence comes from Actinomadura formosensis NBRC 14204, assembly GCF_001552155.1. Taxonomy (GTDB): domain Bacteria; phylum Actinomycetota; class Actinomycetes; order Streptosporangiales; family Streptosporangiaceae; genus Spirillospora; species Spirillospora formosensis. The sequence continues at coordinate 19,853 of NZ_BCQQ01000092.1, read as the reverse complement.
AGGAACGGCTCGGCGCGCACGCCCGGCAGCGCGAGGCGCACATCGTCCAGCCGCCGGTGGACGATCATCACCTGGAACAGCGGGCTGCGGGCCAGCGAGCGTTCCGGGGCGAGCCGGTCCACGACGCGCTCGAACGGGACGTCGGCGTGGGAGAACGCGGCGAGGTCGGTGGCGCGCACCCGGCCGAGCAGTTCGGTGAACGCCGGGTCGCCGGAAAGGTCGGTGCGCAGGACGAGCGGGTTGACGAAGACCCCGACGAGACCGGCGAGGTCCTCGTCGGGGCGTCCGGCGATGGGCGCGCCGAGCGCGATGTCGTCGCCCGCGCCGGACCGCTGCAGCAGCGCGGCGACGGCGGCGTGCAGCACCATGAACACGCTGGTCCCGGTCTCGCGGGCCAGCCGCCGCAGCCCGGCGGCCGGGAGCCGGAACGCCGCGAGGCCGCCGCGGTGGCTCGCCTCGGCCGGGCGCGGCCGGTCCAGCGGCAGGACCGTCTCCTCCGGCAGGCCCGCGAGCGCCCGCGCCCAGAAGCCGAGCTGCGGCGCCGGGTCGGGCGCGGCCTCGCGCTGCCAGGCCGCGTAGTCGGCGTACTGGACGGGCAGCGGCTCCCAGCCGGGCTCCCGTCCGTCCCGGCGGGCCGCGTAGGCGCGGGCCAGGTCGGCGAGCAGCGGCGTGAACGACCATTCGTCGGCGGCGGCGTGGTGCAGGAGCAGGATCAGCGACCAGCCGTCGTCTCCCGTCCGGACGAGGGTGCCGCGGACGGGCAGGTCGCGGCCGATGTCGAAGACGTGCGCGGCGGCGTCCCGCTCGATGGCCGTGCTGCGTTCCGGGGCCATGCCGCGGGCGTCGATGACGCGCAGGCGCGCGGGAACGTCCGGTTCCAGGATGCGCTGGACGGGCAGGCCGTCCGGCCCCTCGACGAGCAGGGTGCGCAGCGCCTCGTGGCGGGCGACCACATCGGCGAACGCGGCGCCGAGCGCCTCCTCGTCCAGCGGGCCGCGCAGGCGCAGGCCCAGCGGGAGCGCGTAGGACGCGGACGGGCCGCGCAGCCGCTCCTCCAGCCAGAGCCCGCGCTGCGCCGCCGACGCCGGGACGGTCGCGGGGCGTTCCACGTCGCGGACGCGCACGGCGGCGGCCGGGACCAGCCGGGGCGCGAGGGCGGCGACGGTGGGCGCCTCGAACACGTCCGCGATGGCCGGCGACCCGCCCAGCACGGCACGGGCCTTCGCCGCGACCCGGGCCGCCAGCAGCGAATGCCCGCCGAGCGCGAAGAAGTCGTCGTCGATCCCGATCCCCTCGACGCCGAGCAGCTCGGCGAAGATCGCGCAGAGGGCCGTCTCGCGGGCGTCGCGCGGGGCCCGCCCGCGGACCTCGGCTCGCGGGGCGGGCAGGGCGGCGCGGTCGAGTTTGCCGTTGACCGTCCGGGGCAGCGCGTCCAGGGCGACGAGGGCGGACGGCACCATGTACGCGGGGAGCGCCTCGGTGAGCGCGTCCCGCAGGGCCGCCTCGTCCGGTTCGCCCGACGGGACGTAGTAGCCGACGAGCCTGGGTTCGCCGGGACGGTCCTCGCGGACGGCCACCGCGGCCCGCGCGACGCCCGGCTGCGCGGCGAGCACCGCCTGCGTCTCGGCCGGCTCGATCCGGAACCCGCGGATCTTCACCTGGTCGTCGGTGCGGCCGAGATACTCGATCGACCCGTCGCGGGCGCGCCGCGCCAGATCGCCCGTCCGGTACATGCGGGACCCCGGCGGCCCGGACGGGTCGGCGACGAAGCGCTCCGCCGTGAGCGCGGGGCGGCCGAGGTAGCCGCGGGCCAGTTGCGCGCCCGCCAGGTACAGCTCGCCCGGCACGCCCGGCGGCACGGGACGCAGACGCGCGTCCAGGACGTACGCGCGGGTGTTCCGGAACGGGCCGCCGATGCCGGGCGCGGGCAGGTCCGCGGCCGTCGCCCAGACCGTCGCCTCCGTCGGCCCGTACATGTTGGTCGCGCGGGCCGTCTCCGCCAGCGACGCCGCGAGCGCGGCGGGCAGCGCCTCCCCGCCGACCAGCACCCGCAGGCCCTTCAGCGCGGCCGGGTCGAGCGTGCCGAGCAGCGACGGCGTGCCCTGGACGACCGTGGCGTCCGCCAGCAGCGCGGCGAGCGCCACGGGGTCGCGGACGGTGTCGCCGCCGGCCAGCACGACCGTCGCACCGCTGATCAGCGGGACGAACAGCTCCAGCACGGCGATGTCGAACGCGATCGTCGTCACCGCGACGAGCCGGTCGCCGGCGTTCATGCCCAGCCGTGCGCGCGTCGCGAGGAGGAAGTTCGCCAGCGCGCCGTGCGCGATCGCCACGCCCTTGGGGCGGCCGGTGGAGCCCGAGGTGTAGATGACGTAGGCGAGGTGGTCCCGGCCTGTCTCGGTGTCCGGCGCGGGCGCGGGCTCCAGGGGGCCGTCGAGGACGAGGATGCTCGTCCCGTCCGGGAGCAGGCGTGCGGTCCGCGGTGTGGCGATCGCGCAGAGGGGGCGGGCATCGTCCAGCATGTAGGCGATCCGTCCCACGGGATGATCGAGATCGAGCGGCAGATACGCGGCGCCCGCCTTCAGGACGCCGAGCAGCGCCACGACGAGATCCGGGGTGCGCGGCAGCGCCAGAGCGATCACGGTCTCGGCACCGGCCCCCCGGGCCCGGAGTTCGGCGGCGAGCGCGGACGACCGCTCGTCCAGTTCCGCGTAGGTGAGGGACCCGGTGCCGCTCTCGATCGCCGTCGCGTCCGGTGTGCGGCGGGCCTGCTCCTCGAACAGGGCGACGAGATCGGTATCGGGCACCGGGTGATCGGTGGCGTTGGCGTCCTCGATCACGGCGCGCTCGTCCCCGGTCATGACCTCAAGCGCGCCGATGGGGCGGTCCGGGCCGGTCACCGCATCACCGAGAAGCGTCTCCAGGTGGCCGAGCAGCGCGTCGATGCGCTCGTCGTCGAACAGCTCGCGCCGGAAGGTGGCCTCGACCGTCATGCCCTGGGGCCGGACGAACGCCTCCAGCGACAGGTCGAAATGCGTCGTGCCGTTGTGGATGTGCGTCCAGGTCGACGTGATGCCGGGCAGGTCCAGCTCGCCGATCTCCTGGGCGAGGAAGAGGAGCATCGTGTCGAAGAACGCGGTCCGCCCGCGTTCGCGGGCCGGGCGAAGCTCCTGGACGAGCCGGTCGTAGGGCAGCGCCTGGTGGGCGAACCCGCCGGTGACCGTCCGGCCGACGCGGTGCAGCACCTCCCGGAACGTCGGCGCGCCCGCCAGATCGGCCCGCATCACCAGCGTGTTGCCGAAGTTGCCGACGAGCCGCTCGGTCCCGGCGTGCTCCCGGTTCATGACCGCCGTCCCGATCGCGACGTCGTCCGCGCCGGTGCAGCGGTGCAGGAGGACGGCGTACGCGGCGAGCATCACCATGTACGGGGTGAGGTTCTCCGCGGCGGCGAGCTTCCGCATCCCCTCGGTCACGGCATCGTCGAAGCGCCGCGCCCGGCGTCCGCCGCGCTCGGAGACGCCGGCCCCGCGCGGCCTGTCGGCGGGCAGGTCGAGGGGCGGGGGCGGCGGGTCGAGACGCTCCCGCCAGTAGGCCAGCTCGTCCTCGGCCAGGGGCCGGCGCTGCTCCCACGCGGCGTAGTCGGCGTACTGGACCTCCAGCGCGGGCAGCCCGTCCGGCTTCCCCGCCACGGCCGCGCGGTAGAGGGCCGACAGGTCGCGCGACAGCGAACCCCAGGTCATGCCGTCCCACGCGATGTGGTGGACGACGAGGACCAGCGCGTGCTCGTCCTCCGCCGGCCTGAGCAGTTCCAGCCGGATCGGCCGCTCGGCGCGCAGATCGAACGGCACGGCCGCCAGTTCGGCCGCCCGCGCCTCGGCGTCGGCGCACTCGATGGGCGCGAGCTCCAGCGAGTCGTCGCCCGTGACGATCTGCACCGCCTCGCCCTCGCCGGTGTCGGCGTACGTCGTGCGGAGGATCGCGTGCCGCCGGATCAGCCCGCGCAGCGCCTCACGCAGGGCGCCGGCGTCGAGCGGCCCGGACATCCGGACGAGCAGGCACACGTTGTAGGCGCAGCTCTCCGGGAACGCGCGGTGGTGCAGCCACATGCTCTGCTGCGCGTAGGACAGCGGCGCCGGCCCGTCCGATTCGCGGGGGGTGATCCCGGTCGTACCGGGGCCCAGCCCCGCCTCGGTCATCATCCGCCGCATCAGTTCGCGTCGCCGCGCCGTCGTCGTCTGCACGCCCGCTCTTTCGTCCGACTCCATGATCGCGGGTTAGGTTAGCCTTGCCTACATCGAACGTGCAAGGTTAGCCTTACCTAACTTGATCTTCTGTGAAAGGGAGTCGACCGCCTTGTCCACCGCTCTGCGCACTGACACGCCCCCCGAGGAACTCGTGCTGGAGTGCACGTCGGACCCGCTCACCGCCATGGCCCGGCTGGCCGCGTCCGGGCTGTTCGGCGACTACGTCGTGTACGAGCGGCCCGGCTCATGGACGTTCGCGGGCGGTGTGCTCGGCGAGGTCGTCCTCGACGCGGACGCCGTCCACACCACCTGGCCGGGCCGGGCCCCCGCCACCCGCCCCTGGTCGGGACGGCCCGCCGACGCGCTCCGCGACGCGTTCGCCGGGGCCGCCCCGCTCTCCGCGTGGAACGCCTACGGCTGGATCGCGTTCGAGTTCGCCGCGCCCCGTCCCACCGGGCGGCTCGCGCACCTGATCGTCCCGCGCACCGAGGTCCGGGTCGAGGACGGCCGCGCCCGCATCACCGGCCCCGGCACCGCCCAGGTCGCCGGCCTCCTCACCGACGTCTCCCCGATCACCGGAACACCGTCGCCCCTCGACGTCCGGGTGGACGAAGCCCGCTACCGGGCGCGCGTGGCCGAGGCCGTCACCGAGATCCACGAGGGCCGCTACCAGAAGGTCATCGTGTCCCGCCGCCTGGACATCCCCCATCCCGTGGACGTCATATCGACCTATGTCCGCGGCCGTGAGGCGAACACGCCCGCCCGCTCGTTCCTCCTCGACGTCGGCGGCTTCCAGGCGGCCGGGTTCAGCCCCGAGGTCCTCGCGACCGTGGACACCGGCGGCCGGGTCATGACGCAGCCGCTCGCGGGCACCCGCGCGTTCGGCCGGGGCGCCGACCTCGACACCCGCACCCGCCGCGAACTGGAAACGGATCCGAAGGAGATCTATGAGCACGCCGTCTCGGTCCGCACCTCCCAAGAGGAACTGGGCCGGGTCTGCGAGGCCGGGACCGTCCAGGTCACCGGCTTCATGACGGTGAAGGAGCGCGGCAGCGTCCAGCACCTCGGCTCCAGCGTCGGCGGCGCCCTCGCCCCCGGCCGCACCGCGTGGGACGCCCTGGAGTCACTGTTCCCCGGCGTGACCGCGTCCGGCATCCCCAAGCCGGCGGCGATCGAGGCCATCACCCGCCTGGAGGAACGCCGCGGCCTGTACTCCGGCGCCGTGGTGACCGTCTCCCACGACGGCGCCCTCGACGCGGCCCTCGTCCTGCGCGCCCTCTACGCCGAGAACGGCCGCGCCTGGCTCCGCGCCGGCGCCGGTATCGTCAGCGCCTCCACCCCCGCCCGCGAATACGAGGAAACCTGCGAAAAACTCACCACCCTCGCCCCCCACATCGTCCCCGCCTCCTGAGCACCGCCGGCTGCGTTCAGCGCTCCCGGCATCAGCCTGGAGAGGTGATTGGATGGTCATCGAACCGAGGAGCCCATATGAGCGACCTGAGGGGAAATCGTTCCCGAGGTCGGCATCCATCTGTGGCACCCCGGCAGCGAGCCGAACGACCGGTAGATCCGCTCCCGCAGATCTCCCAGACCCGGGAAGAAACCACCCACAAGAACAGCATGGGGAACGTCGATGCCCAAGCGTGAAGTGTACGTCTCGGTCGATGTGGAGGCCGATGGGCCGATCCCGGGGCCGTATTCCATGCTCAGTTTCGGCATGGCGGTGTGCGGCACGTTCGACGGACAGGAGTTCGCGCCGGCTGATCCGGCCGATTCCACGTTCTACACGGAACTGAAGCCGATCAGCGACGCCTACGATCCCCAAGCCTTGGCCGTCAGCGGCCTGGACCGCGGCCGACTCGCCGCCGAGGGCCGTGATCCGGCCGAGGCGATGAACGCGGCCGCCGGCTGGGTGACCGAGGCCGCGGCCTCGTTGGACGCGTCACCGGTCCTGGTGGCGTACCCGCTCGGTTTCGACTGGATGTGGCTGTACTGGTACTGGATGCGGTTCGCCGCCTCCGGGTCTCCGTTCGGTCACTCGCGGCATCTGGATCTCAAGAGCCTGTACGCCGCCAAGGCCAACGCTTTGGTCATCCGGTCGACCAAGGGGCAGATGCCCGCAGAACTGCGGTCCGGCCGGCCGCACACCCACAACGCGCTGGACGACGCGATCGAGCAGGCCGAGCTTTTCCAGAACCTGATCCGCTGGGCCGGGCCGGACGAGTTGAAAGGTCGGTAACGGCCGATGCGGTGAAACGTGAACGTTCGACTTTAAGGCCAAGCGGCGCATGATGGCGATAGCAACCACTGGACGCGGAGATCAGAAGATCAGTTGACCATGATCGCCGTGTCGCAGATCACAAAAACTGTCACGTGATCGTCTTCCGGCCTGGCGATCTTCCCCTTATCTTTAGTGCGACTTGAGGCGGGCTCTTCTTACGAGGTCGTGGCGCGCGTCCATGTCGGCTGGACCCGTCGCTTCCTTCGTCGGCCGTTGACGGAATACGTCAGCCCTCCTGGGCCAAGGAGACTGACGATCCAGCGAAGGCTGCCGGCCAGATATGCGCGTCACGCTGAGCGGCGGTCCGGTGCCTTGAAGTGACTAATGCGCGGCTGCAGGCCGGTGTCGCAGTCAGGCCGAATTGGTGGAGCCGTTCCCGACAGGCCAGATCCAGCGGTCGAAGTATCGACCGGCCGGCGTTGCCGGCCTGGTGCGGGACACACGGTGAGTGAGTCCAAAACGGTATTGATGAGGTTGTGTTCTGATATGAAAAACGCGGTATCCGTTGCGGCGTGCGGCGGGATGCTGGCGGTGGCGCTGGCCGCCTCTCCCGTGCAGGCGGCGGAGGCGACGATCCCGCAGCGGATCGTGGTGGATCCGGTGGCGGTGCAGAACTGGGACGCCGATGTCACGGTGACCGGCCAGGTGCAGCAGAACCGCGGGGCCGGATGGGTGGCCGCCCCGGCGGGGCTGGTGGTCCACTTCGACAGCCCGGACGGGGACCTGCAGGTGACGGCGACGGTGCAGACCGGGGGCCGGTTCCAGGCGACGTTCTTTCCGGGGCCGGGGAACATCATCGCGCGGGTGGCCGGTTACGGGCAGGTCACCGAGACCTCGGCCCGGGTGCTCGGCTGGATCAGCCGGCTGTACATCGACCAGTCGCTGGGCGATCGGAAGACCAATCCGGTCCATCCGCTGTACGGGAAGACCTTCGAGGTCCGCCGGACGTTGAAGGCGGTGCGCGGCGAGGCCCTCCCCGGGCGGAAGGTGACGCTGTGGTGGGCGCCCAAGGGAACCTCCGGCTATCCGAAGACGGGGTGGAAACAGGTCACCTCGGGCGTCACCGACTCCAACGGCCGGGTGAAGATCCGGGCGACCGCGTGGACGTCCGGGTGGCTGCGCACCACTTTCGCCGGTGACGCCACCTACACCAAGGTCGAGTCGGGCTACCCGTTCCGAGTGTCCTACAAGACGGGGATCGCCAGTTTCAACGCCTCTCCGGAGCCCGCGCGCAAGGGTCAGTATCTGACGCTCACCGGCCGGTTGATGCGGTGGACGCCCTCGGGCGGCTGGCAGCCGATCAAGGACAAGTGGGTCAGTGCGCAGTACCGGCTCAAGGGGCAGACGGCCTGGCGCACGCCGTTCTGCCACAACGGCGGCGCCGCGACCAGCTCGACCGGCTGGTTCCGGATGCAGTGCCAGACCCCGGCTGACGCGACCTGGATGGCCTACTACCTCAGCCCGTACGCCGCCCCCGACACCAGTAAGACCGACTTCCCCGCTCAGGCCACCGATTACGTCGACGTCCGGTAACCGGCTGAAACCCTGTATCCGCCAGGCCGCTACTGCCTTTGAAGGCGGCGCCGCAAGCCTCAAGGTCCGGTCGCGCATTGAGGCGGGAGAGCTGCCGTGGCGCGGGCGGTGAGGGTTTTTTTGCTGATTTTTCCTACGGGGGTGCGGGGGAACTCGCTCACCGTCTCCAAGCGGTCGGGAAATTTGTAGGCGGCTACGCCGCGGGTGCGGAGGAAGTCCTTCAGGTCGCGGAGGGTTGGGGGCTTTTCGGCTTCTCTGAGGATGAGGAAGGCGCAGGTGCGTTCGCCCATGGTCGGGTCTGGAACGCCTACCACGGCGGCGTCGTGGATCGCCGGGTGGGCGAGGAGGTGGTTTTCGAGTTCCTCGGCGGAGATCTTGTCGCCGCCTCGGTTGATCTGGTCCTTTTCGCGGCCCTCGACGATGAGGTGGCCCGAGGGCAACTCTTTCACCAGGTCGCCGGTGCGGTAGAAGCCGTCCGGGGTGAAGGAGCGGGCGTTGTGCTCGGGGGCGCGGTAGTAGCCGCGGAGGGTGTAGGGGCCTCGCGTTAGGAGTTCGCCCATTTCGCCGGGGGCGACCTGTTTGCCGTCGGCATCGACTATGCGGATCTCGTCGGCCGGGGAGAGGGGGCGGCCCTGGGTCCGTTCGATCAGGTCCTCCGGGTCGTCCAGGCGGGTGTAGTTGAGGAGGCCCTCGGCCATGCCGAAGACCTGCTGGACGGCGCAGCCGAGGACGCCGGGGACCTCGGCGGCCCGTTCGGCGGCGAACTTCGCGCCGCCCACCTGGAGGAGCCGGAGGGACGAGATGTCCTCGTCCTGCCAGGTCACCGCGTCCAGCCAGAGGAGGGCGATCGGGGGGACGACCGCGCAGACCGTGGCGCGTTCGCGTTCGATGAGGGGGAACGCCTCGTCGGGTGAGCCGGAGGGAGCCAGGACCACCGTGCCGCCGGCGGCGAAGACGCCGAGGATGCCGGGGCAGGCCAGGGCGAAATTGTGCGCGGCGGGGAGGACGACCAGGTAGACCGTGGAGGACGTGAAGCCGCAGAGCTCAGCGCTGGCCTCCAGGTTGTAGACGTAGTCGCGGTGTGTTCTGGGGATGAGTTTCGGCAGGCCGGTGGTGCCGCCGGAGAGCAGGAAGACGCCGACGTCTGAGGGGGCGGGGCCGTCGATCGGTGCCGGCTCGGCGTCCACGGACGCCAGCGGGGGGAACTCCTCGGCTTCACCGTCCACGATCACGTGCTCTACGGGGAGCTCGCGGGCCATCGCGCGGTAGTCGAAGTCGCCGTCGCGGTCGGCGCAGATGTAGGCGCGGGCCTCCGCCAGTTCGCAGAGGTGGCGGATTTCGCTGGCGCGGTGTGCGGGGAGGGCCAGGACGGGGGCGGCGCCGATGCGGACGAGCGCGAGGAACGTCACCACGAAGCCGACGGTGTTGGGGAGCTGGACGACCACGCGGTCGCCGCGGCGGATGCCGAGGCGCAGGAGGCCGGCGGCGGTGCGGGCGGCCCGGTCGTCGAGGTCGGCGTAGGTGAGGCGGTCGGCGCCGGCCACCAGGGCGGTGTGGGCGGGGGCGCCGCGCAGGACGTCGCCGAGGAGGCGGTCGGTCCAGTAGCCCTCGGCCTTGTAGCGGGCTTCGAGGTCGGCGGGCCAGGGGGTGAAGCCGTCCATGCTCACCGACGGGTCACCGCCCCGCGAGCTGGGCGGGGGCGCCGGGGACCGGCTCGGACGGGTCGGAGCCGAGCGCGACGATGCGGTTGGCGGCGTCCACGTGGACGACGTGGGGCTCGTGGCGGGCCGCGTCGTCCACGGACGTGTAGCTGATGATGATGACCATGTCGCCGGGCTGGATCTGGCGGGCGGCGGCGCCGTTGACGCCGATGACGCCGCTGCCCGCCTCGCCGGTGATGGCGTAGGTGACGAGCCGGGCGCCGTTGGTGATGTCGACGACGTGGACCTGTTCGCCCTCGACGATGTCGGCGGCGGCCATCAGGTCCGCGTCGATGGTCAGGGAGCCCACGTAGTGCAGGTCCGCCTGGGTGACGGTCGCGCGGTGGATCTTTCCGTTCATCAGCGTCCGCTGCACGGGTTCGTCCTCTCCTTCACGATCAACTAAGGCTAGGCTTACCTTAGCTACTCGATCGGCAGAGGAGAACCCGGGATGCTCCGGCGACTGGCCATGGACATCGGTCCCCTGCGCGACAGCAGGCCGTTCCGCAACGTGTTCGCCGCCCGCACCGTCTCGGTGTTCGGGATCGGCATGCTGGCGGTCGCGCTTCCGGTGCAGGTGTACGACCTGACCGGCTCGACCGTGCACGTCGGCGGGGTCTCGGCGGCGGAGGGGCTCGCGCTGCTCGCCGGGTTCCTGTGGGGCGGTGTGCTCGCCGACCGGCACGACCGGCGGCGGCTCATGCTGCGGGCCCGGACGGCCGCCGGGGTCGGGTTCGTGCTGCTGGCGCTGAACGCGTTCCTTCCGTCGCCGTCGCTCGTCGCGGTGTACGCGCTGGCGGCGTGGGACGGGCTGGCGACCGGTGTCGGCGTGACCGCGCTGCTGGCCGCGACCCCGTCGCTGGTCGGGCCGGACAAGCTGGTCGCGGCCGGGGCGCTGAACGCGCTGACCGTCCGGCTCGGGTCGATGGCGTCGCCCGCGCTCGGTGGCCTGGTGGTGTCGGCGTTCGGCGTCGGCTGGAACTACGCGGCCGCGGCGGCCGGAACGATCGGCACGCTCGGGCTGCTGACGACGCTGCCGCCGCTCAGACCGGCCGCCGGGGAGCCCGAGGCGAATCCGCTGCAGGCCATCGGGGACGGGTTCCGCTTCGTCGCGTCCCATCGGGTCGTGGGCTCGCTCATGCTGCTCGGCCTGCTGTTCATGGTCGCGGGCGGTGTCCCCGTGCTGATGCCCGCGTTCGCGGCCCGGAGCCTGGACGGCGGCGCCACCACGGTCGGGCTGCTGTTCGCGGCGCCGGCGTGCGGGGCCGTGCTCGCGTCCGTGACGAGCGGATGGGCCGGGTCGGCGAGGGCGCCCGGCCTGGCGCTGCTCGTCGCGTCCGTCACCGGGTTCGCGGCGCTCGCCTGCCTGGGCCTGGCCCGTCACCCGGCGCTCGCGGTCGCGATCCTGTTCGGGTACGGGTTCGTCGAGTCGGTCGAGGAGATCCTCCGGTACGGGCTGATCCAGTCGCACACTCCCGGCTCGTATCTGGGACGTGTCAACGCGCTGTGGGCGGCGCAGGAGACGGGCGGCGGCGCGATCGGGTCGCTGGGGGCCGGGGCCCTCGGCCGCTATCTGGCGCCGGGCGCCGCCATCGTCGTCTACGGGACGGTCAGCGCCGTTCTCGCGCTGGCCTTGGCCCTGACCCTCACCGGGCTCCGGACGGCGAGGCTGCGTCCGGAGCCCGAAGCGGGCTGATCAGCCGAGGCGGGCGGTGAGCTCCTCTTCGGTCATGGCCTCGACCTCCAGCCAGATGGAGGCGACGGCCTCCAGGCGTCCTGGCGTGTCCTCCAGTTCGGTGAAGCGGCGGCAGACACCGGTGATGGTCCGCTCGGCGAACAGCACCCGGACCGGCAGCGCCGTCGTGTCGAGCGCCTCGCGCAGCCGCGCGATCACCCTGGTGGCGAGGACGGAGTCGCCGCCGAGGGCGAAGAAGTCGGCGTCCGCGCCGACGCGCTCCTCCCCCAGCACCTCGGCGGCGATCCGGGCCAGCACCTTCTCCAGTGACGTAGTCGGCTCGGCATGGGACGTGGCCGTCCGCGCGCCGGCCAGGGCGGCGAGGGCCTCGCGGTCGACCTTGCCGTTCGGGGTCAGCGGCAGTTCGTCCAGGGGAACGAGCAGGTCGGGCACCATGTGCGGGGGCAGCAGGCCGCGGGCGTGGGCCAACACCGCGTCAAGGTCGCCGGACGCCACCACGGCGGCGGCCAGGAGCCCGTGGGCCGGCAGTGCGACCGCCCGGTCCACGGCGGGATGGTCCCGCAGCGCGGCCTCGATCTCGCCGAGTTCGATCCGGAAGCCGCGGATCTTGATCTGGTGGTCGCGGCGGCCGAGGAATTCGAGGGTCCCGTCCGGCCGGTAGCGGGCCAGGTCGCCCGTCCGGTACCAGCGGACGCCCTCGCAGGCGACGAACCGGTCGGCGGTGCGGCCGGGGTCCCCGGCGTAGCCGTCCGCGACCCCGGCGCCGCCGATCCACAGCTCGCCCGTCACCCAGTCGGGACGGTCGCGGCCCCGCTCGTCCACGACCCGGCACGCGACGCCGCGCAGCGGCACCCCGTACGGGACGGCGTGCCAGCCGGACGGCACCTCGCCCGCGACCTCCTGCACCGTGGAGTGGATCGCGGTCTCCGTCGTCCCGCCCAGCGCCGCGAACCGGCATCCCGGCGCGCGCTCCGCCAGCAGGGCGGGCAGGTGGGTGCCGACCCAGTCGCCGCCCAGCAGGACGAGCCGCAGGCTCCGCGGGCGTCCCGCGTGCAGCAGCATCTCCAGCACGGACGGGACGCAGTTCAGGACGGTCACCGACCAGCGCCGCACCAGCTCGTCCCACCGGACGGCGTCGCGCCGCTCGTCCTCGCCGGGCAGGACGACCGCGCCGCCGGCCGACCAGGGCGCGAACAGGTCGAACACCGACAGGTCGAAGTCGAGCGCCGACACCCCGAGCGTGACGTCGTCCTCGGCGATCGCGAACCGCTCGACGAGGTCGCCGATGGTGTTCATGGCCGCGCCGTGCGACACCTCGACGCCCTTCGGCTCACCCGTCGAGCCGGAGGTGAACAGGACGTACGCCACCTGGTCCGGGCGGACCGCGACCGGTTCCGGCAGCGGCTCGGTGCCGGGGAGGCCGCCCGCCGTGATGGCGGCGGCGACGCGCGCACCGGCACGGATCTTGGCGCGGCGGGCCTCCGGCTGCTCCGGGCCGATGGGGACGTAGGCGGCTCCGGCGGCCAGGACGCCGAGGACGGCGGCGGCCTGCTCCGGCCCCTTCGCGAGTTCGACCGAGACACGGTCTCCAGGGCGCACGCCCTCGGCGACCAGGCCGGAGGCGACCCGCAGCGCCCGGGAGGCCAGCTCGCCGTAGGTCAGGGTGCCGTCGTCGCCCCAGTGCAGGGCCGGGGCGTGCGGGGCGCGGCGGGCGTGCGCGAAGAAACCCCCGGTCAGCGTGCGCGGCGGCGGAGCCGGGGTCGCGTTCAGGGCGTGCCGGACGCGAAGCTGCGACGGCGGCGCGGTGATGCCGAGGGGCGCCGACCAGTCGGCGCCGGGCGCGCCCAGGCGGGTGATCGCGGCCGTGTAGGCGTCGAACATCGCCTCGACGACGCCGTCCGGGAACGCGGGACACCGGACGTCCCAGTTCAGCAGCAGGCCGCCGGACACCTCGGTCACCTGCGCGTCCAGCAGCACCTGCGGGCCCTGCGAGATGATCCACTCCGGTTCGCCGAAGTGCTCGCGGACGCGGTCGCCGAACAGCTCCCCCAGGTTCAGGGCGCTGGTGTAGACGACGGGGGCGAGAACCTGCTCGCCGCGCAGCCGGGACAGGTCGCGCAGCACCTCCAGGCCGGAGTAGTCGCCGTGCGCGCCCGCCGTGTGCAGGTTCGCCTGCAGCCGCCGCGCCCGCTCGACGAACGGGAGGTCCTCGCGCAGGTCGGTCTCCAGCATGATCGAGCCGGTGAAGTCGCCGACGACGGAGTCCACGTCCGGGTGGACGGGCTCGCGGTGGAACAGCGGCAGGTTGAGCAGGAAGCGCGGCGTGGCCGACCAGGCGCCGATGACCTCGGCGAACACCGCGGCGAGGGCCATGGCCGGGGTGACGCCCTCGGCATGGGCGCGGGCGATGAGGCGGTCCTTGCCGTCCGGCGGGAGCCAGTGGTGCCTGCGCTCGACGCGGTCGCCGGGCTCGGGGACGACGGGCAACTCGGGCGGGCCGGGCAGGTCCGCGAGCCGTCCGGCCCACCAGCGCCGGTCCCGCTCGCGGGCCGCGGCGCGGGGGTCGTCGGCGAGGTAGCGGGCGTAGCCGTAGCGGATCGGCGCGAGGGTCTCGCCCCCGTACAGGGCGGCGAGGTCGGCCAGCATGACGCGGTAGCTCATCGCGTCGGCGGCGATCATGTCGACGTCCAGGTGCAGGCGGGCGGTGCCGTCGGGCAGCAGGCTGAGGCGGGCGTCGAAGACGCGGCCGTCCTCGATGGGCAGGCGCTGCCGCGACATCTCGGCCCGGATGCGCGCCAGCTCGGCACCGGGATCGTCCGCCGGGCGCAGGTCGTGGACGGTCACGGCGGGTCCGGGGCGTTCGGGCAGGATGCGCTGGGTGCCGTCGTCCGCCACCGCGACGCGGAGCATCGGGTGCCGCCGCGCCAGGGCGCGGACGGCCGCCTCGAACCGGGCGGGGTCGATCGCGCGGCCGTCCAGCTCGGCGTACAGGTGCGCGGCGACCGAGCCGAGCGGCTGGCCGGAGTCGCGGCCGATCCAGTACGCGTGCTGCATCAGCGCGAGCGGGAAAGGGCGGCCGGGCTCGATGCCGGCGGGCTCACGTCCGGAAGGACGCCCGGTCACCTCCGCCCGGCCCTTCTCTGCGAGCAGGTCCCACCACTCCGCGAGGGTGGGGCGCTCGGCCAGTTCGGCGAAGCGGATCTCGATGCCGCGGCGGCGCAGCCGGCCGGTCAGCCGCATGAGCCGGATCGAGTCCATCCCGAGCTCGATGAGGTTGTCGTCCGCCTCCGCGCGCTCGCCCAGTATCTCGGCCAGCGTGGTCTGCAGCTCTTCCCAGGTCAGCACGGAACCCCTTTCAAATTAGGTAAGGCTAACCTAATTTAGAGGTTTTCCGCCGTCAACGTGCGCCGCCGCCCGGCCGGGACGATCAGCGGCGTCGCCGTCTCCGGGTCGGCAATGACCCGGCACGGCAGCCCGAACACGCGCTCCACCAGCTCGGCCGTCACGATCTCGGCGGGCGGTCCCTCGGCCAGCACCTCCCCGCCGCGCATCGCGATCAGGTGCGTGGCGTACCGGCAGGCATGGTTGAGGTCGTGCAGAACGGCGACGAGGGTGCGGCCCTCCTCATGGAGCCGCGCGCACAGGTCGAGGACCTCGATCTGGTGGGCGATGTCCAGGTACGTGGTCGGCTCGTCCAGCAGCAGGATTCCGGTCCGCTGGGCCAGGACGAGGGCGAGCCGCACCCGCTGGCGCTGG
This sequence comes from Actinomadura formosensis NBRC 14204, assembly GCF_001552155.1. Taxonomy (GTDB): domain Bacteria; phylum Actinomycetota; class Actinomycetes; order Streptosporangiales; family Streptosporangiaceae; genus Spirillospora; species Spirillospora formosensis. Next base: position 4,643 of record NZ_BCQQ01000092.1, on the reverse strand, counting down.
CCGCCGGACAGCTCGTCCACCACCCGGTCCGCGAGGCCGGTGACGCCGACGGCCTCCATCGCCTCGGTGACCGCGGCCTCGTCCTCCCGCGACCACTGGCGCAGCAGGCTCTGGTGCGGGTACCGGCCGCGCGCCACGAGATCGCCGACCGTGATGCCCTCGGGGGTGAGTGGCGACTGCGGCAGCAGCCCGAGCCGCCGCGCGAGCCGCTTCGGGGCCAGCGCCCCGATCGGGTCGCCGTCCAGGTAGACGGTTCCCTCGCGGGGACGCAGCAGCCGGGCGAGGGCGCGCAGCAGCGTCGACTTCCCGCACGCGTTCGGGCCGACGATGACGGTGAACGACCCGTCCGGGATCTGCACGCCCAGCCGTTCGGCGACGACTCGCTTCTCGTAGGCGAGGGTGAGGTCCTCCGCGCGCAACCGGGTCACGTCGTCCCCTTCCGTCCCGTGGTGGAAAGCAGCCAGGCCAGGTACACGCCGCCGAGGACGCCGGTGACGACGCCCACCGGCACCGCGACCGGAAGATGGAGCGAGATGAGGTCGCCGCAGGCCAGGAGCGCGGCCCCGGTCAGCGCGGCGGGCAGCAGCTGCGGGCCGGGACGCCGGGTCAGCCGCCGGGCGAGCTGCGGCGCGGCCAGCGCGACGAACGGAACGGGCCCGGCCGCCGCGGTCGCCGCCGCGGCGAGGCCCACCCCGGCGGCGATGAACAGCGCGCGGGTCCGCTGGACCGGGACGCCGAGCGCCTGCGCCGCGTCGTCGCCCAGCTCCCCCATGCCGAGCGGGCGGGCGAGCAGCAGCGCGGCCGGGAGGAGCACGGCCAGCGCCAGCGCCAGCGGGACGGCCTGATCCCAGTCGCGTCCGTTGAGGCTGCCGGTCAGCCAGAACGCGGCCTCGTACGCCTCGCGCAGGTCGGCCCGGGTGATGAGGTAGGAGTTCAGCGCCTCCAGCATCGCCGCCGCCGCGACGCCGATCAGCACCAGCCGGACGCCGTGCACGCCGCCGCCGCGCCGGTAGGCGACCAGGTAGACGGCGAGCGCGGTCAGCACCGCGCCCGCCACCGAGCCGGCCGTGATCGCGGCGGCGCCGCCGCCGAACACCAGGATCTGCAGCAGCGCCCCGGTCGCCGAGCCGGTGGTGAAGCCGATCAGGTCGGGGCTGCCGAGCGGGTTGCGGGAGATGCTCTGGAAGATCGCGCCGCTGAGCCCGAGCGCGAGGCCCGCGAGCAGCCCGGTGACGGCGCGCGGCAGCCGCAGCGCCGTCACGATGAACCCGGTGGCGCGATCGCCCTGCCCGAGGACGGCGCGCACCACGTCCGGCGGCGAGATGGGGAACTCGCCCGAGCCGACGACGAGAACGGCGGCGCCGATCGCGGCCGCCGCCAGCACCCCGCACACCACCGCGGCCCGCGGCTCCCAGCGCAGCGACAGCGCCCCCGCGCGCAGCACTCTCACAGGTCGCGCGTCCTTCCCCGCCGCACCATCACGGCGAACAGCGGCGCCCCGAGGAACGCGGTGACGATGCCGGTCTCCAGTTCGCCGGGCGCGCTGACGCGGCCGATGATGTCCGCGCCGAGCAGCAGGACGGGCGCGAGCAGCAGCGAGTACGGCAGGACGAGCCGCTGGTCGGGGCCCACGGCCGTCCGGACGATGAACGGGACGGCCAGCCCGAGGAACGCGATCGGCCCGGCCGCCGCCGTCGCCGACCCGCACAGCAGCACCACCGCGGCCGCCCCGAGCACCCGCGTCCGGCCAGGACGCGAGCCGAGGGCGCGGCCCGCGTCGTCGCCCATGCCGAGCGCGTTCAGCGGGCGGGCGAGCAGCAGCGCCAGGACCGTGCCCGCCGCGATGAACGGCAGGACGCGCAGGAGGACCGGCATCTCCCGGCCGCCCAGGGAGCCGACCTGCCAGAACCGGAAGCCGCCGAAGGTGTGCGGGGTGAGCAGCATGACGCCGGCCGTCAGCGCGCTGGACACGGCGTTCACGGCCGCCCCGGCGAGCACCAGCCGGGCGGGTGCGGCGCCGCCGCGTCCCCGCGCGCCGATCAGGTACACCAGGGCCGCCGCGCCCGCCGCGCCGGCGAACGCGGCCCAGACGCAGACGAGCACGTCGTCCGCGCGGGTCGCGGCGATGACGAGGACGACGGCGAGCGCCGCGCCGCCGTTCACGCCGAGCAGTCCCGGCTCGGCGAGCGGGTTGCGGGTGAGGGCCTGCATCACCGCGCCGGCGAGGCCGAGCGCCATTCCGACGGCGATGCCGAGGAGGGTGCGCGGCAGCCGCAGCTCGTGGACGATCAGCTCCGCGCGTGACCCGCCGTCCGGGGAGAACACGCCGGACAGCACCCGCCCGAGCGGGACATGGCCGGCGCCGATCGCGAGGCTCCCCACGACGGTCGCCAGCAGGGCCGCCGCGAGCAGGGCGAGCCGGAGCCGGTGGGAGCCGCGTCCCCCCCGCGCCGGGGGGCGCGGCGGCGGCATTCGCGCGGGGGACAGCACAAAGTGAGGCTAGCCTAAGCTAACTTGCCCGCTCAAGGCGGCTCCCTCCCCAATACATCGGGGTGCTGCATGACCTCGCTCTTCGCGGGTACGCCGGGTGCCCGGCCACCAACGGAAGGTGATCAGCATGTCTCTCGGAGCCGACGGGCCGTCGGACCCCTCCACCGCCGACACGCTGCGCGTCCGCAGCCAGGTCCGCGGCCCCTGCCTGCTCGTGGCGGCGGAGGGGGAGCTGACCATCCTCACGGCCGACCTGCTGCGCGAGCACGTCCTCGCCGGCATGCGCGGCCTGACGCCGCCGCCGCGGGTCGTCCTGGACGTCGGCGAGGTCGGCTTCTGCGACTCCTCCGGCCTCAACGCGCTCATCGTCATCTGGAAGGCCGCGCACCAGGCCGGCGGCGAGTTCGTGCTGGCGCGCCCGGAGCGGCGGTTCCGCGCGATCATCGAGCGCAGCGGCCTGGACCGGCACCTCATCGCCCACCCGACCACCGAGCAGGCCCTCGACGCGCTGGCGGCGCACTAGTCCCCGGCGGGAAGGGTGATCGTCAGGGTGGTGCCCCCGCCGGGCGGGCTGTCGAGGGCGACGTGGCCGCGGAGGGCGCGGACGCGGTCGGTCAGGCCGGCCAGGCCGCCGCGCGGGGACGGGGCCGCACCGCCCACCCCGTCGTCGCGCACCTCGGCCGTGATCTCGCCGGGCGCGGGCCGGACGGTCAGCGCGATGGAGCCGGCCCGGGCGTGCTTGACGGCGTTGGCGATGGCCTCGCAGAGCGCGAAGTAGAGGGTCGACTCGATCTCGGCCGGGAGGCGGCCGGCGGGCAGGTCGAGCCGGACGGGCACCGCGGCGCGGGCCGCGACCAGTTCCAGGGCCGGGCCGAGGCCGGCCTCGGCGAGGATCGCCGGGTGCACGCCGCGGGCCAGGTCGTCCAGTTCGGCGACGGCCCCGGCGAGTTCGCGGCGGCAGGCGCGGGCCTGCGCACGGGCCGCCGGGTCCCCGGCCGCGTCCTCCAGCCGGGCGAGCGTCCGCTCCAGCGCGCGGAGCCGCGCACGCGCGCTGCGCTTCAGCTCGGCGGCGAGCCGCTCGCGTTCGGCGGCCTGGACGCGCACCAGGCGTTCCCTGGCGGCGCGGGCACGTTCGAGGTTGGCCTGCGCGACGGCCTGCAGCCGGACGGTCTCCAGCGTCCGCCCGCCCGCCAGCAGCGCCGCCTCCACGAGCGGCTCGTGGCCGCGGAGGGCGGCGGCGACGTCGACGGTGGCGAGGGGCTCACCGCCGGACGTGCGGACCCGGTGCCGCCAGCGTCCCTGCCGGGGCTCCAGCGGGGCGTCCACCCGGCGGCCGTCCACGCCGACGTAGCCGCCGTCGGCCCAGAGCCACAGGTCGAGGGTGGCGTCGCCCAGGATGCCGCGCAGCGCGTCGCGGACCTTCACCGCGGAGACGGGGGCGGTGAGACGGTGCATCCGCTCGGCGACGGTCAGCTCGGCGAACCGGACGCGCAGCGCGGTGATGAGGAACACGAGCGGCAGCACCATGGTGCAGATCCCCTGGACGAGGTAGACCCACAGGACGTCGTCCAACTCCACGCCGATGCCGAGGAGTGTGCCCTGGACGGCCAGGGCACCGGTGACGCCGGCCGGCACGGCGACCGCGACGGGCAGGGCGAGCGCGCGGTCCAGCCGCCCGGTGCGGCGCAGCCGGGCCACCAGGATGATCACCAGCGCGCCCGCGAGCGCCGCCATCGCGGCGGTCAGCGCGCGCTGGACGCCGCCGAAGACCTCCTGGTCGGGACGGACGGACGGCCACGCCACCGAGGCGGCGAAGCCGTTCCAGCGGGGCCGGGAGACCGCGCACATCAGGGCCTGCCCGCCGACCATGATCACGACGGCGGCGGCGGTCCACAGCCGGGCGGCGGCGCCCTCCAGCCGGCCGCCCGGATACAGCAGGACGCCGACACCGATCGCGACGAAGAACACCGACTGGGAGAAGACCGACAGCAGCGGCGTGATCCCGGTGTTCCAGGCCGCCGACCACATGACCGCCCAGGCCACGGCGGCGCCGAGGAACGCCGTGCCCGTCCGCCGCCCGAGCCGGCCGGCGGCGAGCAGGCCGCCCGCGACCGCGAACCCGCCGCAGCACGCCAGCGTGACCGCGGCGGCGG
>NZ_BCQQ01000091.1 GCF_001552155.1 Actinomadura formosensis NBRC 14204 | reverse complement strand
CGGGCCGGCCCCGGCCGCGCGCGAGCCGCGCGGCCACCACCCCGGCGGCCACCGCCTGGACCAGCGTCAACGCCTTCATCTCACCCGTGTACCCCGCCGTGCCGGCAGGTCCTCCTCGACGAGCGAGGCGACGATCCGGCCGCCCATGGCGACCAGCGGGAGCCCGCCGCCCGGATGCGCCGACCCGCCCACCAGGTACAGTCCCCGCCGCGGCCCCCGGTTGCCCGGCCTGCGCAGCGGCGCGAACGCGCCGCGGTAGGCGGTGCCGTAGATCGCCCCGCCCCACGCGCCGTACCGGTCGCGCAGGTCCGCGGGGGTGAACGACTCGACGAACCGCAGCCGCCCCGACAGGTCGTGCCCGCGGCGCGCCAGCCGCTCCAGCACCAGGTCCCGGTAGGCGTCGGGGGTCATCGGCCAGCGGCCCGGATCACCCGCGGGGACGTTCACCAGCAGCACCCAGTTCTCCGCCCCGGCCGGCGCCTGGGACGGGTCGTCCACCGCCGAGCAGCCGATGTAGATCGTCGGGTCCTCCGGTGGCCGCCGCCGCTCGAAGATGTCGCCGAACTCCCGCCGGTAGTCGGCCGAGAAGACCACGGAATGGTGCGGCAGCCCCCCGGTGCGCCCCTCCACCCCGGCGAGCAGCAGGAACGCCGACGAGGACGGGCCGAGCCTGCCGATCCGGCGCAGCCTCCGGTCATCCGGCAGCAGCCGGCCGTACAGCGCCGCGGCGTCGGCGTTCACCACCACCGCGTCGGCGCTCACCCGCTCGCCCGACGCCAGCACCACGCCCGACACCGCCGACCGGCCGGCGAGCACGCCCGTCACCTCACTGCCGGTGTGGGCCTCGACGCCCGCGTCGATCAGCAGCCCGGCCAGGTCGTCGGCGAGCCGGGGCAGCCCGCCCGGCACGTACCAGCCCCCGTCCCCGTGCTCGATCGCCGGGACGCAGCCGAGCGCGGCCGGCGCCCGGTACGGGCTCGACCCGGCGTACGTCGCGTACCGGCCGACGTACTGCCGCAGCCGCGGGTCGCGGAAGAACCGGCGGGCCAGGCCGTCCAGGGTCCGGCCCGGCGCGACCGCGAGCAGGTCGCCGATCCGGGCCCGTTCGGGGCGGCGGCCCAGCGGCCCGGCGAAGAACGTCCGCCGGGACGCCTCCAGGCAGTTCGCGGCCCACCCGTGGAAGGCGCGCCAGGCCGCCCCCTCGCCGGGGGCCAGCCGGTCGACCTCCGCCGCCATCCGGTCCGGATCGCGGTACGCGCGCAGCTCGGACCCGTCGGCGAAGCGGTAGCGGCACAGTTCGTCCAGTTCCACCAGCTCGCGTGCGACGCCCAGTTCCCGGAAGACCTCCGGAAGGGTGAGCAGCGACGGCCCCAGCGAGAACACGAATCCCGCGCGCTCACGCTCGGCGAGCTTCCCGCCGAGCCGGTCCAGCCTCTCGTGCAGCGCGACCCGGTGGCCGCCCCGCGCCAGCAGCAGCGCGGCGACCATCCCGCCGACCCCGCCGCCGACCACGATCACCTCGGCCATCGACGCCTCCACGCCAGGACGGCGAACGTCCCCATGGCCGCCCCGCCGGCCACCGCCACCACCCGGTCCGGCGGCTCGAACACCGCCGCGAACGCCAGCGTCTCCATGGCCGCCATCACCCCGTAGATCGCGACGAGCCCGCCGGACGCGGCCTTGCCCGCCCGTCCCACGATCATGTCGATCACTCCCATGACCAGCAGCGACACCGCCAGCCATCCGACGAAATTACTGACCGGCACTCCCCGGTACGGGCCCGCGTCCTGCCACGTCCACAGGCCCAGCCGAAGCATCTGCGGGTCCAGGAACAGATCCCACGCCGTCAACGCGGCCGCACCCGCCGCCCACCGCTTGAGCCCGCCCTCCGGGACGATCACGGTGGCGACGGCATGGGCGGCCAGCCCCATACCGCCCCAGGCCACCGCCACGATCACCGGCACGCCGCCCGGCTGAGGCCACAGCAGCGACGTGTAGGAGTACTCCCCGAACGGGAAACCCGTGCGGACCCCGATCCACTCCGCCGCGTACCCCACGGCCACCGCGGCGCCGAAGGCCCCGGCCGCCCGGCCGGCCCCGGCCCGCCCCGCGAGGAACGCCGCGGCGCTCGCCGCCAGCAGCGCCACGACGACGCTCGTCAACCGGACCGGCTCGGGCCGCACCCCCGACAGGACCTGCGCCACCACCATCGCGCCCAGAAACCCGGCACCGGCGAGCACCCAGGCCCCCGGCCGCCGCCGGAGACGGCTCACCCGCCGTCCGGCGCCCCACCCGCGCACTTGCCCCATGCAGGACCTTCGTTGGAAGGCGGCATCACGGATGCACCGGAAGGCCGCATCACGGATGCGGCCTTCCGGCAGGGCTATCGTGGCCGGCGGCCCCGGTTCGGCCCCGCCGAACCGGGGCTCTCACCAATGTTCGCTTCGGTGATGTGCAGGCGGGTGTGCAGGCCGCTGACGTGCAGGACGCGCAGCACCCGGGTCTGCGGATGGTGCAGGCGAAGCTGACGCCCGCGGCGGGACATGGCCTGGTGCGCCCACACCAGCACGGCCAGGCCGCTGGAGTCGGCGAAGCTCAGTTCGGACAGGTCCAGGAGAAGCCGGTGCGGATCGTGGGCGGCGATCACGGCCCCGATGTGGTGACGCAGATCATCGGAGCTGGCCATGTCGAGTTCGCCGTTCAGGCGCACCTCCATGGTCGCTCCGTCCTGCTGGGCGCCGATGGCCAGCCGCAGGGTCCCGCCGGCGCAGGTCACGCCGCCCGCGGGGGACGGGATCGAGGGTGCCCGGGCACCGGGTGAAGCCGGCCGGGCCGGACGGTCGTCTGCCGAGGTCACAGAGCCTCCATGAGTTGGGTCTCCGGGACCGGGCAGGGTCAGGGGCCGGACCGAAAAGGAGCGAACGGAAAAGTCCGATCGGATTTGACGTTTCGAGACGGATGGATCGGGTCGAAGGGGATGCGGCGGGTTGGCTCGTCGGGCGGGCGCCGGAACTAGGAGGTGCTCTCTTCGAGAATTTCGCCGGCCAGATCCGCGACGCGGCGGCGGCTGTCGCGAGCCTGCTTGCGCAGCCGGTTGAACGCCGAGACCGCGTCCACTCCGTGCTTGGCCATCAGGTAGCCGATGGCACGCTCTATCACCACCCGGTAATCAAGCGCGTATTGCAACTGGGACGCGGTGACGCTGTGCTCGTGGGACGCCAGCGCGGCCGCCATGAGCTCCCCGATCAGGCCGGCGTAGGCGCGCAGCGCCGCGATATCGGAGTCGTCCCATCCGTACGGTTCGGAGCGGTAGACGTTCAGGGTGCCGACGGGGCTGCCGCCCAGCAGGATCGGGACCCCGGCCACCGCCCTCACCCGCTCGTCCAGGACGTCCACCAGTTGCGGCCAGCGCGAGTCCGAACGCACGTCCTTGGTCGACACCGGATGGCCCACCACGTAGGTGTCGTAGCACGGCCCCTGCCCGGCGCGGGCCTGGGCCTGCTCCAGCGAGCGGCCCGCCTCGTCGGAGGCGGCCACGTACAGCAGATCCTCCTCTTCGTCGATGAGCATGATGCCGGCACCGTCATAGCCGAAAACCCGGTTCACCGAGGTGACGACCCGGTGCAACGCGCGGGCCAGGTCCGTCTCGTAGGGGGCTTTACGCAGGTGCTGCAGGCTGGCGTCCAGCGCTTCGGTGTCGATATGCATCATGCTCTACATCCTTGAATGAAGAACGGCGGTCGATGAGATGCGGAGGCACTACGGCCGGCCGGGGCCGCCCGCCGCCGAATCCGCGGCGAGCCGGATCAGGAGGTCGGCGGCGGTGCCGGCCAGGTGCTCCCCGACCGCGATCTGCCGGCTCGTCCACGTGTACGGCGTACACCGGTAGAAGTTCAACGAGCCGATGACGTCGCCTTCGACGTGGACGGGGACCGACAGCACGGCCCTGACCGGTGCCGCGCTGCGCGCCAGCCGCGCGTATCCGGCCTCTTCGTGGCTCTCCAGATCGTTCACCGCGACCGGTTGACCGTCGGACACGGAGTCATGGGCGGGACCCACCCGCTCGAACTGCTGGGCGTACTGAAGCTTCAGCCCCTCGGCGGTGGACCCGCCGACCGCGCGCAGCCCGCTCGCCTCCCCGGCGAGCATCAGGGCCGCACCGTCGGCCTGGGAGATCAGCGCCATCGAGTGCAGGGCGCGGGACAGCCGCCCGGCCGCCAGGGACACCCGCGGACCGGCTGCCGCCGCGAGCCCGCCGTCGGATGAAGGGCCGGGACGAGGCCCCGGTACGGGAGGAACGTTGTCGCCGATGTCACGGTCGTTCGCCATGTTCGCCACCTCGGGTGGCATCGAATGCGGATCCGCGGACACAGGGCGGAACTTCCGTGGGCCACCCTACCCGCTCTCCGGCCGCGGCCCCCAGAAGCAGGACGCGCCGGTGCCTCTAGGAGGCGTCTCGCCGCGATTTCGGCACGGTGCCCGGGGGCGGGAAGCTCGCGCGTCCGGCCGTCACATGGTCGAGGGCATGACGGAGCGTGGCGCTGATCCCGATGTGCCGATCGAGGCCGGTGCGCTCCAGGAGCCGGTGGCACAGCGGGCTCGGACGGCTGAGGACCAGGTTCCCGCGCCTGCCCCGCGCGGCCTTCCAGAGCGCCACCAGTGCGCCCAGTCCCGAGGAGTCGCAGAACTTCACGTCCCGCAGGTCGAGTATAATGTTCCCAGCGGGCGAGGGCCGCGAGAGAACATATTCGCGAAAAGGTTCGGCCGTAAGATAATCGATCTCGCCGGCTACATAAAAAAGAAGAAATCGCTCATGGCCTGCGGAGCGGACTCGGATTCTGTTATCCGGATCGCACCACTGCTCTTCGGACAGCGAATCGTCATCGTGCACCGTGCTCGTAGCCATGTTTTCACCTCCTGTATCCGGCCGAGCATACCCTCGCCGGATCAGATCATTCCGATGAAGCGCATCGGGGCCGGACCTCGGCTTCCGGCAGCGCGGCCGCCGGCCGTCCGCACCGCGCCGGGCCCGGTCGGGCGGCCCCCGGCTCGACGCCCAAAAGGAGAGTGAAGCCACATTTACTTGCCCTCCGGCAAGTTTCTGGTGTAGCCAAGGAGCCAGCAGGCAGCATCCTCATCGGGGTACAGGGATCGGCTCCAGAGCGAAAGGTAGGGCCGACTCAGGCTCTTGTATGGAAGTTACTCAAGGCACTGACGGTCTTCAGCCCGTCCTCGCTCCCGTATTGCAGCCCGCCCCCTTTCCGGGGCTGGTCGTCGACGCGGCCGGTACCGTGACCGAACTCAACGACGCGGCCCGCGCGCTGTTCGGCGCGGGTCTGGGCGCCCGGCTGCCCGACGTGGCGCCGGAATGGCTGGCCGAGGCCCATCGGTCGCTGGCCGCACGGTCTTCCGGGGTTCCGCCGGTGGCCGCCCCCGGCGCCGGCGGTCCGCAGGGGGCGGCGCCGGTCGCGCAGGGCCCGATCGGCGAGCGCGTTTTCGAGGCTCATGGAGCCCCGCTCACCGGCCCGGACGGCTCCGGCGGCCCGCTGAGCGGCCGGGACGCCACGATCTGGTGGCTGGTCGACGTCACCGAACACCGGCGGCTGGAGCGGGAGCTCGCGGCCGAACGGGAACGCACGGCGTTGCTGGCGGAGGCGTCCGGCCAGCTGCTGGCGTCGCTGAATCTGGACCGCTGCATGGAGGTGACCGCGCGGCTGGCGGCGCGTCATCTGGCCGACGCCGCGATGGTGATCGCTCCCCGCTCCGGCCACGGGCATCCGGTGGCCTGCTGCGGCCCCGACGGGCGGGTGGAGTACCGCGAACTGCGGGTCGACCCGGCGGAGGTCCCGGGGCTGGCCGAGGCGATGCGGGGCTTTCCGCCGGTGCCGCCGCGATGGGTCGATCCGGCCGCCGCGCCCGACTGGGCCGCGCGCCGGAGCCTCGGCGGGCCCCGCGCGATGGCGGTGACCACGCTTCCCGGGCACGGCATGCCGGCCGGGGCGCTGGTGCTGCTGTGGAAGGACGCGCGGGAGGGATTCTCCGGCGGCGAGGAGAGACTCACCCATCTGTTCGCGGCACGGGCCGGCGCCGCGATGTCGATGGCCCGGGTGTACGCCGAGCAGACGTCCATCACCGAGACGCTGATGCACGATCTGCTTCCGCCGCGCACCGGCGGACTCGACGGGGTCGAACTGGCGGCCCGCTACCAGCCGTCCGGCGGCGGCGACCGCGTCGGAGGAGACTTCTACGACCTGTATCCGGCCGAGGAGGAACCGGTCGCGGGACCGGAGCCGGCGCCGGAGGCGCTGGTCGTCCTCGGCGATGTGTGCGGCAAGGGGCTGGAGGCCGCGGTGCTGACCGGCAAGATCCGCAATACGCTCCGGGCCCTGTTCCCCCTGTCGGGCGATCACCAGCGTGTGCTGAAACTGCTGAACAGGGCGCTGCTCAACAGCGAGACCACCCGGTTCGTCACTCTCGTCCTGGCGTCGATCCGGCGCGAGGGCGGCAACGTCCGCCTGCGGCTGACCAGCGCGGGCCATACCGGCCCGCTGATCGTGCGCGCCGACGGCGAGGTCGAATCCGTCGACACGGGGGGCTCGCTCATCGGAGTGCTGGAGGACATCACCTCCACCACCGCCACCGTCCTGCTCGAACCGGGCGACACGTGCCTGCTGTACACCGACGGCATCACCGAGGCGGCCGGCGGTCCGCTGGGCGGTGAGATGTTCGGCGACGAGCGGCTGCGCGACGAGCTGCGCCGGTGCGGCGGGATGCCCCCGCAGGCGCTGGTGGAGCGGGTCCACATGCTCGCCGCCGAGTGGGTCGGCGACAATCACCACGACGACATGGCCATGATCGCGATCACCGCTCCGCGGCGCTTCCACCTCAGTGCCGTCGGGGGGCAGGGGCCCGGGAGGTACACGGCGTGACCCGTGGAGAACAGGCACGGCCGCACGCCGATCTCGATGCCTGGACGGCCCGGCTCTGGGACGCCGTCATCGTCGGCGACGAGTACGCGGCCACGGACGCGGCGGTGGCCGCCCTGGACGAGGGGATGGACGCCGAGACCCTGCTGCTGGACGTCATCGCGCCGCTGCAGGCCCGGGTGGGCAGCGAGTGGGCGGCCAACCGGCTCACGGTCGTCCAGGAGCACACCGCGACCGCGGTCATCGAAAGGGTGATCGCGGCGCTGGCGCTCCACCCGGCCGTCCGCCGGCGCCAGCGCGGCGAACCGCGCGGCCGGATCGCCGTGGCGTGCATCGACGGGGAATGGCACGCGCTGCCCGCCCGGATCGTGGCCGAGGTGCTGCGGCTGCGCGGCTGGCAGGTCGACTATCTCGGCGCGCAGGTACCGACCCCGCACCTGATCTCCCACCTGCACCGCACCGGCCCCGCGCTGGTGGCGCTGTCGTCCTCGATCGCCACCCGGCTGCCCGCCGCGCACGCCGCCATCACCGCCTGCCAGGCCACCGGTACCCCCGTCCTGGTCGGCGGGGCGGCCTTCGGACCCGACGGGCGGTACGCCGCCCTGCTGGGCGCCGACGGCTGGGCGCCGAACGCCCGCGCGGCCGCCGACCTGCTGGCGGACGGCCCCCTGCGCAAGCCGAAACCGGCTCATCAGCCCGTCGATGACCTGCCCCACCTGGCCGACCAGGAGTACGCCCGTGTCACCGGCACGGCCCACCGGCTGGTGCGGCGCACCATGGACGAACTGCAGTCCCGCTTTCCGGCGATGGCGGACTACACCGAGCAGCAGCGCCGCCACACCGCCGAGGACATCGCCCACATCGTCGACTTCCTCGGCACCGCCCTCTACCTTGACGATCCGGACCTGTTCACCGGATTCATCACCTGGACCGCGGGCATCCTGACCGCTCGTGACGTGCCCGCCCGCAGCCTGGTGCCGGCTCTGGACCTGCTGGCGGAGCAGCTCGCCGGCCTTCCCCGCGCCACAGATCTGCTCCGGCGCGCCCAGGACGCCCTCCGGCGGCCGGCGCCGCCCGCCGCCGACGAGGATTCCGGCGTGCTCGCCGAGCCTGTGGGCGACCCAGACCCTGACCCCGGACTAGGAAGAATTGCATGACCGCCTCGGTTCCCGATGCTCCGCTGCACCTGGTCGTGACCGCCTCCACCGCGCACTCCCTGCGGATGGAGATTCACGGCGAACTGGACTTCGACACAGCCGACACACTGGTGGCCACCGCCGGCGCGGAACTGGACGATCATCGCGACCTCCACGACCTGGACCTGGACTGCTCGGGGCTGAGCATGTGCGACTCGGCCGGTCTCGCGGCCCTGCTGATGATCCGCCGCCGCACGGCCGCCACCGGCGTCCGCCTCCGGCTGACCGGCCGGAGACCGCAACTGGACCGGCTGCTGCGCATCACCGGCACCCTCCACCACCTGACCGGCGAATCCGCCGGGAAGGCGGAGGACCAGGATCAGGAAGTACCGGGCCGGCCCTGACCCTCCCCTGTGTGCCGGCCGCGGCGGCGGGTACGACGCGGCTGACCACGGGGAGGGAAATGATCGACACACCACGCCTATACCTGGTGACCGGCGCCAGCGGCTACATCGGGGGGCGGCTGGTGCCCGAGCTGCTGGACGCCGGTCACCGGGTGCGGTGCATGGTCCGCTCGGCCCGCCGGCTGCGTGATCAGCCCTGGGCCGACCGGGTGGAGATCGCGGAGGCGGACGCCACCGACCGGGAGGCGACCGCGCGTGCCCTGGAAGGGGTGGACGTCGCCTACTACCTGATCCATGCGATCGGCGGCGGAGGTGGCTTCGCGGAGACCGACCGCCGGGCGGCCCGCACCTTCGCCGGCGCGGCACGGGAGGCCGGCGTCGGGCGGCTGGTCTATCTCGGGGGCATGGAACCCGAGGAGGAGCTGTCGCCGCATCTGCGGTCCCGCGCCGAGGTCGGCGAGATCCTGCTGCACAGCGGGGTGCCGACGGCATGGCTGCGCGCCGCGGTGATCATCGGGTCGGGTTCGGTGTCGTTCGAGATGCTGCGCTACCTGACCGAACGGCTCCCGGTCATGGTCACCCCCCGCTGGGTGCACACCCGCATCCAGCCGATCGCGATCCGGGACGTCCTGCATTACCTGGTCGCCGCCGCCGGCCTGCCGGCCGAGGTGAGCCGCGGGTTCGACATCGGGGGCCCCGACGTGCTCACCTACGTCGACATGATGCGCCGTTACGCCGCCGTGGCCGGGCTGAAGCGCCGCATCATCATCCCCGTCCCGGTGCTGAGCCCCTGGCTGTCGAGCCTGTGGGTCGGGGTCATCACACCCGTCCCGGGCGGTCTCGCGCGTCCCCTGGTCGAGTCGCTGCGCAACGAGGTGGTGTGCGCCGACGACGACATCGCCGAGTACGTGCCCCCGCCGCCCGGTGGGCCGACGGGATTCGAGCGTTCGGTGGAACTCGCGCTGCGCCGCGTCCGCGAGGCGGACGTGGCCACCCGCTGGTCGTCGGCCAGTGTCCCGGGCGCCCCCAGCGACCCGCTGCCGACGGACCCGGACTGGGCGGGCGGCAGCCTCTACACCGATGAGCGGTCATGCCGCACGGCCGCCCCGCCGGAGCGTCTCTGGGAGGTCATCGAGGGGATCGGCGGGGAGCACGGCTGGTACTCCTTCCCGCTCGCCTGGCGCGTCCGGGGCGTTCTCGACCGCCTGGTCGGCGGTGTCGGCCTGCGGCGCGGCCGCCGGGACCCGCGCCGGCTGCGCATCGGGGAGAGCGTGGACTTCTGGCGGGTGGAGGAGATCGAGCCCGGCCGGCTGCTGCGGCTGCGCGCCGAGATGCGGCTCCCCGGCCTCGCCTGGCTGGAGCTCGGCGTGGCCGAGGAGGACGGCCGCACCCGGTTCACCCAGCGAGCGCTCTTCCACCCCCGGGGGCTCGCCGGCCAGGTGTACTGGTGGGCGTTCCGTCCCTTCCACGACCGCATCTTCGGCGGCATGTGCAAAGGCATCGCCCGCGCCGCCGAGCACGGCCGCACGCCGGCTTGACAGGCGGACGAGAAGATACCTATAACTGTGCTTAGAAGTTTCTTCTCGCGCGAGGAGCAAGTGGTCGGCGCCCGGCCGGGCGCCGGAGGTCTTCGGAGGTGATGGTCAATGTTGCTGACGTCGATCGACCCGTTCGTGCAGGAGTTCGAGCGCCAGTTCGACCGGGCGCTCCGGCAGGTCGGCGGCCAGGGCGGCGGGGCCGGGATGCCGATGGACGGCATCCGCCGCGCCGACGACGTCGTCCTGCGGTTCGACCTCCCCGGGGTGGACCCGGGCTCCATCGAGGTCACCGTGGACCGCGGCGTGCTGTCGGTGACCGCGCGCCGCGAGGAGGAGTTCGGCGAGGACGAGCGCGTCTTCGTCCGCGAGCGGCCGATGGGCGCGTTCACCCGGCGGGTCTACCTGTCGGAGCACCTGGACGCCGAAGCGGTCGAGGCCGCCTACAACAACGGCGTCCTGGCCGTCCGCATCCCGGTTCTGGAGAAGGCGAGGCCCCGCAAGGTCGCCGTCCAGCGGACCGGCAACGGCCACAAGGCGATCAAGAACTGACCGCCGCGAACACCTGCCCCGGCCCCGGACCCGCGATCCCGCGCGGGCCGGGGCCGCCGCGGCGGCCGCCACCCGGGCAGAAGGAGAATCCGTGACCCTGCCGATCGACGACGAGTACGCCGCCCTGTTCACGGTGGGGCAGGTCGCCCGGATGCTGGACGTCCAGCAGGCGTTCCTGCGCCGCATCGACGAGCACCACGTCGTCTCCCCGGAACGCTCCGCCGGCGGGCAGCGCCGCTACAGCCGCCACGAGATCGGCCGTATCCAGGAGGTCGTCACGATGATGGGCGAGGGCATGACCCTGCCCGCCATCCGGCGCATCCTCGAACTCCAGCACGAACTGGCCGAGATCACCCGCGAACGCGACGAACTCGCGCGCCGTCTCGCCGCCCGCGATCCCGATTCCGGCCGCTGACCGGTCCCGGGAAGGCCCGGCCGCCCCTCCCGAGGTCCCGCGCGCCGGTCGGCGCCGGCACCCCCGTGCCGGCGCCGATGACCGTGGCCGATGACCGTGGCCGCCCGCCAGGCTCAGACCTTGCCCAGGTACGCCTCCACCACGCGTGGATCGGCGGACAGTTCGGCGGCCGGCCCTTCCAGGGTGCAGCGGCCGTTCTCGATCACGTACCCGCGCTGGGCGATCTCGAGCGCCGCCCTGGCGTTCTGCTCCACCAGCAGGACCGCCGTCCCCTCCGCGCTGATGTCGTGGATGACCTCCATGACCGCGGCGACGACGAGGGGCGCGAGGCCCATGGACGGCTCGTCGAGCATCAGCAGCTTCGGCCCGGCGACCAGCGCCCGGCCGATGGCCAGCATCTGCTGCTCGCCGCCGGAGAGCGTGCCGCCCTCCTGCCCGCGCCGCTCGGCGAGCCGGGGCAGCAGCTCGTAGACCCGCTCCAGCCGCCTGGCCAGTTCCTTGCCGTCCCGCACCAGGTACCCGCCGAGCAGCAGGTTCTCGTGCACGGTCAGGGTGCTGAAGATCCGCCGCCCCTCGGGCACGTGCACCAGGCCGCGCGCCACGATCGCGGGCGGCGGCTCCCCGGCCACCGACTCCCCCTGGTACTTGATGTCGCCGCCGGCCAGGCGGACCAGGCCCGAGATGGCGGACAGGGTCGTGGTCTTCCCGGCGCCGTTGTTGCCCAGCAGGGCGACGGTCTCGCCTTCCCGGACGGTGAGCGACAGGCCGCGCAACGCGGTCACGCCGCCGTAGTTCACCTTCAGGTCAGTCAGTTCGAGCACCGCGCACCTCCTCGGTCTCCTCCGGGCCGGCCTCCCGCCCGAGGTATGCCTCGATCACCGCCGGATTGTCGCGGACCTCGGCCGGGGTGCCGTCGGCGATCTCCTTGCCGTAGTCCAGGACGACGATCCGGTCGGAGACCTCCATGACCAGGCCCATGTCGTGCTCGATGAGCGCGATGGCGATGCCGAGGTCACGGATCCGCTGGATCAGGCCGAGCAGTTCGGCCTTCTCCGAATGGTTGAGCCCGGCGGCGGGCTCGTCGAGCAGCAGCAGGGACGGCCTGCGGGCCAGCGCCCGCGCGATCTCGACCCGGCGCTGCTCGCCGTACGGCAGGTTCCGCACCAGCCCGGCCCGGTCGCCGCGGAGCCCGACGAAGTCGAGCCACTTGTGCGCCTCGTCGGTGGCCTCCTGCTCGCTGCGCCGGTAGCGGGGGGTGTGCAGCAGCACGTCGAAGACCCGCTGCCGCAGCCAGAGGTGGGTACCGGCCCGCACGTTGTCCAGCACGGACAGGTCACCGAAGACCCGCAGGTTCTGGAAGGTGCGCGACAGCCCCCGCGCGGCGATCAGCGATGGCCGGCGGCCGGTGATGTCGGTCCCGTTCAGCGTGATCCGGCCGCCGGTCGGACGGTAGAAGCCGGTGACGCAGTTGAACGCGGAGGTCTTGCCCGCGCCGTTGGGGCCGATGACGGACACGATCTCGTTCGCGCCGACCTGAAAGGTGAGGCCGTCGACCGCACGGACGCCGCCGAAGGCGAGCCGCAGATCGCTGACTTCGAGCATTACGACTCCCCCGATCGGGCCGCGGTCCGGGCGGTCTCCCGTGACCGGTGCGGCCACAGCCCCTGCGGACGGACGATCATCATCACGATCAGCAGGACCCCGAACACGAAGAACCGGTAGTCGGCCAGGTCGCGCAGGATCTCGGGCAGCAGGCTGATCACGACGGCGCCGATGACCACGCCGGGGGTGGAGCCCATGCCGCCGAGCACGACCGCCATCAGCACCAGCGCCGACTGCAGGAACGTGAAGCTCGCCGGGGAGATGGCCGAGAGCTGCGCGGCGAACAGCACGCCCGCGAGCCCGCCCCAGATCGCCCCGGCGATGTAGGCGGCCATCTTGATCCGGTAGGTGTGGACGCCCATGGCCTCGGCGGCGTCCTCGTCCTCCCGGACGAACCGCCACGCGCGGCCGAGCCGCGACCGCCCCAGCCGGGCGGCGAGCAGGACCGCCACCGCGACGATGACCAGTGCCGCGTAGTAGAACACCACCGGGTCGGCGGCCTCGGCACCGAACAGCCCCGGGATGCCGTAGATGCCGGACGGCCCGCCGGTGACCTCCAGGTTGTTGGCGATGATGCGGACGATCTCCCCGAAACCGAGGGTCACGATCGCGAGGTAGTCGCTGCGCAACCGGAGCGTCGGCCCGCCGATGATGACCCCCGCGAGCGCCGTGGCGATGATCACGGCGGGCACGGTCGCGAGCAGCGGCCAGCTCAGCCGGGTGGCCAGCAGGCCGCTGGTGTAGGCGCCGACCGCGAAGAACGCGGCGAACCCGAGGTCGAGCAGGCCGCAGTAGCCGACCACGATGTTCAGCCCGACCGCGAGCATCACGAAGATCACCGCGCTGGTCATGATGTTCATCGCGTACGGCGTCGCGATGACGAACGGGGCGACGAGGCCCACCGCCAGGGCCGCCCAGCCGAGATGGCGGTTCTCCATGAGCCGCGTGACGATGGTGGGTCCGGGACGTTTCGCCCGGTCCGGCACGGCCGTCATCACACACGCTCCGTAACCCGCTCACCGAGCAGCCCGGTCGGCCGCACGGTGAGGAAGAGGATGAGGAAGCCGAACGCGAAGACGTCCCGCCACTCGCCGCCCACCCAGTGGGTGCCGAACGACTCCAGCAGCCCCAGTACCAGGGCCCCCAGCATGGTGCCGGGGACGTTGCCGATGCCTCCGATGACGGCGGCGGTGAACGCTTTGAGGCCGATGATGAACCCCATCAGAAAATCGATCTTCCCGTAGTAGCCGCCGGCCATCACGCCCGCCGCCCCGGCCATCGCGGAACCGATGAAGAACGTGCGGGCGATGATCGCGTCCACGTTGATGCCCATCAGCAGGCACGCCTTCGGGTCGAGCGCGATCGCCCGCATCGCCCGGCCCTGCTGGGTCCGCCCGATGAACACCGCGAGCGCCACCATCAGCGCGGCCGAGACGGCCATCAGCACGAGCTGCTGCATCGTCACCCGGGCGCCCAGCACGTCGACGGCGGCGCCGTCCAGCCGCACCGGGTAGACCCGCGGGTTGGGCCCGGCCGCGATCCTCGTCCCGTACTCCAGCGCGAAGGACGCGCCGACCGCGGTGATCAGGAGCGACAGCCGGGGCATCCCCCGCAGCGGGCGGTAGGCCACCCGTTCGATGACCAGGCCGCCCAGCCCGGTGGTGACCATGGTCAGCACGAGCACGACGAGCAGTGCCACCAGGGAGGAGGAGCGCACCAGGCCGCCCATGGCGCCGAGCATGGCGAACCCGGTGAACGCTCCGAGCATGTACAGGTCGCCGTGGGCGAAGTTGAGCAGCTTGATGATCCCGTAGACCATGGTGTAGCCGAGGGCGACCAGCGCATAGAAGGAACCGACGAACAGCCCGTTCCAGATCAGCTGCGACATAGTCTCCTACTTCAGTGCGTCGCGCAGCGTGAAGGCTCCGTTCTTGACCACCAGGATCACAAAACCTCCGTTGCTGAGCGTGTGCTGCGGGGTGAACTTGAGCGGGCCCGAGAAGATCGGGAACCCGTCGATGGCTTCCAGTGCCTTCGCGACCTTGTCACCGTCGGTGCCGCCGGCCTTGGTGATGCCCTCGGCGGCCACCCGGACCGCGTCGTAGGACTGGGTCGAGTACGGGCCCGGCTCCGCGCCGAACTTCTTCTTGTAGTTGGCCACCCAGCCGCCCGCGCCCTCGATCGTGTCGGGGGTCTGCGTCATCGTGGCGTAGGCGCCCTCCGCCGCCTTGTCTCCGGCGATCTTGATGAGCTTGGCGTCGACCGAGCCGTCCCCCACCATGAACTTGCCGGTGTAACCGGCCTGCCGGAGCTGCCGCAGGATCAGCCCGCCCTCCTGGTAGTAGCCGGTCCAGTAGACGAAGTCGGGCTTGGTCTTGAGCACGCTGGCGATGTTGGCGGAGTAGTCGCTCTCGCCCGGGGTGACGGCGTCCAGCGCCGCCTTGTCGGGCCCGCCGGGCTGGTCGAGGCCGGTGGCGGTCCGGGTCGCGATGTCCTTGGAGTAGGACGTGTTGTCGTGCAGGACGGCGACCTTCTTGGCGCCGTCCTTGCCCATCCAGCTCACCGCCGCCGCGGCCTGCTGGTCGCCGGTGCCGTTGATCAGGAAGACGTGCTTGAGCTTCTGCTCGACCAGTTCGGTGGAGTTGGCCGCGGGAATGATCATCGGGATCTTGTTGCGGTCGAACAGCGGAAGGGTCGGCAGCGCGGAGCCCGAGCAGTAACCGCCGACCGAGACGGCGATCTTCGCGGCGATCAGCTTGTTGGCCGCGGCGACCTCGGTCTTCGGGTCGCAGGCGCCGTCCTCGACCCGCAGTTGCAGCTTGCGTCCGTCAACACCGCCCTTGGCGTTGATCTCGTCGATGGCCATCTGCGCGCCGTTCTTCATGTACGGGCCGATGTCGGCGCTGCTGCCCGACAGCGGGACCACCATGCCGAGCGCGATCGGGCCCGAGTCGTCGGTCTTGTCGGAGCCGAGGACTCCCTGGCCACAGGCGGACACGGCGAGGGTCGCCGCCCCCAGGACGGCGCCTAGTGCGATCTTCTTCATCGGGATCTTCCCCCTTCAGAGGTAGGGCTGGTTGAGGTGTTTCGGGGACGCCGGATGAGGCGGACGTGCCGGTCGGCGACGTCAGCCGCGGCGTGGACGCGTCAGCTGTGCGCTTCGAGCAGGGGTGCGCGCTGGGAGGTCGCCCGGTCGGGCTCTCCCGGTCGGCCGTCGCGTCGGGGGGTTTCCCGTGTTCGACAGCGGTTTCGGTTATGGTCCGGAACCGGAGTCCGGTATGTTCAGCGCCCCTCCAGGGGCGCCGCCGCCTCCGTGGCGGCTCGCACGGCCTTCTCCTGTTCCGGAGCCAGCCGCAGCCGGGGGGCGCGGCAGGGTCCGCCGTACCGCCCGACGAGGTCCATGGAGAACTTGATCGCCTGCACGAACTCCGTCCGGGAGTCCCAGCGCAGCAGCGGATGCATCGTCCGGTACATCGCCCGCGCCTTGTCCAGGTCGCCGTCCAGGGCGGCCCGGTAGAGCGCGACCGACGCCCGCGGCAGCGCGTTCGCGAAGCCCGCGATCCAGCCCTTGGCGCCCGCCAGGGCGAGTTCGAGGGCGACGTCGTCCGCGCCGATCAGCAGGTCGAGGCCGGGTGCCATCTCGGCGATCTGGTAGGCGCGGCGCACATCGCCGCTGAACTCCTTGACCGCCACGATGTGGCCGGCCTCATAGAGCCGCGCCAGGAGCGGCGGGGTCAGGTCGACCCGGGTGTCGTGCGGGTTGTTGTAGCCGATGATCGGAAGGCCGGCACGGGCCACTTCGGCGAAGTGCGCCTCCGTGATGTGATCGTCCGCGCGGTAGGCGTTCGGCGGCAGCAGCAGGACGCCGCCCGCCCCCGCCTCGGCGGCCTGCTCGGCCCAGCGCCGCGCCTCGGTGGCACCGTAGGCGGCGACTCCGGGGATCACCCGGTCGCCCCCCGCGACCTCGACGGCCGTCCGCACCACCTGCGCCCGCTCCTCGGGCGTCAGGCTCTGGTACTCCCCCAGCGACCCGTTCGGGCATACACCGTCGCAGCCCTCGTCCAGCAACCAGCGGACGTGTTCCGCGTAACGCTCGTAGTCGACCGTAAGGTCGTCGCGCAAAGGCAATGCGGTGGCAACGATGACGCCGTGCCAGGATTTCATGTCGTCCCTCCGTATGGCATGTGACATTGCACAATCCGGACATTGCTCCCGTCAAGGGGTTGAGGGCGCCTAACACATCTTTTTCTGCAGGTCAGGAAGGGGGGTGGGAGGGAACGCCGCGAAGGGCGCCCCGCCACGGGCACCAGAAGGCCCGGCGGGACGCCCTTTCAGGTCAGACCGTCACTCCAAGGCGAGCAGCAACGCCGCCGACCAACTGAAGTTGGTGGAGTTCAGGGCCGCGCCCGTCAGCGGGTTGTAGTTCTCCATGATCGGCCCATCGCCGAGCAGGCCCGCCGCCGAACCGCGCAGGCGGCCGGCCAGAGCGGACGCGTCGGCGCCGTAGCCGTACCTTTGCAGGCCCTTCAGTGAGAAGTACGCCTGGTCGAGCCAGACGGGGCCGCGCCAGTACTTCTCCGGGGCGAAGTACGGCGAGCTCTTCGACACCGTCGGGAAGGGCATCGCGGTGGCGAACTCGCCCGGGTCGGTCAGCCTGCCGCGGACGGCGGCGGCCTGCTGCCCGGTCGCGACGCCCGCCCACAGCGGGATGGCGCCTTCGATGCCGCGGCCCCGGTCCACGAGGCGCCGGCCCGACGCGAGGTCGATGTCGTAGAAGAACCCGGTCTCCGGGTCGTACATCGACGTCCGGATCGCCGTGGTCAGCGTCCGCGCCTGCGCGGTCAGCCGCCGGGACGCCGCCCCGTCCCCGAGCCGCCGCGCGATCGCCGCGAGGTACCCCTTCTCGGCGGCGAGGTAGGCGTTGAGGTCGACGGACTCCTGGTTCAGCGAGTAACCGACGACACGTCCGGCGGCGTCCCGGTTCTCCACGACCCCGGTACCGAGGGCGGCGTCGAAGCGGGGAGCGTTGTCCATGCCGCTCTCCCACGCGGCGGCCTGCCGGCGGTCCTCGGGGGTGGCGTTGGCCGGATCGACGGTCGCCCCGTACTCGGCCAGGCCGTCGTGGTCGTGGTCCCGGGTGCGGTACCACCAGTCGTGGTAGGCGACCAGCTTCGGGTACATCTCGCGCAGGAACCCGACGTCCCCGTTCCGCCGGTAGGTCTCCCAGACCGCCCAGGCGGCCAGCGGCGGCTTGGTGTTGCGCTCGTTCCAGTTGCCGCCGCCGCGGGCGGGATCGTTGTAGAAGAGGCAGTCGGGGATCATCCCCGCGTCCTGCGGCCGGGTCGCCGAGTCCGGCGTGATCTGGTGGTCGAACATCGACCTGATCTGCGACTCGGCGAGCGCGGGGTCGAAGCGGGCGACGCCGACCGCCTGCTTCCAGGTGTCCCAGGCCCAGAAACCGCCGGTGAACCACTTGTAGGAGATGGACGGCGTGATGCCGCCGTGTTCCAGCCGCCCGGCCGGGCCGCGCCAGTTGGTGACCAGGGTCTCCAGGGCCTTCACCGCGAGCCGCCGCCGTCCGGCGGGCACGTCGTCCGTGACGGCGGCGACGTACCGGCGCCAGCGCGCGTCCGTGTCGTCGATCGCCACGCCGGGGCGCCGCAGCAGGTTCCGGACGGCCGGGGCCTCCCGCTCGCGTTCGGCGGCGGTGAAGGTGTAGGTCTCGGTCCAGGTGAGCGCGGACGAGCGGCCCGCCGCGACGGTGAGCGGCCGGGCCAGGTCGGTGCGGTAGGAGTCCCCGGTGACGGTGGTGCGGACCGGGGCGGCGTGGGTGACCTCGAACCTTTCGGTGCCGTCGGTGAGGTAGTCCCACTGCTCGCGCACCCGGGCGAAACCGACCGCGACGCCGCGCGCGGTGGCGTGCAGGGACGGCGCGCTCTTCATCGGCTCGGTGTCGGGGCGCAGCAGCGATCCGCTCCAGCCGACCTGCAACGTCCGGGGGCTGGTTGCGGTGTTGGCGACGTAGGCGCGCACGAGCGCGCTGTGCCCGGAGGCGAAGCGCAGTTCCAGCGTGAGCCGCAGGCCGGGCAGGTCGTAGACCTGCCGCAGCATCCCGGGAAGCGCGGTGAGGCGGGGCGCGCCGGCGGCGCCGAGGTCGATGTCCCGGCCGTTCTCGCTCAGCCGGATGCGGCTGAACGCCTTGCTCAGCCACCACGGGTACTCCTGGGCGATGTAGAGCGGCCCGGAGAACCCGCCGTAGGCGTCCTTGTCGCCCTGTCCCGGCAGGGCGTAGGCGTGCCACGCGCCGCGGTCGGCGAACACGTTGATCTCGTTGACCTCGGCGGGCAGCGCGTTGGAGGGGACGCCGTGCATGTCGAGGACGTCGGTGTACTGGTCCGGCCGGGGACCCGCCTCGGCGGGCGCGGGAAGGGCGGTGACGAGGAGGGTGGAGCCGAGCGTCAGCCCGGCCAGGGTGTGCAGTGATCTCCGCATGATCACCTCTCGGGTTGGGGGTGGGTCGTCTTGAGCACCGCCGCCCCGAGCGGGGGCAGCCGCAGCGTTCCCCGCAGGGCGGTGCCGGTCAGCAGGTCGATGCCGTCCGGGACGGGCAGTTCGGTGCCGGCGTCGCGATGGTTGAGCAGGAAGAGGAAGGACGCGCCGGGCCCGTCGCGGCGGGTGGCCTCGACGCCGGCCGGGACGTCGAGCACCGGGCGGACGCCCGCGTCGGCGAACACCTCGTCCAGCACATGCCCGAGGGCGTCGCCCAGATGGCAGCTCACATACCAGGCCCGGCCGGCCCCGTGCGCGTTCCGGGTGACCGCCGGGCGGCCGGTGAGCGGCCCGGAGCCGTACCCCGCCACGGTCTCCGCCGTGCCGGTCTCCAGCCACTCGCTCCACAGCGTCGCCGGAACCCGGCGGTCACCGAACACCACGTCGACGGACGCGTCGTCGGGGACGGGCCAGAACTCGTCCACCACGACGCCGAGCACGTCCCGCAGCGGTGCCGGGTAGCCGCCCAGATGCACGTGGTCGTGCTCATTGACGATGCCGCTGAAGAAGCCGCAGACCAGCCGCCCGCCGTCCGCGACGTACGAGGTGAGCCACGCGGCCGTCGCGTCGGTCGTCAGGTAGAGGTTCGGCAGCAGGACGACCCGGTACGACGTCAGGTCCGCGCCCGGAGGGACGAAGTCGACGGTCACGTTCCGCACGTACGCGGTGCCGTACCAGGACAGCGTGAGCTCCCGGAGCAGAAGCCTGGACGACGGGTGGTCCTCCAACTCCAGTGCCCACCAGGAGTCCCAGTCCAGGACGATCGCGACATCGGCGGTGAGCCGGGTGCCCGCGATCTCGGCGAGCCGGGTGAGGTCGCGTCCGAGGCGCACGGTCCGGTCCCACTGCGGCGAGCCGGTGCCGCGGTGCGGCAGGAGCGCGCTGTGGTACTTCTCGGCTCCGGCGCGCGACGCCCGCCACTGGAAGTGCAGGACCCCGTCCGCGCCGCGCGCCACCGCCTGGAAGGACCACAGCCGGCTCAGCTCGGGCGTCTTCGGCACGTTGACCGGCCGCCAGCTCACCGCCGACGGCGCCTGCTCCATGAGCAGCCACGGCCGCCCCGCCTTCAGCGAGCGCATCAGGTCGTAGTTCATCGCGGCGGCGACGTGCGCCTCCGGGTCGGCCGGGTCGGGGTAGGCGTCGTCGGACACGACGTCCTCGTGCGCCGCCCACGCCCAGTAGTCCAGCGACTTGAACATCGACATGAAGTTCGTCGTCACCGGGATGCCGCCGCCGTCCTCGTCCAGGACGGCCTTCTCCGCCAGGTAGCAGGCGAGCAGCGCGTCGGAGCAGAACCTGCGCCAGTCGAGCACCTGGGTCGGGTTCACCGGGCCGGGGGCGGCGCGCGGCGGCTCGATCTCGTCCCACCGGCCGTAGCGCTGGGACCAGAAGTCGGTCGCCCAGGCGCGGTTCAGCGCCGCGAGATCGCCGTACCGGTCCCGCAGCCAGTGCCGGAAGTCGGCGGCGGACGCGGCGCAGAAGCACTCGGTCACGTGGTCGCCGTACTCGTTGTGGATGTGCCACAGGACGACCGCCGGATGGTCGCGGTACCGCTCGGCGATCTTGCGGGCCAGCCGCGTCGCCGACTCCCGGTAGACCGGTGAGGAAGGGCAGTAGTGCTGGCGGGACCCGAACTCCAGCCGGACGCCGTCCGCGGTGACGGGCAGGATCTCCGGATGGGCGCGGACCAGCCAGGCGGGCGGCGACGCGGTCGCGGTGGCCAGGTCGGCGGCGACGCCGTGCGCGGCGAGCAGGTCCAGCAGCCGGTCCAGCCAGCCGAAGTCCCAGGTGTCCGGGCCCGGCTGCAGCCGGGCCCAGGAGAACACGCCGACCGTCACCAGGTTGACCCCGGCGTCCTTCATCAGCCGGACGTCCTCCGCCCAGACCTCCTCGGACCACTGCTCGGGGTTGTAGTCGCCCCCGTACAGCAACCCCGGCACACGCGTGGGTCCGCTCATCCCCGCACCCCCCGGTTCGCTTCGCTCATCCCTTGACCGCTCCTCCCAGCAAGCCGGACACGAACTGTTTCTGGAACAGGAAGAAGATCAACATGAGCGGCAGCGTCGCCAGGAACGAGCCGAGGATCAGCCCCGCGTAGTCGACGTGGCTCTGCCCGATGAGCGTGTACAGCGCGACCGGCACGGTGTACTTGTCCTCGCTGTTGAGCATCAGCAGCGGCCACAGGAAGGCGTTCCACTGCGTCATGAAGGTGAAGATGACCAGCGCGCCGAGCTGGGGCCGCACCACCGGCAGGACGACCTGGTAGAAGATGCGCAGGTCCCCCGCGCCGTCGATGCGGGCCGACTCGATCAGCTCGTCCGGGAAGCCGAGGAACGCCTGGCGCATCAGGAAGATGCCGAACGAGTTGGCCAGGAACGGCAGGACCACCGCCTGGTAGGTGTCGACCCAGCCCAGGCTCGCCATCATCTGGAACAGCGGGACGAGCAGCACCTGGAACGGGATCATCATGGTCGCGAGCACGGCGCCGAGCAGCAGCCCCCGTCCCCGGAACCGGTACTTGGCCAGCGCGTACCCGCACATCGCGGAGATCAGCGAGCTGAGCACGGTGTAGACGACGGCGATACCGGCGCTGTTGAACATGACCCGGCCGAAGCCGATGCTGTGCTCCAGCTCCACCAGGTTGTGCATGAACCGGCCGCCCGGCATGAACGGCGGCGGGGACTGGAACAGCTCGGAGTTGTCGTGGGTGGAGGCCACCACCATCCAGTAGAACGGTGCCGTGCTGATCACCGCGCCGACCAGGAGCAGCAGCACGAAGAGCACCCGGCCCGGCCGGAGGCGACCCGTCCCCCTCGCGATGTGGTTCACCGGGATGAGTCCCTTCCGAAGAAGCGGAACTGGGCGTAGGAGATCAGCCCGATGACCACGACGATCACCCACGCGAGGGCGGCCGCGTAGCCGAAGTCGAGCTGCTCGAAGCCGACCTTGTAGAGGTAGAGGACGGGCGTCATGGTGGCGTTGCCCGGCCCGCCGCCGGTCAGCACGTAGTTCTCGTCGAAGAGCTGGAGCGTCCCGATCGTCGATGTCACCGAGCAGAAGAGGATGACGGGACGCAACTGCGGCAGGATCACCCGCAGGTACGTGGTGACGGCCCCGGCGCCGTCGATGGCCGCCGCCTCGTACTGCTCCCGGCCGATCGTCTGCAGCCCGGCCAGCAGGATGACCGCGTTGTAGCCGGTCCAGCGCCAGGTGATCGAGCCGATCAGCGCCAGCCGCGCCCAGCCGGGGCTGTTCAGCCAGTCGATCTCGGACAGGCCCACCGCGGTCAGCATCTGGTTGACCAGCCCGCCGTCGGTCTTGAGCAGGACGCGGAACACCACCGAGTAGGCGACCAGCATGGTGACCGCGGGCAGGAAGTAGGCGATGCGGAACGTCGAGCGGAACCGCAGCCAGGACTGGTTCAGCCCGAAGGCCAGCAGCAGCGCCAGCCCGATCATGACCGGGACCTGGACGATGAGGATCAGCCCGGTGTTGCGCAGCGCCGCCCAGAAGACCGGGTCCGACATCATCCGGCGGTACTGGGCGATCCCGACCCAGGTCGTCGCGCCGTCGCGGTCGGCGGTGAAGCTCTGGTAGAAGCCGGCCACCAGCGGATAGGCGAAGAAGAACACCAGCAGCGCCGCCGCCGGGCCCGCGAAGATCCACGGGGTGGACCGGCGCCACCACCGGCGCGGCGCGGCCCCCGCGCGTGCCGCCGTGCCGGCGCCGGTCTCCCGCTCTGTCACATCGACGGCCACCGCGTCACCCGGCGATCGCCCGGCCGGTCCCGGCGGCGACCTGCTTGGCCGCCGAGTCCAGGGCCTTCTTGGGGTCGTCGTCGTGCAGGAGGATGCCGGAGACGGAGCGCCACATGATGTCCCGCGCCTTCGGGTCGTCCTTGGAGTCCTCGACCGAGGGCACCTTGTCCGCCAGTTCCGCGAAGGTCTTGAAGACGGGCCGGTCCCCGAAGTAGGGCTGCGGGGCGGTCACGAACGGGTCCTTCAGCGCGGGCAGGTAGGCGGGGAACAGCCCCTCGTTCTTCAGCATGGACACCTGGTTGGCGGTGTCGGCGAGGGCGAACTCGATGAACGCCCAGGCCGCCCGCGCGTTCGTGCTGTGGCCGCTGACCGCGAGCGTCGAGCCGCCGTCGTTGGATGTCTGCACCCCGCCGGCGTCGAACGCGGGCAGCGGCACGACGCCGAACTTGCCCTTGAGCTCCGGCATCTCGTCGGTGAGCGTGCCCGCCCACCAGACGGCGTAGGGGGTGGTGGCGGCCTTGCCCGCCTTGGTCCCGGCGACCAGGCCGTCCCAGCCCTTCTCGAAGGCGATCAGGTCCTTGTCGGCGAGCGTCTTGAGCAGCGTCCCGGCGCGGACGGCCTGCTCGCTGGAGAGGGCGACCTTCCCGTCCCGGAAGTACCTCTGCCCCTGCTGCTGGAGCAGCATGGGGAACATGCTGTCCTCCTGGGGGTCCATGATGAGGAGCTTCTTGCCGGTCTTGGCCTTGATGCGCTCCCCCGCGCTGACGTAGTCGTCCCAGGTCGCGATGCTGTTCGGGTCGACCCCGGCCTTCTCGAACATGTCGGCGCGGTAGTAGAGGGCGCACGGCCCGCTGTCCCAGGGCAGCGCGAAGACCTTGCCCTGCGCGTCGCTGGAGTACTTCCACGCGGAGGGGGCGAACTCGGCCTTGTGGGGGCCGGCGAGCGAGGTCAGGTCGTACAGGCCGCCCGGGAAGACGCCGATGTAGCCCGGCAGCCTGCTGCCCTCGATGGTGAGGACGTCCGGCAGGCCCTTCCCCGACTTCAGCCCGACGGTGATCTTGTCGTAGGCGTTGTCGTAGCCGATGTCGACGATCTCGACGCTCGTCCCGGGATGGCGCTGCTCGAAGGCCGGGGCCAGCCGCTTGAGCGCCTTGGCCGCCACGTCCCACGACCAGACGCTGATCTTTCCCTTGATCTCGGCCGCCGCGCCCGCGCTCAGCGTCGGGCCCGCCTTCTTGGCGGTGCCTCCGGTGGCGCAGCCGCTCGCACCGAGCAGTGCCGAGAACACTCCGGCGACTCCGGCGGTCAGGACGGTCCGGCGTCCGAGACTCGCCCGTTCGGGGTTCGTCGCCATCTTGCCTCCCCAGGTGGATCTGGATAATGCTGTATACAGCACACTGCATCATGTGTTCTCGTCAAGAGGGCGGGGCAGGAAAACCCGAGGAACCCGAGAAAGTGAGGGCGCGCGTGAGCGTTCACCCGTACATCCCGAACTCCGTGCCGGAGATCAAACGGCAGATGCTCGCCGCGATCGGCGCGTCCAGCGTCGAGGATTTCTACGCGGACATCCCCGAGAGCATCCGGTTCGGCCGCCCGCTCGACATGCCGCCCCCGCTGCGTTCGGAGGCCGAGCTGACCCGGCATGTCGGCGGGCTGCTGGCCCGCAACACCGGCACCCGGGAGGCCCTGAGCTTCCTTGGTGCGGGCTGCTACCCGCACTACGTCCCCGCCGTGGTGGACGAGGTCGTCAACCGCAGCGAGTTCCTCACCGCCTACGCGGGTGAGCCCTACGAGGACCACGGCCGCTTCCAGGCGCTCTGGGAGTACCAGTCCCTCATGGGCGAGCTGCTGGAGATGGACGTCGTGAACGTCCCGGTCTACGACGGCTACCAGGCGTCCGCCACCGCGCTGCGCATGGCGGGCCGGATCACCGGCGCCCGGCGGCTGCTGCTCGTCACGGCCATCGACCCCGGCAAGCTCTCCAAGATCGACGACTATGTCCGGCCCGTCCACGACCTGGTGATCGTGCCGGTCGACCCGGACACCGGGCTGGTGGACACCGCGGCCGTCCAGGCCGAACTGGCCGCCGGCGACGTCGCGGCCGTGTACGCCGAGGCGCCCTCGGCCTCGGGGATCATCGACCCCGCGCTGACGTCGCTCGCCGGCCTCGCCCACGACGCCGGGGCGCTGTACGTCGTCGGCTGCAACCCCATCTCGCTCGGGGTCGTGGCGCCGCCGTCCGCCTACGGGGCCGACATCGTCTGCGGCGACATCCAGCCGCTCGGCCTGCACATGGCCTACGGCGGGCTCAACGGCGGCTTCATCGCCACCCGCGACGAGGAGAAGTTCGTCGCGGAGTACCCGTCCCGGCTCTTCGGGCTCGCGCCCACCCGCGTCGAAGGCGAGTAC
Source organism: Actinomadura formosensis NBRC 14204 (assembly GCF_001552155.1). Taxonomy (GTDB): domain Bacteria; phylum Actinomycetota; class Actinomycetes; order Streptosporangiales; family Streptosporangiaceae; genus Spirillospora; species Spirillospora formosensis. The sequence goes on along the minus strand of NZ_BCQQ01000091.1, from coordinate 4,931 downwards.
GGCTTCGGCGACGTCGCCTACGAGCGCACCTCCTTCGCCGTCCGGGAGGAGGGACGCGAATGGGTCGGCACCGCCGCCGCGCTCAACGGCATCACCGCCGGCGTCTACCTCGCGCTGATGGGACCGCAGGGAATGCGGGAGATCGGCGAGACGATCATGGCGAACACCCGGTACGCGCTGCGCCGACTCGCCGAGGTGCCCGGCATCGAGGCGCCGTACGCGGACGCGCCGCACTTCGCCGACTTCACGCTCGCCTTCACCGGCGCGCGGACCGCCGCCGAGGTCAACGAGGCGCTGCTCGCACACGACATCTTCGGCGGCAGGGTCCTGTCGGAGGACAAGGCCCTCTACTGCGTCACCGAAATGCACACCAAGGACGACATCGACCGCCTGGCCGGCCTCTTGGAGGAGATCGTCAAGTGAAGACCGACCACTCCCCCGTCACCCCCGCGGACGCGAAGATCGCCCCGAAGCCGCCGCTGCGCCGCTTCCATCAGGCGAGCTGGGACGAGCCGCTGCTGTTCGAGATGACCAGCCCCGGTGAGCGCGGCGTCCTGGTGCCCGAGCCCGACGTCCCCCTGGACGACACCCTCCCGGCGGCGCTGCGCCGCGCCGAGCCCCCGGCGCTGCCGGAACTGTCCCAGCCCCAGGTGCTCCGGCACTACCTGCGGCTGTCCCAGGAGAACCTCGGCGTCGACTTCAACATCGACGTCGGCCAGGGCACCTGCACCATGAAGTACAGCCCCAAGGTCAACGACCAGTTCATCCGCGACCCGCGGATCGCGGACCTGCACCCGCTGCAGGACGAACGGACCGTGCAGGGCGTCCTGGAGATCATCTACCGGCTGGAAGGGCTGCTGCGGGAGATCTCCGGCATGGACCGGTTCTCGCTCCAGCCCGGCGCCGGCTCCGCCGCGATCTACACCAACGTGTCGATGATCCGCGCCTACTTCGCCGCCCGCGGCGAGGCGGAGCAGCGCGACGAGATCATCACCACGATCTTCTCGCACCCCTCCAACGCGGCCTGCGCGAAGACGGCCGGGTTCAAGGTCATCACCCTGTACCCGGACGCCGACGGCTACCCCGACATCGAGGCGCTCAAGCAGGCCGTCGGCCCCCGCACGGCGGCGCTGCTCATCACCAACCCCGAGGACACCGGGCTCTTCAACCCGCGGATCGAGGAGTTCGTCCGCATCGTCCACGAAGCGGGCGGGCTGTGCGCCTACGACCAGGCCAACGCCAACGGGATCCTCGGCATCACCCGCGCCCGCGACGCCGGGTTCGACCTGTGCCACTTCAACCTGCACAAGACGTTCTCCACCCCGCACGCCTGCGGCGGGCCCGCCGCAGGCGCCTCCGGCGTCACCGAGGCACTGGCCCCCTACCTGCCGACGCCGACCGTCGAGTTCGACGGCACCCGCTACTACCTGGACGACGACAGGCCCGAGTCGGTCGGGAAGATCAGGCCGTTCTACGGCGTCGTGCCGAACCTGGTGCGCGCCTACGCCTGGATCATGTCGCTGGGCGGTGCCGGGCTGCGGGAGGCGGCGGAGATCGCCGTCCTCAACAACAACTACCTGATGAAGAAGGTGCTGGAGATCCGCGGCGCGTCGGCGCCGTACGCGCCGGGACGGCCGCGGATCGAGCAGGTCCGCTACAGCTGGGAGAAGCTCGCCGAGGAGACCGGCGTGCACTCCGAGGACCTCGGCCTGCGCGCGGCCGACTTCGGCACCCACTACTGGACGAGCCACCACCCGTTCGTCGTCCCGGAGCCGATGACGCTGGAGCCGACCGAGTCCTACTCCAAGGCCGACCTGGACGAGTACGCCGCGATCCTCGCCGAGGTGGCCCGCGAGGCGTACGAGGACCCGGAGACCGTCCGGACCGCCCCGCACCGCTCCACCGTGCACCGTGCCCGCGAGGACGTCCAGGACGACCCGGCCACCTGGTCGGTCACCTGGCGCGCCTACCGCAGGAAGATCCTCGGCGCATGAGGTCGCGATGAGGTTCGGGCTTGTGGTGAACCCGGTCGCCGGGCTCGGCGGCCGGGTCGGGCTCAAGGGCAGCGACGGCGCGGCCGTCCAGGAGAAGGCCCGCGCCCTCGGCGCGACGCCGCGCGCCTCCGAGCGCGCCGCGCTGGCGCTGTCCGAACTGCGTTCCCGGCTCGGCGGCGACGAGCTCACCGTGCTGACCGCGGCCGGGGCCATGGGCGCCGACGCCGTGGCCGCCGCCGGGCTCGTACCGGACGTCCGGTACGAGCCCGGCGACCCGACCACCCCCGCCGACACCGTGCGCGCCGCCACCGCGCTCGCGCCGCAGGTCGACCTGCTGCTGTTCGCCGGCGGGGACGGGACGGCGCGCGACGTCCTGGACGCGGTCGGCCTCACCGTTCCCGTGCTCGGCGTGCCCACCGGCGTGAAGATGCACTCGGCGGTGTTCGGGGCCACCCCGCGCGCCGCCGGGGAGGCGGCCGCGCTGATGGCCGCCGGCGGTGTGCGGCTCCGGGAGGCCGAGGTGATGGACCTGGACGAGGACGCCGTCCGCACCGGCCGGGTCTCCGCCCGCCTGTACGGCCATCTGCGGGTGCCGGACATCCCCGTGCGCGTGCAGCAGCGCAAGATGGGCAGCTCGATCACCGACCCGTCGGCGGTCTCCGGCATCGCCGCCGAACTCGCCGCCCGGCAGGGGCCGTCCGGGCTGCTGGTGCTCGGCCCCGGCGGCACGACCCGCGCCATCGCCGCCGCGCTCGGCGCCGACGTCCCCGTGATGGGCGTCAACGTGCTGACCGGGGACCGGCGGGTCGCGGCGGCGGACGTGTCCGCCGCCGAACTGGAGGCGCTGGTCCGGGCGTCCCCGGCGTGGATCGCGGTGACCCCGATCGGCGGTCAGGGCTTCCTGCTCGGCCGCGGCAACCAGCAGATCTCCCCGGCGGTGCTGCGCGCCGTCGGCCGGGACCGGTTCGTCGTCGTGGCGACCGAGGCCAAGCTCGCCTCGCTCGGCGGCCGTCCGCTGCTGGTCGACACCGGCGACGAGGACCTCGACCATGAACTGCGCGGATACCTGCCGGTGCTGACCGGGCACGGCAAGTTCGCCATGTACCCCGTCCGATGAAAGGACAACGAAACGTGAACTCACTCGAAGGCAAGACCGCCCTGGTCACCGGGGCCGCGTCCGGCATCGGGCGGGCCACCGCCGAGCTGATGGCGGAGCTCGGCGCCAAGGTCGTGCTGGCCGACCTGGACGAGGCGGGCGCGCAGGTCGCCAAGGCCATCGAGGCCGCCGGCGGCCGGGCGGTCTTCGTGCGCGGCGACGTCTCCGACGCGGCCGACTGCGAGCGGTTCGTCGCCGCCGCGCGGGACGCCTTCGGCGGCCTGGACGTCCTGTTCAACAACGCGGGCATCATCCGCCGCTCCACCGTCCTGGAGATCAGCGAGGACGACTGGGACCTGGTGATGGCCGTCAACATCAAATCGATCATGTTGATGAGCCGGGCCGCGATACCGTTGATGGCCGCGGCCGGGGGCGGCAGTATCATCAACACCGGCTCGGGCTGGGGCATCCAGGGCGGCGCGCGGGCCGTGTCGTACTGCGCGTCCAAGGGTGCCGTGGTGAACATGACCCGGGCCATGGCGATCGACCACGGGCCGCAGAACATCCGGGTCAACTGCGTGTGCCCCGGCGACACCGACACCGGCATGCTCGCCGAGGAGGCCCGCCAGCTCGGCGGTTCGCTGGAGGCGTTCTACACGGACGCGGCGGACCGTCCGCTCGGCCGGGTCGGACGCCCCGTGGACATCGCGCACATGGTGGCGTTCCTTGCGGGCGACGCCGCCTCGTTCGTGAGCGGGGCGATCATCCCCGTCGACGGGGCCGGAACGGCGTGATCAGCAGATCACTCGGGGAGAGGATGGCGACAGGATGGCGATCGACCGCCGGCCCCTGCGCGAGCAGATCAAGGACGAGATCCTAGAACGGCTGGCCAAGGGCGAGTTCGGCCCCGACCAGCCGATCAACGAGATGGCGCTGGCCGCCGAACTGGGCGTGAGCCGCACCCCGCTCCGTGAGGCGCTCATCGGCCTGGAGCGCGAGGGGATCATCCTGAGCGAGCGCGGCAAGGGATTCCGGTTCGCGCCGATGAGCTCGAAGGAGTTCGAGGACCTCACCACGATCGTCGCGGCGATGGAGTCGCTGGCACTGGAACTGTCCGACCCCGGCCATCTCCGCGCGGTCGCCCCCCGGCTGCTGGAGGAGGCCCGCGCGTTCTCCGCGCCCGAGGCGGAGTACGCGGTGATCGAGCGCTACGACGACGCCTGGCACGATCTGCTGCTGTCGGGCTGCCCGAACGAGCGGCTGATGGACCTGATCACCTCGCTGAAGCTCACCATGCACCGCTACGAGCGGGTCATGGTGGGCGACTGGGAGATGCTCGAACGCTCGGCGCAGGAACACGAGCGGATCGCCGAGCACCTGGTGTCCGCGGACATCGAGGGCGCCGTGGAGGCGCTCAAGGCCAACTGGGAGAGCGGCAAGGACAGAATCCTCGCCCGCCTCTCCGAACGCTGAACCCCGCCCGCCAAGAGCGGCGACGCGGGTTCCGGCTGCCCTGAGCACCGGCATACGGCAGCGCGGAGGGACGGCCCCCTCCCACCGCCCCTCCGCGCGGTCTTCACGGGTTCAGAACCGCGAAGACGACCTTGCCGGCGTTACCGGCCAGCGGCCGGACGCCCCAGCACAGGGCGAGCCGGTCCACGATGAACAGGCCACGGCCGGCCTCACTGCTCGCGTCCGCCTCCTGCACGTACGGCAGAGCGCAGGCGGCGTCCTGGACCTCCATCCACAGCCCGCCGTCCTCGGTGCGGTCCAACCGCAAGGTCACATCGTCATCCGACACGGACGCGTACCGCAGCGCATTGGTGACCAGCTCACTCGCC
>NZ_BCQQ01000090.1 GCF_001552155.1 Actinomadura formosensis NBRC 14204 | reverse complement strand
CCGCCGGTGCCCCGGCGGCGCGGGACGTCCCGCGGCCCCCGCCCGCCGAGCGGCGCCCAGGGGCCGCGGCGGCACACCGCGGCCCGCGTGATGCCGGGTTCGGGGAGGGCGCGGATCACCTCTCGCAGCAGGTCCGCCGTGGCCTCGGCGGTCAGGCGGTCCTCGGGACGCTGCCGCAGCAGCCCGTCGATGACGGGAGTCAGCGGCCCCGCCCGCATCGGACGCGCGTAGTCGCCCAGCAGCACCGCCACCATGGACGCGAGCGCATGGCGGCGCAGGAACGGCGAGAAACCCTCGACCGCCGTGTAAAGCGTCGCACCGAGTGACCAGAGGTCGGACGCCTCCACGCTCGGCTGCCCGTTCACCCGTTCCGGCGGAAGGTAAGCGGGAGATCCCTCAATGCCCGAAGGCATTGTGTCGGCGTTCTCCACACCCTTCTTCATATGGACGGCCAAACCGAAGTCGGTGAGCAGAACGCGTCCGTCATCGCAGACGAGGACATTGCTCGGTTTGACGTCGCGGTGCAGGATGCCGGTCGCGTGCGAGGCGCGCAGCACCGACAGGACCGCCGCGCCGATCTCCGCCGTCCGGCGCACGCCGAGCGGGCCGTCCTCGGCGACGAGCCGGTTCAGCGAGCACGACTCCAGGAACTCCATGACGATCCACGGGCGGCCGTCCTCGATGACCAGGTCGTGGACGGCGACCACACCGGGATGCCGCAGCGCCGCCGTGGCCCGCGCCTCCATCAGCAGGCGCCGGCACATCACCCTGCGTTCACTCTGGGTGATGCGCGAAGGAAGGCGGACCTCCTTGACGGCGACGTCCCGGTCGAGCATCTCGTCGTACGCCCGCCAGACGGTGCCCATGCCGCCTCTGCCGACCACAGAGAGCAGGCGATACCGTCGCGCGAGCGGTATCAGCCGATCCCCATTCATAGAGCGGGTAATCGCCGGAACGCGCCCAAGACACGCCCCATCGGCATCAATTGATTCTTGACCGGCGCACCGCCCGGAAAAGGCACCAAACCGTGGTATGGGCGCAGAAAACTTACTCCAGCACGCTTCGCGCCCACTTGTAGTCGGACTTGCCGACGGCCGTGCGCCGCACCTCGTCCACCAGCGTGATCTGGCGCGGGAGCTTGTATCCGGCGAGCCGGCCGCGGCAGTGCTCGGTGAGCCCCTCCAGCGTGACCGTCGCGCCGGGACGGGGCGCGACGACGGCGGCGACACGCTGCCCGAACCGCTCGTCGGCCAGTCCCACGACGACCGCGTCGTCCACGTCGGGGTGGTCCTTGAGCGCGACCTCGACCTCCTCCGGGTACACCTTCTCACCGCCCGTGTTGATCACGAGGGAGCCGCGGCCGAGGAGGGTGATCGTGCCGTCCTCCTCCAGGGTCGCGAAGTCGCCCGGGACCGACCAGCGGGTGCCGTCGGCGGCGGTGAAGAACGTCGACGCCGTCTTCTCCGGGGCGTTGTAGTAGCCGAGCGGGATGTGGCCGCTGCGGGCGAGTTTGCCGATCTCGCCGGGCTTGACCATGTTGAGGTCGTCGTCCAGGACGGTGATGCCCGGCTTCATCATGAACCGGGCCGTGCCCTCCGCGGCGCCGACGGACGGCCCGCACGCGCCGGTCTCCGAGGCGCCGTAGTTGTCGAGGAACATGATGTCGGGGAGGCGGTCCCGCAGCGCCCGCTTGGCGCCCTCGGTGAGCGGGGCGCCGCCCGACGCGATCGCCATCAGCGAGGACGTGTCGTACCCGCCGCTCGCCAGCGCCTTCGCGACCGGCCGCGCCATGACGTCGCCGACCAGCATCAGCACGTTCGCCCGCTCCTCGGCGAGCAGCCGCAGCGCCTCGCCGGCGTCGAACGCATGGTCGGTGTAAAGGACGACCTTGGCGCCGCTGAACAGGCCCATGAGCGCGACCCACTGGCCGGCGCCGTGCATGACGGGCGCGCAGTCGAGGACGGCCATCGCGGGCTGGCCGGCGTTGGCGGCCAGTTCCTCCGGGGCGCCGATCGGGTCGCCGAGGGCGTTCCCGCCGCCGAGTGCGCCGAAGAAGATGTCCTCGCAGCGCCACTCGACGCCCTTCGGGTAGCCGGTCGTGCCGCCCGTGTACATGATGTAGCGGTCGTCGCTGGAACGTTCCGGGAAGTCGTCGCCGGGGTCGGCCTCCGCAAGGGCCCGCTCGTACCCGACCGCGTCCGGGATCTCGGCCGCGGAGCCGTCCTCCAGGACGACGACGTGCCGCAGCTTCGGCAGCCCGTCCCGGATCTCCTGCACCTTCTCCAGAAGCGAACGCTCCCCGATCAGCGCGGCCGAGTCCGAGTCGGCCAGCACATGCCGCAGTTCCGCGGCCACGTACCGGTAGTTCACCGGGACGGGCACGGCACGGATCTTGAACGCGCCGAACATCGCCTCGATCCACTCGGCGCGGTTGTGGGCGAGGATCGCGACGTGCTCGCCCGGCCGCACGCCGGCCGCCGCGAGATGGTGCCCCACCCGGCTCGCGCGTTCGCTGAGCTGCCCGTACGTCCGCCGTTCGGCCCCGGCGACGAGGGCCGGACGGTCCGGGCCCGCCGCGGCCAGGATTTCGAGCAGGTCGGCCAGGTTGTAGCTTCGCGCCATACCGCGTCCTCGCAGGGGGTCGGGGTGGGGACTGCCCCGATCCTCCTGGCGAACCCCATCCTTGTCGACAGTCCGTCCAATGAGATGAGTCACATCCCACATCGCCTTATCCGGCCACGTACGAGGTCCTTACACGGTGCTTATCTGGGTACCGGCATGCTTGGCCGTAACAATTCTGTATCAGACAGGGGTAGTGGTGAGCGCAGGCGCGATGGCGTGGACCCCGCCGACGTGGGAGGAGATCGTCAGCGAGCACTCGACCCGGGTGTTCCGGCTGGCGTACCGGCTGACCGGCAACCGGCACGACGCCGAGGACCTGACGCAGGACGTCTTCATCCGCGTCTTCCGCTCGCTGTCGTCCTACAGCCCCGGCACGTTCGAGGGCTGGCTGCACCGGATCACGACGAACCTGTTCCTCGACCGCGCCCGCCGCAAGCAGCGCATCCGGTTCGACGCCCTCGGCGACGACGCCGCCGACCGCCTGCAGGGCCGCGAGCCGACGCCCGCGCAGGCCTACGACGACCGCCACCTCGACGCCGACATCCAGAAGGCGCTGGACGCCCTCGCCCCCGAATACCGCGCCGCCGTCGTCCTGTGCGACATCGAGGGGCTCTCCTACGAGGAGATCGCCGCGTCCCTGAACGTCAAGCTCGGCACCGTCCGCTCCCGCATCCACCGAGGCCGCGCCCAGCTCCGGAGCGCCCTGGAACACCGCCGCCCCGCCGAAGCCACCCAACCCTGACCCCGCCCACCGGGCTGGTCACGCCGTGTCCAGGGCGTGGCCGGCGTCCTCGGCCAGGTCGGTGACCGCCGACGGCGCGCCCGCTCAGCGCAGCGACGCCGCCAGCCGGCCGAGCCGTTCCGACCCGATCCGCGTGGCGATCGCCTCGTACAGGTCGTACACGCGGCCGACCGATCCGGCCCGCAGCCGCTGCGCCGCCTGCGCCAGGCCGATCATCGTCCCGATGTGGCCGCGCCGCTCGGCGATGTACCCCTGCCATGACATGACCGACCGACCAGCTGCCGGTCGTCGATCTCCGTCGCCCATTCCAGGGTGCGGCCGAGCCACTTCAGACCGTCGGCGTACCGGCCGACGTTGGTGTGCAGCCAGCCGGCGAACTGCGCCCACTGCGCGGCGACGTCGAGCAGGTCCCGCCGGACGGCCCCGCGGGCGTCGGCCACCATGCCCTCGATGGCGCGGAGCTGTGCGCGGACCGCGGGGACGACGGCCGCCGACCCGATGGAGTCCTCCAGGCGCCGTTGCCCGGCCAGCACGCGGGCGAGCGACTCGACCGTGGCGAGATCGACGCGCGAGGGCCTGGCCGCCGTGTCCCCGAGCGGGGGCGACCGGCGCCGGAAACAAGACGGGATTGACATGTGTTGAAGCGTCAACTAACTTTCGATGTTAGTTGAAGGTTCAATTCACTCGCGGGAGTCACCATGAGCATCGCCGCCGTCGCGCCCGAGCTGACCACCGGGACCTGGAACATCGATCCCGGGCACTCCGAGGTCACCTTCGTCATCCGGCACCTGATGACCAAGGTGCGTGGCACGTTCACCCAGTTCTCCGGCACCGTGCGGATCGACGAGGACCTGGCGCGGTCGACCGCGGCGGCCGAGATCGAGGTCGCCTCGCTCGACACCCGGAACCCCGACCGGGACGCGCACGTGCGCACCGCCGACGTCCTGGACGTCGAGAAGTACCCCACCATGACCTTCGCGACCACGGGCGTGCGCGCCGAGGGCGACGGTCATTTCCTGGACGGCGAGCTGACGATCAAGGGCGTCACCCGTCCGGTCACCCTGTCGGTCGAGTTCAACGGAGTCGCCGAGGACCCCTGGGGCGGGACGCGCACCGGCTTCTCCGCCGCGACCACGATCAACCGCAGGGACTGGGGCATCGAGTTCAACATTCCGCTGAAGGGCGAGAAGGCCCTGCTCGGCGACAAGGTCGACATCCAGCTTGAGATCCAGGCCGTCCGCGTCTGAGCCGCCGCGTCAGGCAGGGCCGCCCGTTTTCGGGCGGCCCTTTTCGGTGCTCAGGGGCAGGCGGAGCGCGAAACAGGCGCCGGACGGGTGAGGCTCGGCCCGGATCGTCCCGCCGTGCGCGCCGGCGATCTCCCGGGCGATGGCGAGGCCGAGGCCGGCGCCGCCCGCGCCGCGGCTGCGGGCGGCGTCGAGGCGGGTGAAGCGCTCGAAGACGCGTTCCCGGTCGGCGGGCGCGATGCCCACGCCGTCGTCGGTGACGGTGAGCAGCGCCTGCCCGTCCTCCCTGGTCACCCGGACGGTGATGGACGAGTCGGCGTAGCGTTCGGCGTTGTCCAGCAGGTTGCCCAGCAGCCGGACGAGCTGCGTCGGCACCCCGAGGACCGTCACCTCGGGCGTGAGCTCCGTGACGATCTTCGGGGTGAACGAGCGGCGGGCGACCTCGGTCTTCACCAGCATGGACAGGTCGACCGGCTCCCGCGCCGTCCCGGCGGTGCCGATGCGGGTGAGCAGCAGCAGGTCGGTGACGATCGACTCCAGCCGGTCGGTGTCGCGCAGCGCCGACCCGACGACCTCCCGCAGGTCGGTGTCGTCGGGATGCGCCGCGGCGTCCTCCAGGTTCGCGCGGAGCGCGGCGATCGGGGTCCGCAGCTCGTGGGAGGCGTCGGCCGCGAACTGCCGCTGCCGTCCGACCGACCCTTCCAGCCGGTCGAGCGTCGCGTTCGCGGTGCGGGCGAGCTGCGCGATCTCGTCCTGCCCGGACGGCTGGGGGACGCGGCGGCTCAGGTCGGTGGCGCTGATCTCGGCGAGCTGGGCGCGGATCGCCTCGACCGGGCCGAGGGTGCGGCCGACGACCTGCCAGGTGATCCACGCGGAGGACCCCGCGAACAGCAGGACGCCGGTACCGAGCACCGCCTCCAGCACCCCGTCCACCAGGTAGGACGGCATTTGCTGTGACGCGTACACGACGACGGAGTCGGGCGTGGTGCTGACTCGGATGGCCTCGATGACGAGGCATTCACGTTTCGGCCAGGTACCGTGACACTCGGTGAAGTCGCGGATCCGCTGGTTGCTCGACGGCCAGACTCCGCTCACCGGCGGGCGGCCCGCCGCGGCGGGTGTCGCGTTCGTCACGAGCCCGCCGGGCTCGACGACCTGGATCAGGACGCGGCCCCGGGTGTCGTCGGGGATCACGCGCTTCAGCGTTCCGTCGCGGAGGGCGCCGCTGACCCTCCGGGCGCCCGCCTGCGTCTCCTGGAGGCGGTCGGTCCTGACGGCGCCGCGCACGGCGAGGTCGACGACGGCCGCCGTGATCCCGAACACGAGCGCGGCGATCACGGCGGCGATAAGCGTGTCCCTGGCCCTGATGGACCGGGGGCGCATGCGCATGGCTCCTCCTGGGCCCCACGCTACCGGCGGTCCCAAACGACAGCCCGAAACCACTGCCGGGTTTTCACCTTCCCTTACTGGGACATCCCGTTTTATGACGGTTCCTCCGAAGCACAGGGACGGACACATGGGCAGGGACGTGGCTTCGGTCACCATCAGCGGCGAGGACCGGCGGCGGTATCGCGAGAAGGTTCGCAGGTGCCTCGACGTGCTGGCCCGCATGCTGGGCGAATCCCAGTTCGACTTCGAGCGCCCCCATATCGGGCTGGAGATCGAACTCAACCTGATCGACTCACTCGGCGATCCGCTGATGCGCAACGCGGACGTCCTCAAGGCGATCGCCGACCCGGCCTGGGCGACGGAGCTCGGCCAGTTCAACCTGGAGATCAACATCCCGCCCCGCGAACTCGGCGGGGAGAGCACCGGCGAACTGGAGGCGGAGGTCCGCGAGCATCTGCGGCACGCCGACGACCGCGCCCGCGAGGTCGGCGGCCGGCTCCTCATGATCGGCATCCTGCCCACCCTGCGGCGGACCGACATCGGCGAGGAGACCCTGTCCGCCAACGCCCGCTACAAGATGCTGAACGACCAGATCTTCGCGGCGCGCGGCGAGGAGATGCGCATCGACATCGGCGGGGCGGAGCCGCTGCACATGCACGCCGACACGATCATCCCCGAGGCCGCCTGTACCAGCGTCCAGTTCCATCTCCAGGTCAGCCCCGACCAGTTCGGCGCCTACTGGAACGCCGCACAGGCCATCGCCGGCGCCCAGGTCGCGGTCGGCGCCAACTCCCCGTTCCTGTTCGGGCACCGGCTCTTCCACGAGACCCGCATCACGCTGTTCGAGCAGGCCACCGACACCCGTCCGGACGAACTGAAGACGCAGGGCGTCCGGCCCCGCGTCTGGTTCGGCGAACGCTGGATCACCTCCGTGTTCGACCTGTTCGAGGAGAACACCCGCTACTTCCCGTCCCTGCTGCCGCTCTGCGACGAGGAGGACCCGCGGAAGGTCCTGGACGACGGCGGCATCCCCGAACTCGGCGAACTCACCCTCCACAACGGGACGATCTACCGCTGGAACCGCCCCATCTACGCGGTCGTCAAGGGCCGCCCCCACCTGCGCATCGAGAACCGGGTCCTGCCGGCGGGGCCGACCGTCGCCGACGTCGTCGCCAACGGCGCCTTCTACTACGGCATCATCCGGATGCTCGCCGAGGCCGACCGGCCCGTCTGGACCCGCATGTCCTTCGCCACCGCCGAGGAGAACCTCCACCGCGCCGCCCGCGACGGCCTCGACGCCACCCTCTACTGGCCCGGTGTGGGCGAGGTCCCGGCGGCCGAACTCGTCCTGCGCAAACTCCTCCCCCTCGCCCACGAGGGCCTCGACCGCTGGGGCGTCGACCCGGCCCGCCGCGACCGCCTCCTCGGCATCATCGAACGCCGCTGCGTCACCGGGCAGACCGGCGCCGCCTGGCAGATCGCCACCGTCGACTCCATCGAGCGCTCGTCGGGCGCCTCACGCCACGACGCCCTCCGCATGATGACCCGCGCCTACGCGCACAACATGCGGGAAAACGCGCCCGTGCACACCTGGTGAGCCGGAGCGGCCCGCCGACGTCCCCGGCCCGTGCACGGTGGCCGGGGATCCGGCGGTCCCGGGGGCGCTGACGCGTGCCCCGCTCCGGAACCGACACAGATCCTCCACATTTCCGGCCCGGCGCCCGCATATCCGGCTTCTAGAGTCAGGGTTCGTGACTGGGAACGAGACTCGGGTCCTCGTGGTCGAGGACGAGCCGACGATCGCGCGGGCGGTGGCGGACCGGCTGGCGGCGGAGGGCTTCGGCGTCCAGGTGGCCGGGGACGGCCCGTCGGCGGTCGAGCGGGCCCGCGCGTACGAGCCGCATCTCATCGTGCTGGACGTCATGCTGCCCGGGTTCGACGGGCTGGAGGTGTGCCGGCGCGTCCAGGCGGAGCGTCCCGTCCCGGTGGTGATGCTGACGGCGCGCGACGACGAGACCGACCTGCTCGTGGGGCTCGGCGTGGGCGCCGACGACTACGTGACCAAGCCGTTCAGCATGCGGGAACTGGTCGCGCGCATCCGGGCGGTGCTGCGGCGGGTCGAGCGGCCCGCGATGGGCGCCGCGGACGGCGCGGTGCGGGCCGGGGGGCTGGAGGTCGACCGGCGGGCCCGGCGGGTCCGCCGGGACGGCCGCGAGGTGCATCTCACCCCGACCGAGTTCGACCTGCTCGTGTGCCTGCTGCGCAACCGGGGGGCGGTGCTGACCCGCGCCGTCCTGCTGGAGCAGGTGTGGGACTGGGCGGACGCGTCCGGAACCCGCGTCGTCGACAGCCATGTGAAGGCGCTGCGGCGCAAGCTGGGGCCGGGCCTGATCCGGACGGTGCACGGCGTCGGCTACAGCCTGGAGGCCGCGTCGTGACCGCCGCCGTCCACAGGCTGTGGGCACGGCTGCCCCGGCCGCTGGACCCGCTCCGGTCCATCAAGGTCAAGTTCGGCGTCGTGGTCGTCGTGACCGCGTGCATCGCCGTCCTGATCGTCCTGTGGGGGTATCCGCTGGGGTTCCGCGCGCGGCAGACGACGCCGGTCGGCGTGCTCATCTCGCTGGTCGTGACCCAGTTGCTGGCGCACGGGATGACGGCGCCGCTGCGGGAGATGACGGCGGCGGCGCGGGCGATGGCGCGCGGCGACTACGGCCGGCGGGTGCGGGCGACGTCGCGGGACGAGGTCGGCGAACTGGCGCAGGCGTTCAACCGGATGGCCGCCGACCTCGCCGAGGTGGACCGGCAGCGCCGCGAGTTCGTCGCGAACGTCTCGCACGAGCTGCGCACCCCCATCAGCGCGCTGCGGGCCGTCCTGGAGAACGTCGCGGACGGCGTCACGCCCGCGACCCCGGACGTCCTGGAAACGGCCCTCGACCAGACCGAACGGCTCGGGCGCCTGGTCACCCAGCTTCTCGACCTGTCGCGGGTCGAGGCCGGGGCGGCGGTCCTGGACCTGGCCGACATCGATGTCGCCGCCTTCGTGGACGACGTCACGGCCGAGGCGTCCGCGGGCCGTCCGGACGCGGTGTTCGAGTCGGACGTCACGCCCGGCCTGCACGCCACCGCCGACCGCGACCGGCTCCACCAGGTCGTCGCGAACCTGCTCGACAACGCCGCCCGGCACGGCCCCGCCGGCCGCCCCGTCACGATCACCGCGCGGCCGGGGAACGAACCGGGCGGGCTGGTCATCGAAGTGACCGATGAGGGACCCGGCATTCCCCCCGAGGAGCGCGCCCGCGTGTTCGAGCGCTTCTCGCGCGGCTCCGTGCCGGGGTCCGGGACACCGGGCGGCGGCACCGGCCTCGGCCTCGCCATCGCCCGCTGGGCCACCGGTCTGCACGGCGGCGACATCACCGTCCTGGACACCCCGACCGGCTGCCGCATCCGCGTCGTGATCCCCCCGATCATCGGAGAACCCGCATGACGAACCCGCCCGGTTTCCCACCCGCCCCCGGTTTCCCACCCGCCCCCGGATTTGCGCCGCCGCGACAGGTCCCGTACAAGCCGACAAAGATCGAGCAAGCGCTGATGAGCTGGAAGCGGCCCGCGCGGCCCATGTCGGCGGCGCTGCTGGCGGGGACGGTGACCGCCGGGGTGATCGGGGCGGTCGCGGTCGGGCCGGCGCTGGGCAACGGGCCGTTCGGGGTCGGGGTCCTCATCGCCGCCGCGGCCGTCGCTTACGTGTCGGGCGCGTCGGCGTGGTCGGCGGGACGGATCGTGCGGCCCGCGGCCGGGAGGCGCGGGGCGCGCGTCAACCGCACCGCGATCGCGTTCGTGCTGCTCTCGGTGGGCCTGTCGGCGACCGCGGTGTACCGGGACGCGGGGTGGGTCGTCAGCACCGCGCTGCTGCTCGCCGTCGCCATCGGCTCGTACGGGGTGTCGGGCGGGCGGTCCTGGCCCGAGGTCCTGTTCGGCGGCCTCGCGGTCCTGCCGGCGACCGTCCGCGTGGTCCCGTGGATGGGACGGGGCGCCTACGGGATCGCCGCGTCGGACAAGAGCAACGCCTGGCCGATCATCCGGACGGGCCTGATCGCGGCCGGGCTGCTCGCCGTGTTCGGCGGCCTGTTCGTGGGGGCGGACGCGGCGTTCGGCACCCTCGCCTCGGGCCTCCTCCCCGAAGTGTCGCCGGCCTCGGTCGTCCTGGACGGGGTCGCGGGGTTCGCGGTGCTGCTGCTGGCGTCCGCCGGCGCGTTCCTCGGGCAGGCGCCGCCGCCGCTGCACCTGCTGATCCCCGAGCGCGCCAAGCCCGCCGGACGCTGGTCGTGGGCGGTGCCGATCGCCGCGCTCGACCTGCTGTTCCTGACGTTCTGCACGATCCAGGCCCGGGTGGCCCTCGCCGACGACAAGGACAAGATCCTGCGCTCGGCCGGCCTCACCTACGCCGAGTACGCGCACCAGGGGTTCTTCCAGCTGGTCATCGTGACCGTGCTCGTGCTGGCCGTCGTCGCCGTCGCCCGGCGGTACGCGCCGGCGGGGAGCCGGGCCGACCGGGTCACCGTCCGGGTGCTGCTGGGGCTGCTGTCCGCGCTGACCCTCGTGGTCGTCGGCGTCGCGCTGCGGCGGCTCTACCTGTACGAGGAGACGTTCGGCTGGACGAGGCTGCGCCTGTGGGTCCACGCGTTCGAGCTGTGGCTCGGCGTCGTCGTGGTGCTCGTCGCGGTCGCCGGGGTCGTCAGGGGTCGGGTGCCCTGGCTGCCGCGCGCGGTCGCCGCCAGCGGCGCGATCGCGATGATCGTCCTCGCGGTGCTCAACCCGGACCGGTTCATCGCCGAGCACAACGTCGCCCGCCACGCCGAGACCGGCAAGATCGACGTCTCGTATCTGCGGGGGCTGTCCGCCGACGCCGTCCCGGCCCTGGACAGGCTGCCCGAGCCGGAACGGTCCTGCGCGCTGAGCGGCCTCGTCTACCGGCTCGATGACGCCGAACCGGCGATGAGCGCCAACCTCGCCCGCGCCCGCGCCCGCGAGATCCTGAAGCGGCGTCCCGCCGACACGTCGCTGAGCTGCTTCAGCGCGACTCATCCATGAGGAGCAGGGCGTACGCGGCGAGGGTCGAGTCGTCGGTGATGCGGCCCGCCCGGATCAGCGCCCGGAACTCCTCCCGGGAGATCCACTTCTGCCGCATGTCCTGCTCCTCGGGCTCCCGGTCGGCGTTCCCGGCCTCCAGGCCGGACGCGGCGAAGACGTTGAAGCCCTGGCCGCTCGTCCCATGCGCGCAGTGCAGGTGGCCGAGGTGCTTCAGCGTGCCGGCGCGGAGCCCCGTCTCCTGGGCGAGCTCAAGCCGGGCGAGCTCCTCGGGGTCGGCGTCCTGCCGGTCGGGGAGCGAGCCCTGCGGGAAGTTCCATGTGCGCTTCCCGATCGGGTACCGGTACTCCTCGACGAGATGGAACCCGTCGTCCTCCAGCGGGATGACCACCACGAAGTCCGGTTTGTCGACGACGCCGTAGATGCCGCGCGAGCCGTCCGGCCGCTCGACCTCGTCCTCCCGGACGACCATCCAGGGGTTCTCGTAGACGACCCGCGTGCCGACCTGGCGGACGGCGGGCTCTTCGGTCATGTCAGCTCCCGGCCCATAGTGGTGGACGAGTTCACGCCGACCGCGGCCCGGCAGGGCACCTCGACGGCACGGCCACCCTGATCGTAGGCGCGGCACGGCGAGGGGGACGGGCGTGCCCGTCCCCCTCGCCTTCGGCCACGTCCGGTCAGCCGCGCCGGAAGGTGACGACCTCCCCGGAGTCGCCGACCGCCTCGCGGGCCGGCGGGATGATCCGCTCGCCCGCGTTGTCGGCCAGCAGCGCGCGGGCCCGCAGCACGATCTCCAGGTCGAAGCGGAGATCGGGGTCCAGCAACTGGTCGCCGAACAGCTCCTCCAGCTGGCGCAGCCGGTACCGGACGGTCTGCGGGTGGACGTGCAGCCGCATCGCGACCTCGTTGGCGTTGCGTCCCGACTGGAGCCACGCCAGCAGCGTCTCGGCGAGCCGGTCCTGCTGGCTGGGCCGCAGATGCGCGAGCGGCGCGAGACGCAGGTCGGCGAGCGAGGTGATGAGCCCCTCGTCCTGGAACAGGATCAGCGTGGACATGTGCTCCACGCTGCGGATCACGCCGCTCTCCGCCTCGATCACGCCGCGCTGGACGAGGCACAGCGTCTTGCGCGCCCACTGGATGGAACGTGCCGCCTCCATCAGCGGAACCGTGGGGCCGACGACGGCGAGCGTCCCGGCCAGCGCCCGGTCGACGAGCTTGGCCCGGCCCGGCCCGTCCGGGTCGGGGATGATCAGGCTGGGGGTGCGGCGGGTCAGGTCGGCCAGCACGTCCGGGGGGAACGCGGGCTGGCGGCCGCCCTGGTGGGGGCGGCCGAGCGCGACCGCGGCGACCGTGCGCGGGACGGGCCAGTGCGCGGCGGCGGCGAGATCGGCGATGGCCTCCTGCGCGGCCGGCGGGTCGGCGAGCAGCAGGTCCAGCAGGCGTTTGCGGCGGCGCTGCATCTCCCCCGCGACGGCGGCCTTGGCCTGCGAGAACCCTTCGGCGGCGGCGTGCGCCAGCTCGTCTTGGAACTGCATCAGGACCTCGCCTGCGGCGCCGAGCGTGCGCGGCGGCACCCGGAGCGTCTCGGCGCCCTCGGTCATCCGGCGCCACGCCACCATGCCGCCGACCCGCATCGCGGTCTGCATGGCGTCGAGGCTGCGTCCCTCACCGGCCTCGCCACGGCCGATGGCGCGGAAGAAGTCGGTCACCGGGGCGGGATCATGAGCGGGATCGGCCACCCGGTCCACGAAGTAGTGGAGTACCCGCTCGACGGCGAGCCGCAGGGTCCCCGAGTAGGAGCCGTCCCCCGGCCGGTCGTACTCCCTGACGCGCGTCTGGATCTCCTGGATCATGTCGTCCGCCACCTCGTCGAGGTGGGGTCGCATGTGATCCGCCAGTTCCCTCGGCAGATCCGCCCACGGGCGCCCGTTGTTGGTCGAACCGTCGTCCGACACAGCACCTCCCCCTGCTCGTCCCCCACAGTGCCGCGCCATACACAGAGGGTAATTACTTACTTATGGGACCTGTGTGAGGCAAATCATGACCCCTTCCGCGCCCAAGCGCAAAGTTTAAGTTGCCCTCCGACCAGCATCGGCCGACGAAATGACAACCAACCGCCAGGAATCCGACGGCTGCGGCGGGACGGCTGGACGGCGCGTGCGCCGGAGTCGCCCCGCGATCGTGTGCTCCTCACTCCTTCGTCAAGGCCGCACCCGCCGGTTCGCCGGCGGCCCGCGCGCCACCCGGGACGGTGCGCGAGTTCTTCCCGCCGGTGCCGAGCATGACGAGCAGCGAAGCCCCCGTCAGCGCCACACCGAACCACACGACGCTCGTGACGCCCAGATGATCGGCGAACAGCCCGCCGAAGAGCGCGCCGAGCGCGATGGACGTGTTGTAGGCCATGGTGTTGAGCGACATCGCGGCTTCGAAGGTCTCGGGCGCGGCGGCGAGCGTCATGTTGACCTGGGAGAGCTGCACGACGCCGAAGGAGACCCCCCAGAGGATCAGCGCGAGGATCGAGCCGGCCGGTTCGCCGCCGATCGCGAGCAACAGCAGCAGGGACGCCACCAGCCCCGCGCAGCCGACGATGAAGCTGCCCCGCGGGCTCCTGTTCACCGTGTATCCGGCGATGAAGTTCCCGGCCGCGCCTCCGGCGCCGAAGAGCATCAGCACCACGGTGATGAAGACGGGCGAGGCGGAGGCGCTGCTCTCCAGGAACGGGCGCACGAACGTGTAGGCCCCGAAGTGGCCGAGCACGAAGAGCACGACGATGAACAGCACGCGGCGCAGCGGCACGTTCCGGCGCGGCAGCCCGAAGACCTCCCGGACCGGGACCGCGTTCGCCGACGGCAGCGACGGGACGGCGGCGGCCACCGCGAGGAGCACCAGCAGGCTGAGGCCCGCCCAGATGAGGAACGTGACCCGCCAGGTGGTGAGGTTCTCCAGGGCCGTCCCCAGCGGGATGCCCACGACCGTGGCGATCGAGATGCCGGACATCACGATCGCGGCCGCCCGGCTGGCGTGGCGTTCCGGGACGAGACGCATCGCCATGCTCACGCCGATCGCCCAGAACACGCCGCTCGCGAATCCCATGATGAGCCGCGTCGCCAGGACCACCGGGTAGTTCGGCGAGACGGCGGTGATCAGGTTTCCCAGGGCCAGGACCGCCAGCAGCGCGGACAGCAGCACGCGCCGGTTGACGCGCCTCGTCCACGCCACGATGAACGTCACGGCCAGCCCGGCGGAGACGCCGTACAGGGTCACCATGAGCGCGGCGACTCCCACCGGGACGTCCAGGCTCGTGCTCAGCGGGGTGAGCAGGCCGACGGGCATCAGTTCCGTCGCGAGGAACACGAAGAGACTCGCCGTGATCGCGGCGACGCCCAGCCATGCCCGTGCGGCCGAATGCCCGCGCTCATCGTGTACGACCATCACTTGCTCCCGTCCGTCCGGGATCCATGGCGTTGTGCGCACCATGACCCGGACAATCTTTCAACGTTGAAATCTTTAACGTTGAAGACAGTAGGACGATGGTAGCTTGACGTCAAACAGTTCAACGTTGAGGAGTGCTCGTGACGCGTGATGCCCTCGACCTCATCCTTGAGCAGTGGGCCCACGCCCGCCCCGACCTCGACGCGTCGCCGATGGGGGTGCTCGGCCGCCTCTCCCGGGTGACCCGGATCGCCGAACGCGAACTCAAGGCGCTCTTCGGCGAGTTCGGGCTGGAGCGGGGCGAGTTCGACGTCCTCGCCACCCTCCGGCGCGCCGGCGCGCCGGGCGGCATGACCGCGGGCTCGCTGGCCCGCTCCTCGATGGTGACCTCGGGCGCCGTCACCAACCGGCTCGACCGGCTCGTCGCCAAGGGCTACGTCACCCGCGACGTCGACCCCGCCAACCGGCGCACCGTCATCGTCGCGCTCACCCCCGCCGGCCGCGAACTCATCGACCGCGCCGTCGCCGCCCATGTCGAGAACGAGCGGCGCATCCTCGCCACGCTCGACCGGGACCAGCAGGACGCCCTCGCCGCGCTCCTGCGCACCCTCCTGCTCAGCCTCGGCGACGAGGCGGACGACCACCGAGGAGCGGACGAGACCTGAAGTCCGTGAATGGCCGGACTCCCTCACCTATCGTGACTTCGATCGCGGAGGTGGAGCGGGCGATGCGAGCGCGTGAACGGTGCGAAGCCGAACACGGCCATGCACGGGAGGACTACATCAGGGAGGCATGAGACGTGACGCAGAAGGACAGCCCACACGAAAGGTGGGCTCCCGGGGCAGGGCGCGACAATGACGAGGTGCGGGCAGGACGTGAAGAGGCTCGCCTGGCGTTCGAACTGGGAAATGCCGTCCGGCAGCGCCGCCTTGCCCTGGGACTGACGCAGACCGAACTCGCCGAAAGGGCCGGGCTGCCCCAGCCCGCCCTCTCCAAACTGGAGTCGGGAGGCCCGACCCCGACGATCGGTGTCCTCAACCGGCTCGCGCACGCCCTCGGAGCCAAACTCAAGGTGGAGTTCACCGACGCGGCCTGACCGAGACGGGTCCCCGTCGAGGCAGACGGGGACCCGTCACCGATCAACTCTGGGCCAGGTCGTGAACGCCGGCCGCGACGCGGCGGGCGAACGCTCGCCACTCGGCAGCAGCGAAGGCCAGCTTCGGACCGTCCGGGTCCTTGGAATCCCGAACCGCCACCACCCGCGCGGCCTTCGCGACCTCGACACATTCGCCGCCCTCATGACCGCTGCGGCTCGCCTTGCGCCACGCCTCAGCGGGCACCTGCGGAACGCTCCCGACCTCCACGCAGTCGCCACCTTGGTGTCCACTCTGGCTTGCTTTGCGCCACTTCACGGCCGACAGATCCAGTGCGGTCATCCGTACTCCTCCATCACACTCGTGATCAAGGAACGCGACTCCCCAACACGAAGCGCGTCACCTCGCAGTGAGTTGTACATTACTGCGAAAGTACCGACAATTCGCGGGTCCTGGATGAGCATCCCCTGCCCTGCCGATTCGGTGTACGCGACGTCAGGCGCGTTCGAGAAGCTCAGGATGGTAAAGCTCCCGGTGAGGCCGGGGTAGTACCCCTGGCTCATCGGGACGACATCGACGGAGATGTTCGGATGTTCGGCCATGGTGAGGATGTGCGCGAGTTGCTCGCGCATGACGTCCGGTCCGACGATCGCACGACGCAGTGCCGCCTCGTCGAGCGTGAACCACACGTGGGGCGCGTTCTCACGGGTGAGGATCTCCTGCCGCTTGAGACGTTCGGCGACGAGACGATCCGCTGTGTCGGGGTCTTGGTCATGGCCGACGACCGTTCGTATGTAACTCTCGGTCTGGAGTAGACCGTGGATCGGCATCAACTGGTAGATGCGGGCCTGGCTGGCCTCAGCCTCGCGTTCCATGTACGCGGTGAAGCCGGGCGGGATGATGGCCTGGTGGCGGGTGTCGATGATGCGCTTCCACAGCCGCTGGAAGAGGCCGTTGGTCTTGAAGAAGGTGTCCAGGTTCTCCGCGAACGTCTTGGACGGGATGCTTTTCGCGGATTCGAGCTGGCTGATCCATTGGGGCGTATAGCCGAGAGTCTCGGCGAGGGCCGTCTGGGTGAGTCCTGCTTCCGTTCTCCACGCCGTCAATTCAACGGCGAATGTCTGAATTGCGGGGGCTTCATATGGTTCGCTACGCGTTCCCATCGGGGGCTCCTTGAGAAACCGGTCCCTGGGTTTCGTTGATCTTCCGGGGGGTGGAGCGCGGCTCTTGACACCTTGCTGGTCAGGAGCAATGCGCGCTGTGATTCTTATAACACATGCACCGCCAGCGATTACGACCACGGGATCTCCCTTGAAAGACACATCTTCGTTCGATGACCCCGCACTCGACCGGCTTCGTGAGGATTTTCCCGGGCACCACATTTGGCGTTCGCGTCGGTGGGACGGGCGGCTCGGCGAATACGTCGCCACGCTTATCGACCCCAAGGCCGGGGTGGACGCGACCGTGATGCGCGCGGACCCGGTGGAGCTGCGGGCCGAACTGATGCGGGAGGCCGTCCGGGCGGGCGGCGCCTACCGGAACCTCCGGTGAGTTCATCACCGGAGCGGGCCGTCCGTCCCAGGACGGCCCCGGGGAGGGAGGTGGCGCGGCCGGCCGGGTTCCCCCCGTGCCCGCCGGTCGCGCCATCCCTTCTCGACACCTGGCGGGCGCGCCGTCACCTGAACCGGCTCGCCCTGCGGCTGCGGCGGGACGGTTGGACGGCCCGGCCCCGCTACGGCCAATCCCCGCCGCTGCTGCGGGTGTTCGACCCGCGGGTCCCGTGCATCGGCGACAGCATCACGGCCGTCCGGGACGAGACCGGCTGGTGGTTCGTGTCGAGCACGGGAGACCGCCTGGCACCCTGCCCCGACCTGGACGGCGCGTGCGCCGGAGTCGCCCGGCTGCTCGTCCCGTGGGTCGTCTGCGCCCTCGGCGACCGGAACCCCTGACCGGCGGAAAGCTCCCCGGCCGGGCCGGAAGCCGGGTCCGGGCTTCACCCGCCGCTGAGCTCCGCACTTCTCTGGAGGGCGTCGGTCCGGGAGGCGAGGGCGTGGATCACGGCGGCCATGTCGGACGGGCCGTGGCCCAGCGCCTGGGTTTCGCGGTAGAGGGCGTGGCAGGCGTCCAGGACGGGCGAGGCGACGCCTGCCCGGCGGGCGGCTTCGGCGATGAGGCGGTTGTTGTCCAGGACGTTGGTGATGGACGCCTGGACGGAGAAGTCGCGGGCGAGGAGCTTGCGCGCCTTGGCGCGGGACACGGTGCTGGCCATCGGGCCCGCGTCGAGGACCTCCAGCAGCCGCCGCCGGTCCAGGCCGTGCCGGTCGGCGAAATGGAACGACTCGGCCAGGCCGGTGACCATCGTGATCAGGAACAGGTTGACCGCGAGCTTCATCTCCAGCCCATGGGGAACGGGACCGCAGGCGAACGTCTGGCCGCACATCGGGGCGATCAGGGGGCGGACGAGGTCGACGTCCGCGGGTTCACCGGCCAGCATCGCGACCAGTTCGCCCGTCTCGGCGGGTCCGCGCGAGCCGGACACCGGAGCCTCGACGTAACGGCCGGTGGCCGCGCGGACATCGGCCTCCAGGTCGCGGGAGTAGCCCGGTGACGTGGTGCCCATGTGGACGATCACGCGTCCGGCGACATTCGCCGTGAAGCCGGGCGTGCCTCGTCCGAGGACGGCGTCGATGGCGGGGCCGTCGGCCAGCATGAGCAGCACCACGTCCGCGCTTCGGCACACCTCGGCGGGGCTGGACGCCACGGCCGCTCCCGCGGCGCGCAGCGCCTCGGTCCTGGCGGGGGTGCGGTTCCAGACGATCAGGCTGGTTCCGGCGCGGGCGAGGTTGAGCGCCATGGGGCGTCCCATGACGCCGAGTCCGATGAATCCGACGTTCGTGTCCACCTTCGCCTCCGGTCGTGGCTGGACCGCGCCCCGCCAGGGGTGGCGGCGGAGCGCTCGTGGGGACGTGCCGACCTTGCCGATTATGACAGCGGTCATGATAATGGTCCAGGTGAAGCCAGAAGTGGACGATCGAGGACCTCGGGAGCGGATGGTCTTCAGCGCCGCGCAGCTCATCCGCCGGAACGGGGTCACCGCCACGGGGCTGCGGGAGGTCGCCGCCCACGCCGGCGCGCCGCGCGGGTCGCTCCAGCACTATTTCCCGGGCGGCAAGGAGCAGTTGGTGAACGAGGCCGTGGAGTGGGCCGGCCGCTACGCCGCCGCGCGCGTCGACCGCTTCATGGCCTCCATGTCCCGTCCCACGCCGGGCGGGCTTTTCGCGGCGATGGTGCGGCAGTGGACGGAGGAGTTCCGGTCGGCGGGCTTCGCGGGCGGCTGCCCGGTCGCCGCGGCGACGGTCGACTGCGCGGACTCCGCCGCCTCGACCCGCGCCGCCACCGCCGCCGCGTTCGCGTGCTGGCGCCGTCCGATCGCCCGGGAACTGACCGCGATGGGCGTCCCGTCCCGCCGGGCCGGCGCACTCGCGACGCTCATGGTCGGTGCCCTGGAGGGCGCGATCCTCATGGCCAAGGCCGAACAGAACGTCCGCCCCCTGACGGCCGTCGCCCGCGAACTCGGCCCCTACCTGGACTCCTGCGCCGAACCCGGCCCGTGATCCGGTTCCGCGACCGGCCGCGACGACGGGGGTGCTGAAGCACGTGGTGGACGAACGGCCGCCGCCCACCTGAGAGACGGAACGCCCGCCGGTCCGTGGCGGGAACCGGCGGGCGTCCACCCGGGGAAGGTCAGCGGCGGTAGAGGGACAGCTTCTCCTCGCCGATGCGCTCGCGCAGGGCCGGATCGTCCACGCCCTGCCCCTCCGCGGTCGCCCCGCACAGGACGGCGACCTTGCCGACGTGCTGGTTCGTCTGGACGGCGCGGGTCGCCTCCCCGGCCTCCTCCAGCGGGAACACCTTCGACAGCGTCGGGTGGATCATGCCGAGGCCGAACAGGCGGTTCACCTCGACGGCCTCGTGGTAGTTGAAGCCGTGCGAGCCGATGATGCTCTTCAGCCGCATCCACAGGAACCGGTTGTCGTACTCGTGCTTGTACCCGGTCGAGGAGCCGCAGGTGACGATCCTGCCGCCGCGCTTGGCGACGTAGACGGACGCGCCGAACGTCTCCCGGCCGAGGTACTCGAACACGATCCCGGGGTCCTCGCCGACGAGGGCGCGGATCGCCTCGCCGAGGACCCGTCCCGCCTTCGGATGGCGCAGGCCCTGCTCGCCCAGGTTCAGCTCGTTGCGGTTGATGACGTGCTCGCAGCCCTGCGCGCGGACGATCTCCGCCTTCTCCTCCGACGACACGACCCCCACCGGGATGCCGCCGCCGTTCCTGACGAGCTGCGTCGCGAACGAGCCGAGCCCGCCCGTCGCGCCCCAGATCAGCACGACGTCGCCCTGCTTCATGCGGGCGCCGTGCGTGCCGACGAGCATCCGGTAGGCGGTGGCGGCGCACAGGGTGTTGGAGCCCGCCTCCTCCCAGGTGAGGTGGGCGGGCTTGCGGATCAGCTGGTTCGCCTTGACGATGCAGTACTCGCCGAGCGACCCGAAGTTCGTCTCGAAGCCCCAGGCGAGCTGGGTCTCCGACATCATGCCGTCGTCGTAGGAGCCGTGGTCCTCCTCGTCCACGTAGGACGGGGACAGGACGACCTTGTCGCCGACCTTCCAGTGCTTCACGCCGCTGCCGGTACGGACGACGACACCGGCGCCGTCCGAGCCGAGGATGTGGTACGGCAGGTCGTGCCGGGCGCCGTACCAGCCCTGCCGGCCGAACTTCTCCAGGAACGCGAACGTCGGGATCGGCTCGAAGATCGCCGACCAGACGGTGTTGAAGTTGATCGCGGCGGACATCACCGCGACCACGCACTCGTCGGGCGCGATCTCCGGCATCTCGACCTCGCCGACGTGCAGGGAGCGGCGCACGTCCTTGTCGGTCTGGCCCTCGAAGATCCCGACCTCGTCCTTGCGGGTGAACGCGGCGCGGAAACGGGTCGGCAGGTCGATCTCCTGCAGCTCGGGGCCGCTCGCACCGGAGCGGACGGCGTCGAGCAGGTCATGGGACGGGCCGGGGTGGGCCATGGAATGTCCTCCGTGGAACGACGGTGTCGTGGGCGGGCCCTCAGCGGGCCGTGGTGGGCGTACGGACGGCGTCGCGCTCCCGCCGTCCGGCCAGCCGGTCCTCCAGGTGCGCGGCGAGAACGTCCACACCCGGCGGGTCGAGCAGGTTGAGGTGGTGCGCCCCGGGGATCGTGACGATCTCCAGGTCGGAGCAGAGCCCGCCGAAACCGTTGGTCCCGTCGAGCACATAGCGGGCATCCCGGACGGCCCACGGGGTCTCCTCGGGCGCGTGGTACAGGATGACGTGCCCGTCGTAGGGCCCGGGCTTGTACGCCTCCAGGGAACGGGTGTCCTGGTGGGAGGTGAGCTGGTGGGTGAGGGCCGCCGGGGGGATGTGGTCCACGAGCGGCGCCGCGCGTTCCATGACGAGGGCGAACTGCGCCTCCTCGTCCAGGCCGGCCAGTTCCTCGTAGTCGAGGGCGACGTCCAGGCCGTACGTCTCGTTGATGTAGTCGGTGAACGCGGAGAACCGGCGGGCGAGGGTGTCGGACTCGTCCTCGACCGGCAGCGGGAGCCCCGCGTCGAACAGCGCGACGAACTCGACCTCGCGTCCGGCCCGCCGGAGCCGCCGGGCGGTCTCGTAGGCGAGGACCCCGCCGAACGACCAGCCGCCGAGCCGGAACGCGCCCTCCGGCTGCGCCTCCACCAGGTGCCGCACGTAGCGGGCGGCGCGCTCCTCGACCGGCGGCGCGTCCTCGAACCGCTCCAGCCCGTACACCGGCTGGTCGTCGCCGAGCAGGTCGATGAGCTGCCGGTAGCAGGCGGTGGTGCCGCCGGCCGGGTGCGCGATGAAGATCGGTCGGCGGGTGCCGGACGGCTTGAGCGGGCGGACGGTCTGCCGCGCGGCCTCCTCGTCCGCGGCCCGGATGAACTCGGCGACGTGCTCCGCCGTGGGCACCTCGAACAGCTCGCCGCGGGTCACCTCGGTGCCGAGTTCGGCGACGACGAGCGCGACGACCCGGTCGGCCTGGTCTTCCCGGCCGCCGAGGTCGGCGAAGAAGCCGGCGGTGACCCCGACGCGGTCGAGGCCGAGGACGTCCTCGAAGATGCGGGCCGCGAGACGCTCCGCCGCATCGCGGGGCATGACATATCCGGATTCGGCGTTCGAGACGGCGGTCGGCGCCGGGGCGTCCGGCAGGCCGAGTTCGGCGGCGGCCCACTCCTCGAACACGTTGACGCTGGCGCCCTGCAGCAGCACGGACGCGGGGACGGTCAGCCCGAGGTCGTGCTCGACACCGCTCTTGATCCGGACGGCGACGAGCGAGTCGAGGCCGAGGTCGGTGAGCGGGACGGCCGGGTCCAGGCGCCGCGGATCGAACCCGAGGACGGTCGCGATCCGGTGCCTGACCCGCGCGGCGATCAGCGTGCGGGCGGTGCCGGGGTCCAGGTCCGCGAGCGCCTCCACACCGGGCCAGTCGCCGGCGTCATCGGCCCCGGCCTCGCCCGCGGCCTCGGTCAGCGCGGCGAAGTACGGCATGTTCCGGATCTCGGGGAACAGCGCGACGGCCGTGCCGGGGTCGAAGCGGAGCACGCCCGCCGCCGGCAGGCCGTGGACGAGCAGCGCTTCGAGCGCCTCCGCGCCCTCCGCCGGGCTGATCGGGTCGATGACGGTGACGGACGCTTCGGTGGCTCCGCCGACCTGTGACCAGGTGCCCCAGTTGATGGTGGTTCCGGGGCGGCCGTTCGCGCGCCGGTACGCCATGAGGGCGTCGATCGCGGCGTTCGCGGCGGCGTAGCCGCCCTGGCCGGGCGAGCCGAGCAGCGCGGCGGCCGACGAATGCGTGACGAACCAGTCGAGATCGAGGTCCCAGGCGGCCTCGCTGAGCCGGCGCGCACCCTCGACCTTCGCCGTCCACACCCGGTGGAGATCGTCCGGGCCGAGGTCGGCGATCAGCCGGTCGTCGATGGCACCGGCGCCGTGCACGATGCCGAGCAGCCTCGTGCCGCCCTCCTGCGCGGCCCCGATGAGGCGTTCGGCGGTGCCCGGCCGCGCGATGTCGCCCAGCACGACGCCGACGTCCACGCCGTCCTCGCGGAGGCGGGCGATGACCTTCTCGGCGTCGGCGTCCGGGCCGCTCCGCCCGGACAGCACGATGCGTCCCGCGCCGCGCTCGGCCAGCAGCCGCGCGGTGACCAGGCCGATGCCGCCGTAGCCGCCGGTGATCACGTAGGCGCCGCCGCGCCGGACGATCCGCTTCCCGCGCGGCGGCGGCTCGGGGAGGACTGCCCGCGCGAGGCGCGCCGCGTACCGGGTGCCGCCGCGCCAGGCGGCCTCGCGCTCATCGGCGCCGGCGAGAAGTTCCGCGACCAGGTCCTGCGGACGGTCGACGTCCACGTGGGTCGCCCGCTGGGCGGTGCGCTCGAACGCGAGGACGCGAGTGAGCGCGCTGACGAACCCGTGGCCCGGCAGGCCCTCCCCGCCGTGTAGGGGCAGGGCGCCGCGGGTCGCGACGTAGAGGCGGGGGCCGTCGGGGAGCGAGCGGCTCACCCCGGCGACGGCGAGCACCAGGTCCTCATCGACCAGGTCGGCGGGCGGGACGAGGACGACGCCTTCGACCGGCCCGTCCATGGCCGGATGGCCGTCCGGTGGACGGTGCGTCACCCGATGCCGGACGACGGCCTTGCCGCGGCTCTCCAGCCCGGCGGCCGCCGCCACGGCGAGCGGGTCGTCCTCCTCGGACAGCACCAGCCACGTCCCGCCGCCCGCCGTCCCGGTTTCGGGAAGGGGGGTCTCGTCCCAGGCCAGTTCGACCAGCTTGCCGGTGAGCGGCACGGGGACGTCGGGGCGTTCGACCCGGCGGAGGACGATGCCGGTCGCCTCGGCGAGGAGCCCGCCGTCCGCCGACAGGAGCGTGAGCGAGCCGGTCACGCCCTCGTCGTCCCGGACGACCGCCGCGCGGACGTGCCCGCCGCGGTGCGTCGGCCCGTACACGCGCAGGCTGCCGATCGTCTCGGCCGTCCACACGCCGCCGGCCCCGGTGAGCGCCGCCGCCTCGTCCGACAGGACGGACAGGCAGCGGTCGAACACCTCGGGGTGCAGCCGGTAGTGGCGGCTGCCGCGCTCGGCGCCCGCGATCTCGGTGGCGGCCCCCGGCTCGGCGCCCGCCGGTGCCCGGTGGTCCGCACCGACGTCGGCACTGGCCAGCCGCACCCAGGTGCCCGCCGGTGTCAGCGCGTGCACCTCCACCCGCTGCTCCGCCTCGGTGAACGTCGTGGTGACGGTCGTGTGGTCGGCGAGCGCCAGCGGACGCTCCACCCACAGGCCGTTGACGCGGACGTCCTCGGTGCCGAGCACGGTCGCACCGGCGGCGAGCGCCATCTCCGCGAACGCGGCGACCGGCAGCACGTGCAGGCCGTGGACGGTCAGGCCGTCCAGCCACGGCTGCGCGGCCAGGCCCACGTCGGCGCGCCAGGCGTGCCGGTCCTCACCGGGGAGTTCCACGTGCGCGCCGAGCAGCGGATGCTCGTCGCTCCGGCCGGACGTGCGGGCCGACAGGTCGACCCAGTGCCGTTCGTGCCGCCACGGCGACTGCGGGACGTCGATGACGCGCCCGTCCGCGGGGACCGCGACCGGGTGGCCGTGTGCGGCCAGGGTGGCGAGCTGCGCGTGGAACGTCAGCGTGTCGTCGGTCTCCTGCCCCTTCGGTGCCCGCTTGAGCGTGTGGGTGACGAGCGCGCCCGTCCCGTCGAGGGTCTCACCGACCGCGTGGGCGAGGATCGGGTGCGCGTTGACCTCGATGAACGTCCGGTATCCGTCCTCGGCGGCGGCCGAGACGGCGTCGGTGAGCCGGACCGCGTTGCGCAGGTTCGCGGCCCAGTGCCCGGCACCGAGCGGCGCGCCGGAGGCGAGGTAGGCGCGGGGGTCGTCGAGGGCGGTGGTGTAGAGCCGGATGCCGCCGGTGAGCGGGGTGCCGGGCTCGGCGCCGACCCCGGCGAGGAGTTCGCGCAGTTCGGGCAGCAGCGGATCGACCTGCGGGGAGTGCCCGGCACCCTCGGCCTGGACCATCCGGGCCAGGCGTCCCTCGGCCTCCGCGCGCTTGACGATCTCGGCGACCTGGCCGGCGTCGCCGGTCACGACGGTCTGCCTCGGTGACGAGTGCACCGCCGCGTACACCTCGGGCAGGCCGCCGGCCAGCCGCGCGACCTCGCCGGCGGACGCGCCGAGCACGGCCATCGCGCCGCCGCCGACGAGCCGCGTCAGCAGGCGGGACCGGCGGCAGATGACGCGGACGCCGTCCTGCGGGGTGAGCGCGCCGGCGACGACGGCCGCCGCGACCTCGCCCATCGAATGGCCGATGACCGCGCCCGGCGTGACGCCGTACGCCTGCCACATGCGGGCGAGGCCGAGCTGGATCGCGAACAGGACCGGCATGGTGTCGGCCGGCCCGTCCGGCTTGCCGCCCTCTTCGAGCAGCGCCCACAGGTCGGGGCCGCCCTCCTCGGCGAACATGCCGTCCAGGTCGTCGATGGCTTCGGCGAACGCGGGCTCCTCCTCAAGGAGCCGCTGGGCCATGCCGGCGCGCTGGGCGCCGTACCCGGAGAAGACCCACACGGGACGGCCCGGCGCACCGAGCGCGGTACCCGTCACCACACCGGGGTGGGGACGGCCTTCGGCGAGGGCGGTGAGCCCTTCGAGGAAGCCTGCGCGGTCCCTGGCGACGACGGCGGCGCGGGCTCGTCCCCGGCCGGTACGCCGGTGCAGGGTACGGGCGACGTCAGCGAGTTCCACGTCCTGGGGCGGGAGCCACTCGGCGAGGAGGGCCGCGTGGTCGCGGACACGGTCGTCGCTCGTGTCGGACAGCGGGAACGTCCGGACGGCGGCCGGCTGGACGGTCGTCTCCTGCGAAGGAGCCTCTTCCAGAAGGACGTGCGCGTTAGTCCCGCCAAAACCGAACCCGGACACACCCGCACGCGCCGGGTGCCCCCTATCGGGCCACGGGGTCTCCTCCGAGACGACCGCGAGGTGCAGTTCATCGAACGGGATGTGCGGGTTGGGCTCCTTGAAGTGCGCACTGGGCGGGATGACCCGGTGATGCAGCGCGAGGACGGTCTTGATGAGCCCGGCTATGCCCGCCGCGGACTCCATGTGCCCGAGATTCGACTTGGCGGAGCCGAGCAGCAGCGGCGCACCGTCGTCGCGTCCGGCGCCGAGGACCTCGCCGACCGCCTTGGCCTCGATCGGGTCGCCCAGGAACGTTCCCGTCCCGTGGGCTTCGACGTAGTCGACGTCGCGGGTGCCGACGCCCGCCCTCGCGTACACGTCGCGGAGCAGGGCGCGCTGCGCGTCGGAGTTGGGGGCGACCAGGCCGTTGGAGCGTCCGTCCGAGTTGACGCCGGACCCCCGCACCACGGCGAGCACCCGGTCGCCGTCGCGCACCGCGTCCGACAGGCGCTTCAGCACGACGGCGCCGCAGCCCTCCGCGCGGACCATGCCGTCGGCGGACGCGTCGAACGCCTTGCAGTGCCCGTCCGCCGCCGTCCCGCCCGCGAGGTCGAACGTCATCGTGACGGCCGGCGACAGCAGCAGGTTCACGCCGCCGGCCAGCGCCACGTCGGCCTCACCGGCGCGCAGCGCCTGGACGGCGAGGTGCGTGGAGACCAGCGACGACGAGCACGCCGTGTCGACGATCATGCTGGGGCCGCGCAGGTCCAGCAGGTACGACAGCCGGTTCGCGATGATGCCGAGCGCCGCGCCGGTCGCCGTGAACGGCTCCAGCGACGCCAGGTCGGACGCGGTGAACGCCGCGTACTCCGGCGCCGACACGCCGACGAACACGCCGGTGCGGCTGCCGCGCAGCGACGCCGGCCCGATGCCCGCGTGCTCGAACGCCTCCCACGCCACTTCGAGGACGAGCCGCTGCTGCGGGTCCATCGCCGCGGCCTCGCGCGGGGTGATGCCGAAGAACCCCGCGTCGAACCCGGCGACGTCCGCCAGGAAACCGCCGAGCCGCGTCGTCCGCGCGAGCAGGTCGCCGACCTCGGGCGAGCCGTCGTCGAACGGGGCCCAGCGGCCGTCCGGCACCTCGCGGATCGCATCGCCGCGTCCGGTCAGGAAACGCCAGTAGTCCGCGGGGCCGGTCAGGTCGCGGTCGCCGCCGGGGAAGCGGCAGCCGATGCCGATGACGGCGATCGGCTCGTCGTGCACGGCCTGCCGGGCGGGTCCGGCCTCCGGTTCCCCCGCGGCCGGTTCCGGCCCGATGCCGCCGCCCGCCAGCGCGGCGACCAGCTTGTTGATCGTGGGGTGTTCCCAGACGAGGGTGGCGGGCAGGGAGCGTCCCAGCAGCTGCTCCAGCTCACCGGCGATCGCGACCGCGTCCCGGGACGCCAGCCCGAACTCCTCAAGCGGACGGTCGGGATCGACTTCGGCGGCGATGGTCCTGGAGCGGCGCGCGATCTGCTCGATCAGATGCCGGCGGATCGGCTCCTCACCGATGCGAGTCTCGTCCTGCGCGTCATCCTGCGCGTCGTCCTGCGCGGCTCCGGAACGATCGTTGCTCTGCATGCGCTGGGGTCCCCCCAAGAAACCGGGATCGTTCGTCGAAGCGAAGGGACCACTTTGTCCCACGCTGCCCTGTTCACGATGCGCATCCAGGCCACTTTTCTCACCGGGGCCTTGTCACGGTGATGACAAGACTCCGGAGTAGCCAATGTGGCCTGATGGGATAGTTGAGAAAACACGACCTAGAGTCATGGCCGAGTAACAAGATGTCAACCATCAGTAACAGCAGCGACGACTGTTTTTAGGGGGAAGCGGCGGATTTCCCGGCGGTGCGGGACCCTCGCCGTACGGACTGTTGACCCGGGGCCGATACCGATGGGCGCTGGCGGTTGTCGCCGTCAGCGCGTTCATGACCACCATGGACAACACGGTGGTCTTCACGGCCCTGCCCACCATCATGGCCGACCTCGACATGTCGTCCTCGGCCAAGGACTGGGTCGCCACCGGCTACATCCTGATGTTCTCCTGCCTGATGATCATGGGCGGGCGGCTCACCGACGTCTACGGCTGCCGGCTCACCTTCACCGCCGGCATGGCCGTCTTCACCACCGCGTCCGCCGTGTGCGGGCTCGCGCCGAGCTCCGAGGTGCTGATCCTCGCCCGCATCGTGCAGGGCGCCGGCGCCGCGCTCGCGCTGCCCGCCACGCAGGTGATGGTCACCGTCGGGCGGAACGACAGGCAGCGCTCGATCGGCAACATCGTCTTCATCGGCGCCGCGTCCGGGGCGACCGCGCTCGGCCCCGCGATCGGCGGGATCATCGTCCAGCACTGGCACTGGGGCTGGATCTTCCTGATCAACATCGTGCCCGGCATCCTGGTGATCCTGCTCGGCATGTTCGTCCTCACCGGGCACGGCGAGAACAAGCACGCCCGCGTCGACCTGCCCGGCGTGCTGATCTCCGCGACGATGCTGTTCGCGTTCATCTACGGGCTGGAGGCCGGCAACAGGCACGGCTGGGCCGACCCGTCGGTGCTCAGCGTCTTCGCCCTCGGCGCGATCGCGCTGG
This sequence comes from Actinomadura formosensis NBRC 14204, assembly GCF_001552155.1. GTDB lineage: Bacteria > Actinomycetota > Actinomycetes > Streptosporangiales > Streptosporangiaceae > Spirillospora > Spirillospora formosensis. Next base: position 2,622 of record NZ_BCQQ01000090.1, on the reverse strand, counting down.
TCTGCTTCGTCGTGGTGGAGAGCTGGGCCCCCGACCCGATGATCGACCTGCGGTTCTTCCACAACCGCGTCTTCACCGGCGGGCTGCTGTCGCAGATGCTCTACGGCATCGGCTTCAACGGCATGATGTTCTACTCGCAGCCGTTCCTGCAGCGCTTCCTCGGCTTCTCGCCGCCCAAGGCCGGCATGGTCATGCTGCCCCCGGCCATCGTGATCCTCCTGCTGACCCCGGTGGCCTTCCTGATGGCCGCCAAGATCGGCCCGCGGCCCGCGATCGGCGTCGGCATGGCGCTGATGGGCCTCGGCATGGTCCTGTTCTCCACCCTGACGATCGGCGACGGCTACGCCGACCTGATGCCGGGCGTCATGCTCATCGGCGCCGGGGCCGCCCTCGGCATGCCGCTCGTGATGTACGTGCTCAAGGCCGTCCCGGAGAAGCGGGCCGGCGTCGCGAGCGGCGTCATCAACGTGATCCGCGAGGCGTCCGGCGCCTTCGGCATCGCCATCGTCGGCCTGTTCGTCCACACCATCCCGGACGAGGGCGCGAGCGCCGCCGAACTGGAGAAGTTCCGCATCGGCACCTCCTCGGGCCTCATCCTCGGCGCCGTCCTCGTCCTCATCGGCGGCCTGGTCAGCGGCATCACCCTCCCCAGCCGGCGCGGCTGGCTGGGCCCGAAGCACGGCAAGAGGCCCCCGGTGATCCCGGACCGCCCGAAGCACGATCCCGCCGGGCCACCGCGCGACCCGGTCCCCGCCCTCCTCGCGTCCGGCCCCCTTCCCGCCCCGGTCGCCGTCGCGAGCGCCGCCCCGCCCAACGTCCCCCTCCCGTTCCCCCTCACCTGGGAGGACGACCTCGCACGGGACGAGCGTGTCCGCGCCCCCGGCCCCCACTGGTGGACCGACACCGCCCTCAAGCCCCCGGACGACACCCCCACCCGGTGGAACAGCGAATCCCCCGCCTCCCCCTGGCCGGCGCCTCCCGCCGAGCCACCGCCCGAATCCCCGGAGGACGACCACCCCGCCCGCAAGGGTGAGCCGCGCTCATCGCGGCCTTCGGCGTCCGGACCGGCTCAGCGCGCGGACACCGATGGATCGGGCGTGGTGCGCGGGCCACGGGACGTGCCGCCGGTGAAGCCGGGCCTGGACGCGGGCGGCGAGCAGCGGCCCGGGGAACGGCCCGCCCCGCCGGACGGGTGGTACGAGCCCTATGTGCCGGAGGAGCGGGCGGACGGGCCGCAGGGCATCCCGCGCGGTGACGCCGGGTGGGAGGCACCGTGAGCAGAATCGTGATCTTCGCGGCCGGGTCGCGGGGGGACATCCAGCCCTGTGTGGCGCTCGGGCGGGCGTTGCGGGCGCGCGGGGACGAGGTGCGGCTCGTGGCGAGCGCCCGGTACTCGCCGATGGCCGTCGCGGCGGGGCTGGAACTGGCGCCGCTGACGGCCGACCCGGCGGAGATCCTGGAATCCGACGCCGGGCAGCGGCTGCTGGCCGGGGGGCGTAATCCGGTGAAGTTCCTCGGCGGGTTCAAGCGCGTCATCGGGCCGATGGCCGAGCGTTTGCTGGCGGAGTGCGCGGACGCGTGCAAGGGCGCGGATCTGATCTTGGGGCCCACCCTCGGATTCCTCCCCCGGCACATTGGTGAGCATCTCGGTGTGCCGTGGGCGCTCATTCATTTCCAGCCGAGCGAGCCGACGGGCGCGTTCCCGCATCCGTTCGTCCCGCGGTCGCTCGGCTCGTGGGGGAACCGGGCGAGTTTCCGGGCGGTCGACCAGATCGCGTGGCAGTTGTCGCGGCCGTTCATCAACCCGTGGCGGGAGGAGTCGCTGGGGCTGCCGCGGCTGCCGCTGCGGGGCCGCAGGCCGGACGGCCCGGTGCTGGCGTGCTTCAGCCCGGTCGTCGTGCCAAGGCCCGGGGACTGGGGGCCGAACGTCCATCTGACCGGGTACTGGTTCCTCGACGAGGACGAGTGGGAGCCGCCCGGGGAACTGGCGGAGTTCCTCGCGGCGGGCCCCGCACCGGTGTACGTCGGGTTCGGGAGCATGGTCCCGAAGGACGGCGAGGCGACCGGCCGGACCGTGCGGGCGGCGTTGGAACTCGCCGGGGTGCGGGGCGTCGTGCAGGGCGATCCGGCGAGTTCGGACGGCCGGGTCCACGCCGTCCGGGACGTCCCGCACGCGTGGCTGTTCCCCCGGACGGCGGCGGTCGTCCACCATGGCGGCGCCGGGACGACCGCGGCGGGACTGCGGGCCGGCGTGCCGGCCGTGGTGTGCCCGTTCTTCGGCGACCAGCCCTACTGGGGCGAGCGGGTGGCGGCGCTGGGCGCGGGGCCGGCACCGCTCCCGTTCCGCGCGCTGACGGCGCCGCGGCTGGCGCGGAAGATCCGGCAGGCCGTCCAGGATCGGGAGATGGCCGAGCGCGCGAGCGAGATCGGGCGGCGCATCCGGGCCGAGGACGGCGTCGGACGCGCGCGGCAGATCATCGACGCGCTGCCGCGCTGAGCGCGGTCAGTCCTCCGCCTCGCCCCAGCGCCAGCCGGAGCCGTCCGGGGCGGGGACGATCGCCCGCCTGGCGGGCGGCGGCTGCGGCGGCCTCGGCCGCGGCGGCCCGTCCGCCCACGGCCGCC
>NZ_BCQQ01000089.1 GCF_001552155.1 Actinomadura formosensis NBRC 14204 | reverse complement strand
ACCCCTACATCAGCCCCGCCTCGGCACGCCGGATCGCCCGCCTCGTGGTGGGGTCCGCCGGCTTCAAGGACCCGCGGCTGGCCCTGCTCACCTGCGCCTGGACGAACACGCCGCCCGTCCTCATCCAGGTCGGCGGCGCCGAGGTCCTGCGCGCCGAGGCCGAGGCGTTCGCGGACGCGCTGAAGCGCGCCGGCGCGTCCTGCGAGCTCCAGGTCTGGAACGGGCAGATGCACGTCTTCCAGATCCTGAACCGCGTCCTGCCCGAGGCGAGCGAGGCGATGCGCGGCGCGGCCCGATTCGTCTGCACCGTCACCCACCACGCCGCGCCGCGACGGAACAAGGCGGCCTAGGCACGGCCGCGCCCCGCACCCGGGCGCCGGGCGGTCAGCCGCCCGCCAGCTCGCGGCCCCGGTCGCGGGCCGCCTCGATCGCCTCCAGGACGGCGGCGCGGACACCGTGCCGCTCCAGCTCCCGGATCGCCGAGATCGTCGTCCCGCCCGGGGAGGTGACCGCCTCCCGCAGCAGCACCGGATGCTCACCCGAGTCACGGAGCATGATCGCCGCGCCCACGGCCGACTGGATCACCATCTCCAGCGCGGCGGCGCGCGGCATGCCGAGCAGGATGCCGGCGTCCACCATCGCCTCGACCAGGTAGTAGAAGTACGCCGGGCCGCTGCCGGACAGGGCCGTCGCGCCGTCCTGCAGCGACTCCGGGATGCGCAGCACCTTCCCGACCGGGGACAGCAGTTCCTCGGCCCGTTTCAGGTGCTCCTCCGCCGCGTGCGACCCGGGCGAGATCACGCTCATCGCCTCGTCCACGTGGACGGGCGTGTTCGACATGACGCGGACGACGGGCACGCCCTCCGGCAGCCGCGCCTCGACGAACTCCGTGGTGATGCCCGCCGCCATCGAGATCACCAGCCGGCCGGGCGGGACGTGCGCGCCGATCTCGTCCAGCAGGGCCCCCATGTCCTGCGGCTTGACCGCGAGGATCAGCGTCTCGGCCTTCGCGGCGGCCTCGGTGTTCGGCACGACCTCGATGCCGTACCGCTCGCGCAGCAGCGCGCGCCGCTCCTCGCGGCGCGCGGTCGCCATCAGCTCCGACGGGCGGCGGCCGGCCCGCAGCACCCCGGACAGCAGCGCCTCGCCCATCTTCCCGGCACCCAGAATCGCGATCATCGGCATACCTTGACGTGGGGATTCATCGACCGGCCCAGCCTATAGCCGCGCGGTTCACGCCCGTCCGGCAACGGAGCGCAGGAAGAAGCGGAGGTTGGCGGGACGCTCCGCGAGGCGCCGCATGAAGTACTGGTACCACTCGCGCCCGTACGCGACGTAGACGCGGACCTGCGCGCCCTGTGCGGCGAGCCTGCGCTGCTCCTGCGGACGGATCCCGTAGAGCATCTGGTACTCGAAGGTGTCGGCGTCGCGCTCATGCAGGATCGACAGCGCCCCGGCGATGTCGATGAGCCGTGGGTCGTGCGTGGCGAGCATCGGGTAGCCCTTGCCCGCCATCAGGACCTTCATACAGCGGACGTACGACTTGTCGATCTCGTCCTTGTCAGTGAAGGCCACCGCCGCCGGTGCTGCATACGCGCCCTTGCACAGCCTTACGCGGGACCCCTCGTAGGCGAGTTCCGCACAGTGCTCCTCGGCCCGCCGCAGATATGACTGGATGACCGCCCCCACGTCCGGGAAGTCACGCCGGAGCTCGTGGACGATCCCAAGGGTCGAATCGACGGTCGTGTGCTCTTCCATGTCGAGAGTGACCGTCGTACTGGCGGAACGGGCGGCCGCGCACACTCGCTTGGCGTTCTCCAAGGCGAGGTCTTCATCGAACGTCTGGCCGATGGCCGACAGCTTCAACGACACCTCGGCGCGTGTGCCGAGACCGGCGGCGCCCAGCCGTTCCAGCAGTTCGACGTAGTGCTCGACGTTCGCCTCGGCGCGGCCCTTGTCGTGGGTGTCCTCGCCCAGGACGTCCAGCGTGACGAGCAGCCCCTCGCCGGTCAGCTCCCCGGTGACGCGTGTCGCGTCCTCGATCGTCTCCCCGGCGATGAAGCGGCGGACGACGTCGCCGGTGAACGGCGCGGTCTCCACGACCCTGCGCGCGCCGCCACTGCGCGACGCGGCGAGCAACGCCTGACGAAGCACCGTACGCACCCCTTGCTCCCTGGGCCCCTACCCGTCCCAGGTTATGCCCGCCGCGGGCCGGCGATCACGAAACGGTGCCCAGGCTGTTGCCGCCGCCGTACTGTTTGACGTACTCGGCCATCTCGGCGCTCTTCACGGCCTCGAACAGCTGTTTCGCCTTCGTCCCGTCCAGGAACACGACGCTCTGCTTGCCGCGCATGCCGGTGCCCTTGTGCGGCAACGTCATGAACATCACGTCCGACGCCCGGACGTCCCGCATGCTCAGCGCCAGCGAGCGCAGGTCGCCCGCCGACACGCCCTCGTCCACGCTGATCGACTTGCTGAGCGCGGACAGGAACCGGTCGAGCTTGAGCGGGTTGGTGAGCGTGCCCCGGTCCGCGGCCTGCTTGGCGAGCGCGCCGAGGAACGCCTGCTGCCGCTTGATCCGGTCGAAGTCGCCGTTCGGCAGGTTGTAGCGCTGCCGGACGAACAGCAGCGCCTCCTCACCGTCGAGCTTCTGCCTGCCCGCCGTCCACTGCTTCTTGCGGGCCGGGTCGTACACGCTCTGCTTGACGTTGACGGTGACGCCGCCGAGCGCGTCCGTCATCGCCTTGAACCCCTCGAAGTCGATCGCGCCATAGTGGTCGATGCGGACGCCGGTGAGGTTCTCCATCGTCTCGATCAGCAGTTTCGGCCCGCCGAACGAGAACGCCGCGTTGATCTTCTGGTTGCCGTAGCCGGGGATCTCGACCCACGAGTCGCGCGGGAACGAGATCACGTACGCCTTCTTCCGGTCCGCCGGCAGGTGCAGCAGCATGATCGTGTCGGTGCGCTGCCGCCCCGGCTTCCAGACCTGGTTGCCCTCCCCGGTCGTGCCGCCTTCGGCCCGCGAGTCCGAGCCGACGAGCAGCCAGTTCTCGGTGCCCTCCACGTTCGGCCCCGGCCGCTTCGCCCCGGTGTCCGGCATCACTCCCTTGATCCGGTCGATGTTGCCGTTGTAGGACGACTGGCGCTGCCACAGCAGGCCGCCGAGCCCGGCCACGACCAGCGCCAGGAAGACCCCTACCGCGATCAGGACGCGGGGCCAGCGCCGCTTCCGCTTGCGCTCGGCGCCGTCCGAGGCCCCCCAGAACGCGCCCTCGGCGTCACTTTCGGGAGCCTCCTTGGCGCCCGCGGCCTGGTCGGCGGCGTGCGGCTGCGGAGCCTCCGCGGGCCGCTGCGGCCCCGGTGGCCCGTGCTCTGGGGAGGTCATGGCGCGAAGCTACCAGCCCGATAGAGCACGGAGAGCCTGATTGCCCCCACCTGTCCGGTTGAGGAGCGACACACCGCCGCGTGTAAACCTCGGCCGCCGTTCACGGGTCATGCCGTACGGCGGCGGAGGGTGATGGCGCCCAGGACGAGGGACGTGACCGTGAAGGCGGCGATGACGGCCACGTCCAGGGCCAGGGTGCCGGTGAAGTCGGGGGTGGCGCTGATCTGCTGCATGCCCTCCACCGCGTAGGACAGCGGCAGGACGTCCGCGATCGCCTGGAGCCAGGACGCCATCTTCTCGCGCGGGTAGATCAGCCCGCACAGCAGCAGCTGCGGCAGGACGAGCGCGGGCATGAACTGGACGGCCTGGAACTCGGTCCGCGCGAACGCGCTGGCCAGCAGGCCGAGGGCCATGCCGAGCAGGGCGTCCAGCAGGGCGACGAGGATGAGCGAGCCGAGCGAGCCGTGCAGGTCGAGGCCGAGCCAGGTCAGCGAGATCGCCAGCACGACGGCGACCTGGACGAGCGCGAGCAGCCCGAACGCGAGCGCGTAGCCGGTCAGCAGGTCCAGCTTGGCGAGCGGCATGGTCATCAGCCGTTCGAGGGTGCCGCTCGTCCGCTCGCGGAGGGTGGCGATGCTGGCCACGACGAACATGACCGTGAACGGGAACAGGCCGAGCAGCATCGGGCCGATCCGGTCGAACAGCACCGGCTGGTCGAACACGTACCGCAGCAGGACCATGAGCAGCGTCGGCACGCCGACCAGCAGCGCGAGCGTGCGGTGGTCGTGCTTGAGCTGCGCGAGGATGCGCCGCATCGTGGCGAAGGTGATGGCCGCGCTCATGCGGGACTCCCCGCCTTCTCGTTGATCAGCCGGAGGAACGCCGCCTCCAGGTCGGAGGTCCGGGTGCGCGAGCGCAGCTCCTCCGGGGTGCCATCGGCGAGGACCGCCCCCTCGCGCATCATCAGCAGCCGGTCGGTGCGGCGCGCCTCGTCCATGACGTGGCTGGACACGACGAGCGTGGCGCCCCCGTCGGCCAGGTCCCGGAACAGCTCCCACAGCTCCTGCCGCAGCACCGGGTCGAGGCCGACGGTCGGCTCGTCCAGGACGATCAGCTCGGGCGAGCCGAGCAGCGCGACGGCGAGGTTGAGGCGGCTGAGCTGCCCGCCGGACAGCGTCGCCGCGGTCTGGCCGCGGTTGCGGCCGAGCCCGACCTCGTCGATGACGCGGTCGGCGTCCGAGCGGGGCGCGCGCAGGACGGACGCGAAGTAGCGCAGGTTCTCGGCGACGGTCAGGTCGGCGTACACGGCCGGGGACTGCGTCGCGTATCCGACGCGGCGCCGCAGGGCGGACGATCCGGCCGGCGCGCCGAGCACCGTCACCGTGCCGCCCGCCACGATCTGGACGCCGACGAGCGCCCTGATCAGCGTGGTCTTCCCGCAGCCGCTCGGGCCGATCAGGCCGGCGATCTCGCCGCGCGGGATGTCGAAGGTGAGCCCGTGCAGGACCTCCCGGCCGCCGCGGGCGACCCGCAGGTCGCGCACCCGGACGGCCGGCTCCTGGTTCACCGGGCTAGAACTCATCATGTGTTGAATTTATGTGCGCGGCGGAGCCCGGTCAAGGAGGCCCGGCGAAGCTCAGGCCGATGTCAGATAGCGCTGGATGACCGGCGAAACCAGCGCGACCAGTTCCTCCTCCGGAACCGACGCCATCGGCTCGACGCGCAGGACGTACCGCAGGATCATCAGGCCGATCATCTGCCCCGCCGCCGCCTGGATCTGCGCGTGCGGGACGTCCAGCGCCTGCCGCGCCCGCTCGGTCAGCGCGACCGTGACGAACTCGCGCAGCAGCGTCGCCGCCCGCTCGTTCGTCATCGCCGAGCGGAGCATCGCCAGCAGCGGCGCGCGGCGGTCGGCGTCCCCCCACACCGCCAGGAACGCGCGGACGACCGCCTCACCGAGCCGGTCGCGCGGGACCGACATGATGCGCGGCAGCAGGACCGACGGGTCCACCGGGAAGCGCATCGCCTCGACGAACACGCCGTCCTTGCTGCCGAAGAAGTGGTGGACGAGCGCGGGATCGACGCCGGCGGCGCGGGCGATGGCCCGCACCGAGACGCCGTCGTAGCCCTTCTCGGCGAACATCTCGCGCGCCGCGGCCAGGATCTTCTCGCGCGTCTCCGTCGGGCCGGGACGGCGCCCCGGCCCCCGGCGCCCGGTGGTCTCGGTCACCGCACGCCCCGGCGGGTGACCTCCCCGGCCGGCGTGACCTCCCAGGTGCGGTCGGCGGCGGCCAGGTGCAGGCGGGCGAACGCCAGGGCCTCGGCGAGGTCCTCCATCCGCTCGACCCGGCTGGTCGCGCGCCGCGTGTTCACCTCCAGGACGATGTGCCCCCGGAAGCCGCCTTCGGCGAGGTTCTCCAGCATCGCCCCGCACGGCTGGTTGCCGCGGCCCGGGACGAGATGCTCGTCCTTGTTGGTGATGCCCACACCATCGGCGAGATGGATGTGCCGCAGACGGTCCCCCAGGTCGCCCGCCATGTCGACGGCGTCCGACCCCGAGACGGCGGTGTGGGACAAGTCGAGGGTGACGTACGGGTAGTCCTGGTCGACGGGATTCCAGTCGGGCAGGTACATGCCCGCTTCCGCACCGCGCGCCTTGAGCGGGAACATGTTCTCCACCGCGAACAGGACATCCGTCTCGTCCTGCATACGGGCCAGGCCCTCGACGAACTCCTTGGCGTAATCACGCTGCCAGCGGAACGGCGGATGGACGACAACGACCTCCGCGCCCAGTTCCTCGGCGACCTCCTTGGAGCGCACCAGCTTGCCCCAGGGCTCACGCCCCCACACCCGCTGGGTGAGCAGCAGGCAGGGCGCGTGGATCGACTTGATGGGGACCTGGTGGTAGTCGGACAGGCGGCGCAGGACGTTCAGATCCTGCGACGAGGCGTCCGTGGAGACCATGACCTCGATGCCGTCGTAGCCCAGGAGCGCGGCGATCTCGAACGCGCTCGGTACCTTCTCCGGGTAGACCGACGCGGTGGAGAGCGTGATCGGCGCGTCCGGGACCCGCAGAGCGGGTGAACGGACGCCGTTGTGCTGCGGGGTCAAGGCTTCCTCGCCAGGAATGATCGCTCGACGGTGTTCATCAGGTTCGCAAGGCAAAGCCTATGCGGCGGCGGCCGTGATGAAACAACCGCCGCGAGTGATCCTCCTTGCTCCGTCCCCATGGACGCGCCATTGATGCGTGCCGGGCCCGGCTACGCTCTGTTTCCGTGGCCGAGATCGCGCCGGGCGCCGTGCCGAGCCCCAACATCTGGAACTCCCCGCAGGTCTACGAACTGGAGAACCGCGCCGTCGACCCCGACGGCGTCCTCGCCGACGCGATGCGCGCGATCCGCCCGTGGAAGGGGGCCGACGTCCTGGACCTCGGCTGCGGCACCGGCTTCCACCTCCCGTTCTTCGCCGCGGACGCGCACCGGGTGATCGGCGTCGAGCCGCACGCGGGCCTCGCCTCGGCCGCCGCCCGCCGCACCCGCGGCCTGCCCAACGTGACCGTCCGTACCGGCGCGGCGCAGGCGCTGCCGCTCCCGGACGCCTCGATCGACGTCGTCCACGCCCGGTGGGCGTACTTCTTCGGGCCGGGCTGCGAACCCGGTCTCGCCGAACTCGACCGGGTCGTCCGGCGCGGCGGGGCGATCTTCATCATCGACAACGACGCCACCCGCTCCACGTTCGGCCGCTGGTTCCGCCGCAGCCTGCCGAAATACGACCCCGGGGCGGTCGAGCGCTTCTGGACGCGCCGCGGCTTCGCCCGCGAGCCGCTGACGATCCGGTGGTCGTTCCAGAACCGGGACGATCTCGCCGCCGTCCTGCGGATCGAGTTCCCGCCGGGCCTCGCGGACGCCTGCCTGCGCGAGGTCGACGCCGCGGGAGCCGGCTTCGAGGTGGACTATGCGGTGAATTTGTGGTGGCGTTGCCCCTGAGTTACCGACGGGTTGGTCATCCGGGAGGAACGGAGCATGGGCAACGCCGCCACCACGAGCCGTGTCACCGCTGGAAGAGCGTTCGGCGGCCTGCTCGCCGCCACCGCCGTCGGCGCCGCCGGAGCCGGCGCCGGACTCCTCGCCCAGCGCCGCGCCCTGCGCCGCCTCCAGCTGCGCCCCGACCCGTTCGCCGGCGAGCCGTTCGGCTCGCTGCGCGGCCGCCCGACGCCCGTCCGCGCCGACGACGGCACCCGCCTGTACGCCGAGATCGACGGCGAGGAGCGCACCGACCTCGCCGTCGTCTTCTCGCACGGCTGGACGCTCACCCAGGACTCCTGGCACTTCCAGCGCAAGGCGCTGCGCGGCCTCGGCCGCCTGGTGTTCTGGGACCACCGCGGCCACGGCCGTTCCGACGGCGGCGGCCGCGACGGCTACTCCCTCGGCCGCCTCGCCGGCGACCTCGCCGCCGTGATCGAGGCCACCATCCCCGCCGACACCCCCGTCGTCCTCGTCGGGCACTCCATGGGCGGCATGACCGTCATGCGGTACGCCGACGAGAACCCCGGCCTGATCGGACGCAGGGTCCTCGCCACCGGCCTGGTGTGCACCTCGTCCGGCGGGCTCGGCGAGGTCACCCTGGGCCTGCCCGCGCTGGTCGCGCGCACCACCCGGCGCGTCCTGCCCCGCGCCCTCGGCGCCCTCGGCGCGGGCGCCGGCGCCATCGAGAAGGTCCGCCACTTCGGCCGCGACGTCACCACCCTCGTCGAGGACCTCATCGCCTTCGGCCCGGACGCCAGCCCCGCCGCGGTCGCCTTCGCCGAGCAGATGATGATCGAGACCCGCATGGACGCCTTCGCCGACTACTTCCGCTCGATGATCACGACCGAGGTCATCAGCGACTGCGCGTCCCTCGCCGCCGCCGACACCCTCGTCCTCGGCGGCGAGAACGACGTGCTCACCCCCGTCGAGCACAGCATCAAGATCGCCTCCTGCGTGCCGTCCGGCCGCCTGGAGATCATCCCCACCGCCGGGCACATGGCCATGCTCGAACGCCCCGGCACCGTCTCCGACCACCTCGGCGACCTGATCGAACGGGCCCATAAGGAGCGCTGACTGTCGGGGCCGGGCTCTAGGCTGCCGCGCATGGCGAAGGCTAAGACGGCCAAGGCGGCCTATCGGTGCTCGGAGTGCGGGTGGCAGACGTCCAAATGGGTCGGGCGCTGCGGCGAGTGCCAGACGTGGGGGACGGTCACCGAGGCGGCGTCCGCGACACCGGCGCGGGTCGTGGCCGCCGGGCCGGTCAGCGCGCCGGCGCGGCCGATCGGGCAGGTGGACGTCCGGTCCGCGCAGACACGCCCCACCGGCCTGGACGAGCTGGACCGGGTGCTCGGCGGCGGCATCGTCCCCGGGGCCGTGCTGCTGCTCGCGGGCGAGCCGGGCATCGGCAAGTCGACGCTGCTGCTGGAGGTCGCCGCGCTGGCCTCGACGGGAGGCGAGGGCGCGGGCGGCAAGAACGTCCTCTATGTGACGGGTGAGGAGTCGGCCGAGCAGGTGCGGCTGCGCGCCGACCGGGTGGGGGCGATCACCGACCACCTGTATCTGGCGGCCGAGACCGAGCTTTCCGCGGTCCTCGGGCACATCGACACCGTCGAGCCCGCGCTGCTCGTGGTCGACTCCATCCAGACCATCGGAACGTCCGAGGCGGACGGCGCGCCCGGCGGCGTCACGCAGATCCGCGAGGTCGCCGCCAACCTGATCAGGGTCGCCAAGGAGCGCGGCATCACCGTCGTGCTGGTCGGCCACGTCACCAAGGAGGGCGCGATCGCCGGGCCGCGGCTGCTGGAGCACCTGGTCGACGTCGTCCTGTACTTCGAGGGCGACCGGCACTCCCGGCTCCGCATGATCCGCGCGGTGAAGAACCGCTACGGGCCCACCGACGAGCTGGGCTGCTTCGACCTGTCGGAGGTCGGCATCGTCGGCCTGCCGGACCCGAGCGGCCTCTTCCTCACCCGCCGCGAGGAACCCGTCCCCGGCACCTGCGTGACGGTCACGCTGGAAGGCCGCCGCCCCCTGGTCGCCGAGGTGCAGTCGCTCGTCGCCAAATCCCACCTGCCGGCGCCGCGGCGGGCCACGTCCGGGCTCGACACCTCCCGCGTCGCGATGGTCCTGGCCGTCCTCGCGCAACGCTGCAAGATCTCCATGCACGAACAGGACGTGTACGTCTCGACGGTGGGCGGGGTGCGGCTCACCGAGACGTCCGTCGACCTGGCCCTCGGCCTGGCCGTCGCGGGGTCCACGGTCGAGCAGGCCCTGTCCAACAGCCTGATCGCGCTGGGCGAGGTGGGGCTCGCCGGGGAGGTCCGGGTCGTGCCCGGCGTCCAGCGGCGGCTCGCCGAGGCGGCCCGGCTCGGGTTCAAGTACGCCGTCGTCCCGCGCGGCTCCCTCGAACTCGCCGACGGGTCACCGCTCAAACGCGCCGACCCCCAGCTCAGCAGCTACGAGGGCATGAAGGTGATGGAGGTCGACAGCCTGCAACAGGCCCTCCAGGTAGCGTTCACGGCCCCCTGACAGGGGCCGCGGCAAAGTATTACTTCACGTATTACTCCACACAACGCGGGCTTGCGACCTGGGGAGGAACCAGTCCGCGGCCCTCCTCGGTAAACTGGCGCCGTCCAGCGACCTCCGGGGGTCAGGTGCCATCACACGACAAGGGTCATGACGAACGACGCCGCGCCACATTGGCCGCGGTGGCCCCGGGCACCCAGATTCGCGACGGACTGGAGCGGATCCTTCGGGGCCACACCGGCGGCCTGATCGTGCTCGGCTACGACAAGCCCGTCAGGGAGCTGTGCACGGGCGGCTTCGAGCTCGACGTCGAATTCTCCGCGACCCGCCTTCGCGAACTCGCCAAGATGGACGGCGCGATCGTCCTCGACAACAGCCACACCCGCATCGTCCGCGCCGCCGTCCACCTCGTGCCCGACTCGACCATCCCGACCGAGGAGTCGGGGACGCGTCACCGCACCGCGGAACGCGTCGCCCGCCAGACCGGCCTTCCGATCATCTCGGTCAGCCAGTCGATGCACATCATCGCGCTGTATCTCGACGGAACCCGCTACGTCCTCGAAGACTCGGCGGCGATCCTGTCCAAGGCCAACCAGGCCCTGGCGACACTCGAACGCTACAAACTCCGCCTCGACGAGGTGTCGGGCACGCTCTCCGCCCTCGAAATCGAGGACCTCGTCACCGTCCGGGACGTCAGCGCCGTCGTCCAGCGCCTCGAAATGGTGCGCCGCATCGCCGACGAGATCGAGGGCTACGTCGTCGAACTCGGCACGGACGGCCGCCTGCTCTCCCTCCAGCTCGACGAGCTGGTCTCCGGCGTCGACGCGGACCGGGAGCTGATCGTCCGTGACTACCCCTCCGACGACACCCGCACCCGCGGCGTGGCCGCCATCCTCACCGCGCTGGACGCGCTCTCCGCCAACGAACTCCTCGACCTGTCCACGGTCGCCGAGGTGATGGGCTTCTCCGGCCCGGACGCCCTCGACCTGCCCGTCAGCCCCAAGGGCTGCCGCCTCCTCGCGAAGGTCCCCCGGCTGCCGAGCACGGTCGTCGAACGCCTCGTCGAGCACTTCGGCGGCCTGCAGAAACTCCTCGCCGCCAGCATCGACGACCTCCAGGCGGTCGGCGGCGTGGGCGAATCCCGGGCCCGCAGCGTCCGCGAGGGCCTCTCCCGGCTGGCCGAATCCTCCATCCTGGAACGCTATGTCTGATCGCGCCGCCCTCACCGCCGGGCACTAGGACGCCTCAGCGGACCGGGACGAGGGAACGCCCGCCGCGTGTCACAATGGCGGCGCGCCATGAACCTGAACTCCGTGTACACCGCCCCGATCCTCGACTGGTACGAGGCGAACGCCCGGGATCTTCCGTGGCGGGCGCCGGACGCGAGCCCGTGGGGCGTCCTGGTCAGCGAGATCATGCTCCAGCAGACACCGGTCGCGCGCGTCCTGCCCGTCTGGGACGCCTGGATGACGCGCTGGCCGGCACCCGCCGCGCTGGCCGCCGAACCGTCCGGCGAGGCCGTCCGGGCGTGGGGCCGGCTCGGCTACCCGCGCCGCGCGCTGCGCCTGCACGAGAGCGCCCGCGCGATCACCGAGCGGCACGGCGGCGAGGTCCCGTCCGCGCACGAGGAACTGCTGGCGCTCCCCGGCATCGGCGCCTACACGGCCGCGGCCGTCGCGAGCTTCGCGTTCCGGCAGCGGCACGCCGTCCTCGACACCAACGTCCGGCGCGTCCTGGCCCGGCTGCTGTCCGGTGCCGAGTATCCGCCCAAGTCGCAGACCAGGGCGGAGGTGCGGCTCGCGGAGAGCCTCCTGCCGGCCGATCCCCCGACCGCCGCCCGCTGGGGCGTCGCCGTCATGGAACTGGGCGCGCTGGTGTGCACCGCCCGCACACCCCGCTGCGTCGACTGCCCGGTGCTCGACAGGTGCGCGTGGCAGCTGGCCGGACGTCCCGCCTACGACGGGCCGCCGCGCCGGGGCCAGACGTACGCGGGCACCGACCGCCAATGCCGCGGCCGCCTCCTCGCCGTCCTGCGCGACGCCGAAGGACCCGTCGCGAAACCGGCCCTCGACGCCGTCTGGTCGGACACCGTCCAGCGCGAACGCGCCCTCGACGCCCTCATCGCCGACGGCCTCGTCGACCCGCTGGACGACGGCCGCTACGCCCTCCCCGGCTGAACCGGGGCGCCGCGCCCGGCGTGCTCGTGCACGCGAATATTCGCTGGTCGTCCTGGGTGGCGCGCCCATACCGTAACGTCCGTGCGCGACCTGCTGACCCTGCCCAAAGCCCACCTGCACGTCCACCTCGAAAGCACCGTGCGGTGGACGACCCTCCGCGAGATCGGCGCGGCCAACGGTGTCCGGGTGCCCGGCGAGGTGGGCGCGTTCGGGGACTTCGCCTCCTTCTTCGCGCAGAACGACCTCGTGCGGGCCTGCCTGCGCCGTCCCGCCGACTTCCACCGGATCGCCTACGAGTTCTGCGCGGACGAGGCCGCGCAGGGCGTCCGGTACGCCGAGGTCTCGTTCACGGCGGCCGGCCACGGCGAACGCCTCGGTGACCTCGGCATGCCGCTCGCGGCCGTCCTGGACGGCCTGGAGGCCGGGCAGGACGCCTTCGGGATCGAGTGCCGCCTCATCCTCGACCACTCCCGGCGCCGCTCCGTCGAACGCGCCTGGCGCACCCTGGACCTCGCCCGCCGCCACGACCGCGTGGTGGCCGTCGGGCTCGCCGGCGACGAGGCGCACCCCGGCGCCCCGTTCGACGCGGTGTTCGCCGCCGCCCACGACGCCGGGCTGCACATCGTCCACCACGCCGGCGAAGGCGAGGGACCCGCGAGCATCCGCCACGCGATCGGCCCCGGCCGCACCGAGCGCCTGGGGCACGGCATCCGCGTCCTGGACGACCCCGATCTCGTGGCCGAGGTCCGCGACCGCGGTATCGCCCTCGAAGTCTGCCCATCGTCCAACGTCGCCCTGGGCTTCGCGCCCTCCCTCGGCGCCCACCCGCTCCCCCGCCTCCGCGACGCGGGCCTGACCGTGACCCTCAACACCGACATCCCCGCCCTGATCGGCACCCCCCTGGCCGCCGAGTACGCCCTCGTCCGCGACACGTTCGGCTACGACGACCCCACCCTCGCCGGCCTGGCCCGCGCCGCCGTCGACGCCTCCTTCGCCCCCACCGAAACCAAGCACCGGATGAACCAGGCCATCACCGATTGGCTGACCCGGCCCGCGGCACCCGGCGGTTAGCCCCCGGCTCACCGGCCACGTCCGCCTCCACGCGGAACCATCCTTTTCCGGCCCCTCCTGGACTATCTTCGGCTTCGGAACTTCCCCAACGGGGTCGCGGCGGGTGGCTGGGAGTTGAGGGCACTTGCGTGAAGGGCTGGAACTCGCTGGACGCTACCGGCTTGAGCGCCTTCTCGGCAGCGCGCCCCGCCGCGACGGCACCAGGGGAGACCTGCTGGTGACAATGGAGGTGCACGTTCCCCAGGACCCGGCCGGCAATGCCGCCGCCCTCCGCGAAGAACTCATCCTGCGCGCCAACACCCCCAAATAGCGGAAATCCGCGACCGCGACGCCGACCAAGCACGCCGACATGAGGGCACGGTCTCGGTTTTCTAGAGCCTGAGCAGGGAGCCGCTGCGGATCTCACGCAGGAAGGGATCGGTGTCGTCGAACCATTCGGGCTGCGTCCGGACGACGGGGTGGACGGGCAGGCCCAGGCGCGCTGCGGCCTCTTGGGCCGCGTCATGGGCCGCATCGCAGGGGACTTCGCCGATGACGAGGACTTCGACATCGGCCGGCTGGTCGCCCGGCACACCGTTGCAGCGGTCCGCCCAGGGGCCGAACAGGTAGAGCTCGTGGACGGCCCGCAGGACTCCGAACTCCTCCGCCACCACGGCGGCGGGGCCGAAGGTCAGCATCAGGAGCCGGGCCAGCGGGCCGTAGAGAGGGCTTTCGGTGTTCCGGGTGACCAGGCTTCCGGCGAGCGTCCGGCGCAGCGTGAGGAGGTCGGCTCGGGCCAGCCTGGCGACCTCGCGCATCACCGATGCGAGGTCGGTGCGGAGCATCACCGCGAGGTCCAGCATGGAGACCTCACGCTCTGGGCCGAGCAGGAGCCGGGCCAGCAGTTCCCCTTGCAGGTGCGACCGGAAGATCGGCAGCCTGGCCGGCGCACCCGACCGGACGTCCTGCCGGAACGCCCGGGTGATCCGCGCCTCCTCCAGATTCGGCCGCCGCCCGAACTGCGCCACAGCACCACCCTCATTCGATCTGATGTTCGAATATTAGGGGTCGCGTATGACATTTCCACCTATCAGGAGCGTTGGGGTGCCAGGGTGAGGCGGCCGGCCCGACTCCTGCGCCACCGTCAGCCCAGGAGGCGCCTTGGAGGGCCGTCGGTCTGCTGTGCCCGTGAAACCGCCGGGCATACGGAAGGGCCCGCAGCCGGCCGGCTGCGGGCCCCTCTCGACGGACGTCAGTCCTTGTTGAAGTTGACCGCGCCCTCGATGGGCGGCGGGCTGTCGGGGACGGTGGACGGCTTCGGCACGCCCTTGAACGTGAACTTGGCGTTCTCCGCCGTGGCGTCCTTGTTCTCGGGGTCGAAGCCCTCGGTACCGACGATCACGATCTGGCCGGGCTTCAGCTCGTTGTAGAGGATCTTCTCGGACAGGGTGTCCTCGATCTCCCGCTGAATGGTCCGGCGCAGCGGACGGGCGCCGAGCACCGGGTCGTAGCCGCGGATCGCGAGCAGGTCCTTGGCCTCCTGCCGCAGCTCGATGCCCATGTCCCGGTCACGCAGCCGCTCGTCCACCTTGGCGATCATCAGATCCACGATCTGGATGATCTCCTTCGGGGTGAGCTGGTGGAACACCACCGTGTCGTCGACGCGGTTGAGGAACTCGGGGCGGAAGTGCTGCTTGAGCTCCTCCGACACCTTCGCCTTCATCCGCTCGTACGAGCCCTGCTCGTCGTTCTGCCGGGCGAAGCCCATCGAGACGCCCTTGGAGATGTCCTTGGACCCCAGGTTCGTCGTCATGATGATGACGGTGTTCTTGAAGTCCACGACACGGCCCTGCGCGTCGGTGAGGCGGCCGTCCTCCAGGATCTGCAGCAGGCTGTTGAAGATGTCCTGGTGGGCCTTTTCGATCTCGTCGAACAGGACGACCGAGAACGGCTTGCGGCGCACCTTCTCGGTCAGCTGGCCGCCCTCCTCGTACCCGACGTAGCCGGGCGGGGAGCCGAACAGCCGCGAGACGGTGTGCTTCTCCATGAACTCGGACATGTCGAGCTGGATCAGCGCGTCCTCGTCGCCGAACAGGAACTCCGCGAGCGTCTTGGACAGCTCGGTCTTACCGACACCGGACGGGCCGGCGAAGATGAACGAACCGCCGGGACGCTTCGGGTCCTTCAGCCCGGCGCGGGTACGCCGGATCGACTGGGAGAGCGCCCTGATGGCGTCCTCCTGGCCGATGACCCGCTTGTGGAGCTCGTCCTCCATGCGCAGCAGGCGGCTGCTCTCCTCCTCGGTCAGCTTGAAGACCGGGATGCCGGTGGCGGTGGCGAGGACCTCGGCGATGAGCTCGTCGGTGACCTCGGCGACGACGTCCATGTCGCCGGCCTTCCACTCCTTCTCCCGCTGCGCCTTCTGGCCGAGCAGCTGCTTTTCGGAGTCGCGCAGCGCGGCGGCCTTCTCGAAGTCCTGCGCGTCGATCGCGGACTCCTTGTCGCGCCGGACGTTGGCGATCTTCTCGTCGTACTCGCGCAGGTCCGGCGGAGCGGTCATCCGGCGGATGCGCATCCGCGAGCCGGCCTCGTCGATCAGGTCGATCGCCTTGTCGGGCAGGAACCGGTCGCTGATGTAGCGGTCGGCGAGCTGCGCGGCCGCGACCAGCGCGCTGTCGGTGATCGACACGCGGTGGTGCGCCTCG
Source organism: Actinomadura formosensis NBRC 14204 (assembly GCF_001552155.1). Classification (GTDB taxonomy): domain Bacteria; phylum Actinomycetota; class Actinomycetes; order Streptosporangiales; family Streptosporangiaceae; genus Spirillospora; species Spirillospora formosensis. Next base: position 15,452 of record NZ_BCQQ01000089.1, on the reverse strand, counting down.
TAGCGGTCCCGCAGCCCCTTGAGGATCTCGATCGTGTGCGACAGCGACGGCTCGGCGACCTGGATCGGCTGGAAGCGGCGCTCCAGCGCGGCGTCCTTCTCCAGGTGCTTGCGGTACTCGTCCAGCGTGGTGGCGCCGATGGTCTGCAGCTCACCGCGCGCCAGCATCGGCTTGAGGATGGACGCGGCGTCGATCGCGCCCTCGGCGGCGCCCGCACCGACGAGGGTGTGCAGCTCGTCGATGAACAGGATGATGTCGCCGCGGGTGCGGATCTCCTTGAGGACCTTCTTCAGGCGCTCTTCGAAGTCACCGCGGTAGCGGGACCCGGCGACCAGTGCGCCGAGGTCGAGGGTGTAGAGCTGCTTGTCCTTGAGCGTCTCGGGCACCTCGCCCTTGACGATCTTCTGCGCGAGGCCCTCGACGACGGCGGTCTTGCCGACGCCGGGCTCACCCACGAGGACGGGGTTGTTCTTGGTACGGCGGGACAGCACCTGCATGACCCGCTCGATCTCCTTGTCCCGGCCGATGACCGGGTCGAGCTTGCCCTCACGTGCGGCCTGCGTCAGGTTGCGGCCGAACTGGTCGAGCACAAGGGAGGTGGACGGAGCCGACTCCGAGGGACCGCCGGAGGCGGCCGGCTCCTTGCCCTGGTAGCCGTGCAGCAACTGGATGACCTGCTGGCGGACCCGGTTCAGGTCGGCGCCGAGCTTCACCAGCACCTGGGCCGCAACACCCTCGCCCTCGCGGATCAACCCGAGCAGGATGTGCTCAGTGCCGATGTAGTTGTGGCCGAGCTGCAGCGCTTCGCGCAGTGACAGCTCAAGGACCTTCTTGGCGCGCGGAGTGAACGGGATGTGGCCCGACGGCGCCTGCTGGCCCTGGCCGATGATCTCCTCAACCTGCTGGCGCACCGCCTCAAGGCTGATCCCCAGGCTCTCCAGAGCCTTGGCGGCGACACCTTCGCCCTCGTGGATCAGGCCCAGGAGGATGTGCTCGGTGCCGATGTAGTTGTGGTTGAGCATCCTGGCCTCCTCCTGAGCCAGGACGACAACGCGCCGCGCGCGGTCGGTGAACCTCTCGAACATCTCGTCGCTCCTCACAGAGCGGTTGGGCAGAGTCCGGAACGTCCGGAACTGTCCTTCCGCATGCTAGCCCGCCCCGAGGAGGCCGCCCGGTGCACTCCCACCAGGAGACGTTCCCCAGCTAAGCGCTGTTCAGTCTCATCCAACTACCGCATCGGTGCGTCATGTTCCCGCTACGCCGCAAGCGAACGGGGGCTTTCCGCAGGTCGACCGGGGCGCGGGACGAGTACGCCGAATGGGACGGAGTTCCATCCGCGCCGCCTCTCTACCTCGGCGGGGACCCACCGAACCCCATTGCCGCTACGCCAGAAGCGAACGATTGATCTTTTGAACGGGCGGCGTCACCGTCGACTCGGCTCTTGGAAGCCGGCGCGGAGACTCCCGCAGAACCGGCACAAAGAACGCCGCTCCCGAGAGAACGCCCGCAGAACCCGCTGGGGCGGAGTGTCGAAGAACACACGGGGGGAAGGCCCCCGGGAGCCCCGGAGAACAACGAACGGCCCGTCCCGCTAAGGGAGACGGGCCGCCCCGATGGGTGAGCGGTCAGTTGGCCGCCTCGTACTGCTCGATCACGTGGGCCGGGATGCGTCCGCGCTCATTGACCTTGATGCCATTGTTCTTGGCCCAGGCGCGGATCTCAGCGCTGCGTTCCCGGCTGGACGCGCCGCGCTGCCGGCGACGACGCGAGACCGCGCCCGCCTTGCGGGACTTCTCAACGAACGGCTGCAGCGATTCCCGCAGCTTCGTTGCGTTGGCGCCACTCAGGTCGATCTCGTAGGAGGCGCCGTCGATCGAGAACGCTACAGTCTCGTCCGCCTCGCCACCGTCGAGGTCGTCGACGAGAAGCACCTGAACCTTCTGTGCCATGGGGACAGACCCTTTCGGCTTGAGCAAACTTCAATCGGCTGCCAAAGATATACCGAGAACTACGCCGATGACAATTCCAGCCATGCCGATGAACCGGCACTCGGGACGAAGTCGCCTTCCGCCGGTGACCGGCCGTAATCGACCTCATCGTTTCCGGAGCAGCGCGGGGACACGCGAGGGGCGGCGGTAGCCCCTGGAACCGGGAATTAGCGCCCCACGCGGAGACGGCAGAGGTTTTCGGGCGTGACCGGTGTCACGGGCCACCGCGCCGACCTGGGCGGACCCTCGCGCTTTGCGCCGGGTTTGCGGGTGTCCCCGCTTTCGGGCGGGACGGGCGTCCAGCCGCAAAAGTCCCCTGCCCGGACCTTAACAGGCCCTGCGCACTGGTACCGCGGCCAACGATTAACCCTGACGTAACGGCCCTAACCGCCCCCGGCCGGGAATACGCGCGGACTCCGCGAGCCCGGCGCGGCGAGGATCCGCCAGTACCTCCGGGACGGCGCCCGGAGGCGCCTGGCCGGAGGGAGCCCGGGCCGAAAACGGAGATCACCGCCCCCACCGGCCGAGGTGGACGGATAACCGCGGGCAAGGCGGCGGCGAAAATCTGTTCCGCCGCCCTGGGACGCGAAGTCACCATCCGCGATCCCGCCGAAGCCCGGCGTCGTGCTCCGCCGGGGAAATCAGGAGATTGAGGCACAATCCGACCGTCCGGTCCGCCCAGTTCTTCACCCTCCCCACAGGACCGGCCGAGGCGAACGTGGCCCATCTACTGTCACAACCCGCATGGATGCGCGAAAGTCCGTTCCAAGCAAGACCACGTCCCATCCGGAGTAAGTCCACTACCGCTATGAAGCGACACCGTACGCGGTGCGGCAAGGGCGGGGAAGCATCCCGCCAATCCGGAGGCGGCATCCGGGACGTGACAGATCCCGGCCCGATTCAGGGCCGTAACCGGAACGAGGCGGCATTCGCCCCGTGAACACGGGCGTCCGAAACAGACCCGGCCAACTCGGCGAAAGCATGGAGAACACCGGCGAATATCCTCGTGCCACGATGGATCGCCGCCCGAGGGTACGGCAGCAACGCCCCGGGGGCGCACCTGAACGCGTCTGAGAGGGCCTCAGAGGGCCGATGAATCGGGACGCGCACGTTTTACCACGAGGGTCCCGGCGAGCCTGTCATGGGCGGCCTGGCGGCGCGTGCCCTCGAACAGGACCCCGGCGTTCACCACCCAGAAGACGCCCGCCAGCAGACCGAGGACGGGAATCGGGCGCGCCGCGATCGGCAGCGAATAGACCGCGGCACGGAGAACCGACCGCAGGACGTCCGGGCGGGCGGCGACCCCGGCATCCGCGTTCCCGGAAACGCCCGCCGGCACGAACCCGGGTACGGGCACGGGCGATACGGGCACGGGCGGGGAGGCGGGCAGGGCGCCGGTTCCTCCCGCCGCCGCGGGTTCGGCGTCCTCTGCGACCGCCCCACCGGGCTGCTCGTCCGGTGGGGCGACGACGACTTCTATGCCCGCGAAGCGCTTGCCCAGTGTCCGCCCCCAGAGGGCGAGCTGGACCGCCTCGTACACGAGCATGCATCCGGCCACCGCAACAGGGGCGGCGACGTCCACTGCGCGCCCGGACGCCAGCTCGCGGATGGCGAGGACAACGGGCACACCGACGATGAGCGTGTCGACGACACGCGCCAGCAGGCGCTGACCCGGTTCCGCAAGGGGAGCCGCCATGGCGGCCTTACTCCGCGTACTCGGCGTACTCGTCGTACCCGGTCGTCCGCTCATCGATGACGAGCGTGCCGGCGAAGCGGTCGTGCAGTGCCTGATGCAGGGGCTGATCCCAGATCGCCCACAGGTAGGCCATAAGGCCGCCCACCCAGACCAGCGCCATCCCGTACGCGGCGTAATCCCACACCATCACCGCCAGGACGAGGAAGAAGAAGACGCCGATCTGGTAGCCCACATGCACGATGCCGGCGCGCCACACGGCCTGCGTCGTGGTCACCGGCTCGCCCGCGGGACGCGCCTGCACGATGCCCAGGCCCAAGACCCGCTTGCCCAGCGTCCGTCCCCACATGGACAACTGCACGGCCTCGTAAAGGAACGGCAGCACCGACAGGACGAAGAACAGGGTGAAGATGATGGGCCAGTTCCAGATGCCGCCCTCGTCCTCGGTCTTGCTGCCCGGCTTGCCCAGGCCGAACGCCCCGATCGTCACCGGCAGGATGAGCGCGAACCCGAAGACCGCGACGAGCCCGTTGTCGATGATCCGGGCACCGGCCCGGCGGTGGATGGGGGCCAGTTCCATCTCACCGCTGTAGGAGTCGCCGTAGGAGCCGTCGTACTGGTCATAGGCCGGCTCGTGGGACTGCCCCCAGTCCTGCTGGGGCTGCTGCCACTGCTGTTGCGACGGCTGCCGCTGCTGGGGTTGCTGCCATTGGGCCCCTTGGTACGGGGGCGGCGGGCCGTAAGAACCCTGGCCCTGCGGCGGTTGGTGGTGCCGCCGCCCGCGGTGGGGGGAATCACTCATTTGGGTCGGTCCTCCAGGCGAAGCAACATCCGGGTGTTGCCCAACGTATTCGGCTTGACCCGGTCGAGGTCCAAGAACTCTGCCACGCCTTCGTCGTAAGAGCGGAGAAGTTCCTCGTACACCTCTGGCGCCACCGGAGTCCCCAGGATCGGTTGGAAGCCGTGACGGGCGAAGAACTCCACTTCGAAGGTAAGGCAGAACACCCTCCGCACGCCGAGTTCTCGCGCGGTCTCCAGAAGGCGGGCCACGATGCGGTGCCCGATGCCACGTCCGCCGTGGCCCTTGTCCACGGCGACAGAGCGGACCTCCGCCAGATCCTCCCACATCACGTGCAGGGCGCCGCAGCCGATGACGGTCCCGGGCGTCCCGTGCTGGATGTCCTCGGCGACCCAGAACTCCTGCACGTCCTCGTACAGCGTCACCGTCGTCTTCTTCAGCAGGCGTCGTCCCGACCCGGCGTACAGATCGACCAGCCTGCGGATCTCCTGAACGTCGGCGGTACGGGCACGCCGGATCACGACCTCCACAAACAGACGAGATTATCGAAACCGGGCTCATCCCGGCGCCACGCCCTCGCGACCTGCGAGTTCGCGTGTTCTGGTTGGCATCCATTGCGGGTTCCGTTAGTGTCCATCGCTGGTATCGGCCGCCCGCAGAACGGAGGCCGAACCGCCGAGTCCGCGGACCGCAACCAGCGTCCCGAGGAGTCGGGAACCCGCTTTCGGAGCGTCTGGGGGTCGCCCCTGGACGGAACCGTCAGGGGTGAACCCGCGGGTGCGCGGCAGGGCCGCACACCACCGCACACGGGCTGCTCCGGCCCCAACCCGTCAGCCGACCCGCAGGCGGACGAGGAGAGGAGAATTCGTGGAGCCATTGCGGCCTGCTTCTCTTTCACGCTTTCACGGCCGCGCGGTCACCGTGGCCGGCGCGCTCATCGCGCTGACGGCCGCGCCGCACGCCATCGCCCCGCACACCGTCGCCGTCGCGCACGCCGAGCCGGGTCCGTCCGCCAAAGAGCTCCGGGCCGAGGCCCTCAAGCTCGCCGACCAGCTGGAGCAGCTCACCGAGCGGTACAACGGCCTGAAGGTGAAGCTCGCGCAGTCGCAGCGCGCCGCCAAGGTCGCCAAGGAGAACGCCGAGCGGCAGGAGAAGTCGCTCCAGGAGATCCGGCAGAAGGTCGGCGCCCTGGCCGCGACCAGCTACATGCAGGGCGGCTCCGACCCCACGGTCTCGTTCGTCGTCGCCCAGAACCCGCAGGTCGTCCTCGATCAGGCCGCGACCCTCAACTACTTCGCCAAGCAGGACAGCACCAGGGTGCTCCACCTCATGCGGGCCATGCAGGCCGCCCAGCGGGCCCGCAAGTCCGCCGAGGCGCGCGCCCAGCAGGTCAAGGAGCTGCGGACGCAGCTGGAGTCGCAGCGCAAGAAGGTCTCCGAAACCTACGAGAAGGTCCGCGGCAAGCTCGTCAAGAAGGACCCCACGCAGCTCGCCAAGCTTCCCGTCGTCGGCAGCGGCAAGGCCGCGCAGGCGCTCCGGTACGCCATGAGCAAGATCGGACGCCCGTATGTCTGGGGCGCCGCGGGTCCCGACACCTTCGACTGCTCCGGCCTCACGATGTGGGCCTACAAGCAGGTGGGCATCAACCTCCCGCACTACACCGGCAGCCAGTGGAACGCGGGCACGCACGTGTCGCGCAGCCAGCTTCAGCCGGGCGACCTCGTTTTCTTCTACTCCGATCTCCACCACATGGGGATGTACGTCGGCGACGGCAAGATGCTCCACGCGCCGCACACCGGCGATGTCGTGAAGATCGCCCCCATGGCCGGACGTCCCTTCGCCGGCGGTGTCCGAGTCGCCTGAGCCTCGCTCGAACCTCGCCGCGCACGCCGGAGGGATCCACGGCCGCCGGATGGTCGAACGCCGTCCGCGGCGACGCCTCCTGCAGGGACCTACCTGCCAGGACGTCGGCGCCGCCGCCACGGGGCCGGACGGAATTCGTACCAGGTTCGCCGCCTGGATCGTCGGTGACGCCCACCCGTCCCCTGGCGGGCGTCGGGGGGTGAAGCCGCTAGATGAGCTGCCTTCGGGCCGCCCACACCACGGCCTCGATAGGGGTGTTGACCTCCAGCCGGTCACAGATCGTCCGCAACCGGCGCCGCAAGGTCCGTGCGCTCAACTCCAGCTTGCGTGCCGCCACATCGGCAGTGACACCGCTGGCGATCTGGGCGAGCAGCCGGATCTCCTCTTCGCTCAGCCCGAAATCGTCGGTGCCACGACGTGCGAGTGTGGCTGGTTCCACTCCGTCCTCCCTCGTCCGTGGTGATGACCGCGGGGATGCAGCCGTCCGCTGCACAGGCACGGGTTGGGCCTCGATCTGTACGCGCGTTGGGTTGCCGGGTCCGGAGCCTTCCGGACTTAGATCATCGGGTTCCTTTTCTGTCTCGCGAGCTTGGCCGGAGGTGGCCGCCTGGCCGATTGCGGGGTCGTACGGGGGAACTCCGGGTGACGATTCACTCGTTGGCCGTCCGAGGGAGACGGGATGAGATCGCCAGCCATCCGCACCGCCCCTTCTCGTTGGACTCGCCAGATCTCGACGCGGATCAAGATCGTGAATCGTTTCAAGCTACGCTTCGGCTCGGAACGCTAGGCGGCCGGATCCGGCCCGTCAAGCGCCGGTCAGCTGCCATCTGCCACCAATTGAACACGCTGCGTGGTCACTCAATCGGTGGCGCCCCCTGCACAACTCCACTACCTGGGGAAACACTCCTGGGGCGGGACGAGGAGCGAGTTGCCACAGACCAGTATTCGTGAGGTCGCGAGGCGGGCTGGAGTCTCAGTTGGGACCGTTTCGAATGTCCTAAACCGGCCAGACCTCGTGGCCGAAGCTACCCGTGACCGTGTTCGCGCCGCGATCGAGGAGCTCGGATTCGTCCGGAACGAGTCCGCGCGTCGGCTCCGCCGGGGCCCCGACCGCACCGCGGGCGAGTTCGGCGATCAGCCGCGGCGGGCCTTCGGCATCGTCGTCGAGGACCTCACCAACCCGTACGCGTCGGACGTCGCACGCGGCGCCGAGGCCGCGCTCAACGAGGCGGGCCACGACGCCCTCTGGCTCTCCAGCGACCACTCGTCCGCCAAGGAGCGCCGTTCGCTGGAGCTCCTGGAGGAGCAGCGGGCCGCCGGGGTCCTGATCATCCCCGTGGGGCTCGATCCCACCGATATCTCACGGCTGCGCGCCGCCGGGATGAGCGTGGTGCTGATCGACCGCGACTCGTCCGACGCCTGCACCGCGCGGGTCGATCATGTCGCGGGCGGGGAGACCGCCGCCAGGCATCTGCTCAGCCTCGGCCTGGAGCGGATCGTCTTCGTGACCGGCATCCCCGAGCCGCAGCCCTGCGTGGACCGCCGGGACGGCGCCGCGCGGAAGATCGTCGAGGCCGGTTTCGCAAAGCCCCGGACGCTCGTCCAGGACGCCCTGAGCCCGACCGAAGGCCAGGCCGCCGCCCACGCGGTCATCGCGATGTCCCCGCGGCCGGACGGGGTGTTCTGCGCCAACGACCTGCTGGCGATCGGCCTGATCAACGAGCTGACCCGGCTCGGCGTCCGCGTCCCCGAGGACATCGCCGTGATCGGCTACGACGACATCGAGCTGGCCGCGAGCGCCGCCGTCCCGCTCACCACGATCAGGCAGCCGCGCCGTGCGCTCGGGTGGGAGGCCGCCGAGCTGGCACTGGCCGAGATGGGCGAGGGCAGATCCCACCAGCACCGCCAGGTCGTCCAGCGGCCCGACCTCGTGATCCGCGAAAGCGCCTGACCGGCCCCCCGGGGGGGCGCCGGCCACGGCGCGTCGCGTCACTGCCCGGGCTTGACCAGCGGGAACAGGATCGTCTCCCGGATTCCCTTACCGGTGAACGCCATGATCATCCGATCGATGCCGGCGCCCATCCCGCCCGTGGGCGGCATCGCGTACTCCAGCGCGCGCAGGAAGTCCTCGTCGAGCTGCATGGCCTCCGGGTCGCCGCCGGCGGCGAGCAGCGACTGCTCGGTGAGACGGCGGCGCTGCTCGACGGGATCGACCAGCTCGGAGTAGGCGGTGCCGAGTTCCGTCCCGAAGCCGATGAGGTCCCACTTCTCGGTGAGGAGGGGCTCCTCGCGGTGCTGACGCGTCAGCGGGGACGTCTCGACCGGGTAGTCCATGACGAACGTGGGCTGGACCAGGGTGTGCTCGATCAGCTCCTCGAAGAGCTCCTGCACGAGCTTGCCCTGCCCCCACTTGGGGTCCCAGGAGATGTCGCGGGCGTCCGCGAGCTTACGGACGGTCTCGATCGGCGTGTGCGGGGTGATCTCCTCGCCGAGCGCCTCTGACACCGCCCCATACAGCGTGATCCGCGGCCACTCCGCCAGACCGAGGTCTATCTCGACACCGTCATGGACGACCACGGTGGTGCCCAGGGCCGCGACAACGGCCTTCTGGTACATCCGCTGGGTCAGGTCGGCCATGTCGTTGTAGTCGAGGTACGTCCCGTAGGCCTCCAGCATCGTGAACTCGGGGTTGTGCGTGGAGTCCGCGCCCTCGTTGCGGAAGTTCCGGTTGACCTCGAAGACCTTCTCGATGCCGCCGACGACGAGCCGCTTCAGGTACAGCTCGATCGCGATACGGAGGTAGAGGTCCATGTCGTAGGCGTTGATGTGCGTCTTGAACGGACGGGCCGCCGCCCCGCCGTGGATGGGCTGGAGCATGGGCGTCTCGACTTCGAGGTAGCCCTCGTCGTGCCAGAAGTCCCGGACCGCCTTGACGGTGGCGCTACGGATCCGCGCCATCTTCCGCGCCTCGTCGTTGACGATGAGGTCGACGTATCGCTGCCGGACCCGCGCCTCCGGGTCGGTGAGGCCGGCGTGCTTCTCCGGCAGGGGGCGCAGGCACTTGGAGGTGATCGCGAACCGGTCCGCCATGACCGACAGCTCACCCCGGCGGGAGGTGATGATCTCGCCCTCGACGCCGATGTGGTCGCCGAGGTCGACTTCGCGCTTCCAGAAGTCGAGCTGCTCCTGACCGACCTTGGCCAGCGACAACATGATCTGGAGGTCGCCGTCGCCGTCCCGGATGGTGGCGAAGCACAGCTTGCCGGTGTTGCGGATCAGCATGACGCGGCCGGTGACGCCGACCTTCTCACCCGTCTCGGTGCCCGGCTCCAGGTCCGGGTGTTTCTCCCGGATCTCGGCGATCGTCGCCGTGCGGGGGAAGGTCACCGGGTAGGGGTCGATCCCGCTCTCGCGGAGCCGGTCGAGCTTCTCCCGGCGCACGCGCATCTGCTCCGGGAGCTCGTCGAAGGTCTCGTCACTCACGTCGTCAAGGCTATCCAGCCCGCCTGATGCGCCGCGAACGACTTCCGGTGCTAGGGGGTGTTGCGTTCGTAGATGAGGCGGAGGCCGATGAGGGTGAGCCACGGCTCGAACACGTCGATGCTCTGGGACTCCTCCAGGACGAGCGGGGCCAGGCCGCCGGTGGCGATGACCGTGACGTCCTCGGGATCATCGGCGAGCTCGTCCGACATGCGTTCGACGATGCCGTCCACCTGCCCGGCGAAACCGAAGATGATCCCGGACTGCAGCGCCTCGACGGTGTTCTTCGCGATCACGTTGCGCGGCCTGACCAGCTCGATCTTGTGCAGCTGGGCGCCGCGCGACGACAGCGCGTCTATCGAGATCTCGATGCCGGGCGCGATGGCGCCGCCCACGTACTCGCCCTTGGCGGACACCGCGTCGAACGTCGTCGCGGTCCCGAAGTCGACCACGATCGCGGGCCCGCCGTGGGTGTGGACGGCGGCGAGCGCGTTCACGATGCGGTCGGCGCCGACCTCCTTGGGGTTGTCCATCCGGACGGGGACGCCCGTCTTGACGCCCGGCTCCACGATCACCGCGGGCACGTCGCCGTAGTAGCGGCGGCACATCTCCCGCATCTCGTGCAGGACGGACGGGACCGTGGAGCACAGCGCGATGCCGCTGATGTCGCTCTCGGCCAGCAGCGGGCTCTGCTGGACGAGCCCCTGCAGGACCACCGCGATCTCGTCGGCGGTACGCCGCGGATCGGTGTTGATCCTCCAGTGCTCGATCACCTCGTCGCCCTCGAACAGGCCGAGGACGGTCTGGGTGTTACCGACGTCGATGGTGAGCAGCATCAGGTCCCCGCTGGTCAGGTGAAGTCAAGGCCGATGTCGAACACGCGCGCCGAGTGTGTCAGCGCGCCGACGGCAAGGTAGTCCACCCCGGTCACGGCAACGTCTCGGGCCCGGTCCAGGGTAAGACCACCGCTGGCCTCAAGCTCCGCTCGCCCCGCCACAAGGCGCACCGCCTCGGCCATCTCGGCGTCGGTCATGTTATCGAGCAGAATGCTCGTCGCGCCCACCGCGAGTGCCTCTTCGACCTGTGCGAGGGTGTCGCACTCCACCTGGATGTGAAGGGACGGATACACGGCGCGGATCGCCTCGTACGCCTTGGTGACGCTCCCGGCCGCCGCGATGTGGTTGTCCTTGATGAGGGCAGCGTCGTGCAGGCCCATCCTGTGGTTGACCCCGCCGCCGCAGTGGACGGCGTACTTCTGCAGGGCCCGGAGCCCGGGGAGGGTCTTGCGGGTGTCGCGGACCTTCGCCTTGGTGCCGGCCAGCGCGTCCGCCCACCGCCGCGTGGCCGTCGCTATCCCGGACAGGTGGGTGAGCAGGTTCAGCGCCGTCCTCTCGGCCCGGAGAATCGCCCTGGTCTGGCCGCTGACCGAGATGAGGACCTGCCCGGGGACCACCCGGTCGCCGTCCTCGGCCTTCGTCTCGTAGGCGACGTCCAGGAGCTCGAACACGACGCAGGCCGCCGGGATGCCCGCGACGACTCCTTCCTCCCGCGCTCTGAGGTCCCCGGTCGCGGTGTCCTCGGGCGCGAAGATCGGCATGCTGGTGACGTCGGCCTCCCCGTCCTCGGCCAGCGCCGTCCGGACGAGGTTTTCCACAGTTCGCGGATCGAGCCCGGCGGCAGTGAGCCTCTGCGAAAGTTCCGGTGTCATGAGCGCTTTCCTTCCAGAGGTTCGTAGGTCGTCGTCAGGACGTTTCCGGTCAGCCGCGTCACCAGGTGCCCGCGCCACGCTTCGTCGGCCCGCTCGGGGAAGTCTTCCCGCCAGTGGCTCCCGCGCGTCTCCTCCCGCAGGCGCGCCGCCGCCACGATCGCGGACGCGACGGTGTGCAGGTTGGTGACCTCCCAGGCCCCGACACCGGGCGCGGTGTCCCCGCCCCCGAGCGCCCGCAGTTCCCGGGCCGCGGTCTCCAGGCCCCCGGCCCCCCGCAGCACCCCGGCGTAGGAGGTCGTGATCCGCTGAATCTCCTCCCGGAGCTCCGGATCGAGCAGCCCCCCGCCCTCGGAGCCCGCACCGGCCGTGACCGGGTCGCCCATACCGGCGCCACCGGCGGGCGCGGCGGCGGCCTCCGGGACCGCGTCGCCGACCGGCGAGGCGGGTGCGGCCGAGGAGGCGAGGTCGGTTCGCAGGGCGGTGGCTATGCGGGCCGCGAAGACCAGACCTTCCAGAAGGGAGTTGGATGCCAGGCGGTTGGCGCCGTGGACGCCCGTGCAGGCGACTTCGCCGCAGGCGTACAGCCCCGGGACGGACGTGCGGCCGTACAGGTCGGTGCGGACGCCGCCGCTCGCGTAGTGGGCGGCGGGGACGACCGGGATCGGCTCGGTCACCGGGTCGATGCCGTGGTGCCGGCAGGCGGCCAGGATGGTCGGGAAACGGTTCTCCCACATGGCGGCGCCGAGGTGCCGGCCGTCCAGGAGCATGCAGGACGCGCCGGTCTTGCGCATCCGGTTCATGATGCCCTTGGCGACGACGTCGCGGGGAGCGAGTTCGGCGAGTTCGTGGCGTCCGGCCATGAAACGGACGCCCTCGTGGTCGATGAGGTGGGCGCCCTCGCCGCGGACGGCCTCGGAGATGAGGGGCTGCTGGCCGGTCGCGCCCTCGCCGAGCCAGAGGACCGTCGGGTGGAACTGGACGAACTCCAGGTCGGCGACCTCGGCCCCGGCGCGCAGCGCGAGCGCCACACCGTCGCCGGTCGAGACCTCGGGGTTGGTCGTGGCGGAGAACACCTGGCCGAGCCCGCCGGTGGCGAGCACGACGGCGCGGGCGCGGACGGCGCCGACGCCGCCCGGCTGCCCCTCGCCCATGACGTGCAGGGTGATCCCGGCGGCACGTCCGGCGGCGTCCTTCAGCAGGTCGAGGACGAGCGCGTGCTCGATGACCTCGACACCGGAGTCCTTGAGCGCGGCGAGGAGGGCACGGCTGATCTCCATGCCGGTCGCGTCGCCGCCCGCGTGCGCGATGCGGCGCCGGTGGTGGCCGCCCTCGCGGGTCAGCGCGATCTCGCCGGCGCCGGAGAGGTCGAACGCGGCGCCGAGGTCGATGAGCCCGCGGACGGCGTCCGGCCCCTCGGTGACGAGCACCCGGACGGCGTCCTCGTCGCACAGCCCGACCCCCGCGGTGAGGGTGTCGGCGAGGTGCTCCCGCGGGGTGTCGTCCGGTGCGAGCGCGGCGGCGATGCCGCCCTGCGCCCAGCGGGTCGACCCGGCGTCCAGGAGGGCCTTGGTGACGAGCAGCACCCGCCCGTGCGGACGGCAGCGCAGCGCGGCGACCAGGCCGGCGATGCCGGAGCCGATGACGACGACATCGGTCTCGGTGGTCCAGCCGGGGTCGGGGGCGTGCAGAACGGAAGGGATCATGTGCCCTCCTCCGGGATCGGTTCTCGTCATTATGACCCTAATCCCGGAGAGTCCGAACGCCCGCCCCCTCCGGCAGGGCGGGCCCGGGTCAGTCGTGGACGAGGTCGCCGCGGGTCGTCCGGGTGCCGGGGACGGGCTCGGCCGGGTCGGACCCCAGGGAGATGATCTTGTTGCCGCGGTCGACGTGCACGACGGTGGGGACGAACTCGCGGGCCTCGGCGTCGGTGAGCTGGGCGTAGCTGATGATGATCACCAGGTCGCCGGGCTGCACCAGGCGGGCCGCGGCGCCGTTGATGCCGATGACGCCGGAGCCGCGCTCACCGGCGATCAGGTAGGTCTCCAGGCGGGCGCCGTTGTCGATGTCCACGACCGAGACCTGCTCGCCGGGGAGCAGGTCGGCCGCGTCCATCAGATCCTGGTCGATGGTGAGCGAGCCGACGTAGTGCAGGTCCGCCTGCGTCACCGTGGCGCGGTGGATCTTGGACTTGAACATCGTCCGGAACATCAGTGCTCCTTGCCGAGCTGGAGGTGAACATTGTCGATCAGGTGGGTGGTGCCGACGCGGCCCGCGACGGCGAGGACGGCGGGTCCGGCACAGGGGGCCGTGATCGGGGTGAAGGACGCGGGATCGACCAGCACGAGGTAGTCGAGCACGAGAGGCGGGTCGGCGGTCGCCGCCGCGTCGAGGACGGTGCCCGCGGCGGCGAGGATCGCCTTCGGCCCTTCGGCGGCGGCGTCCGCGCCGGCGCGGAGGGCGTGCGACAGGGCGAGGGCGGTCTTGCGCCCGGCGGAGGAGAGGTAGCGGTTGCGGCTGGAGAGCGCCAGGCCGTCCGGCTCGCGGACGGTGCGGCCGCCGATGATCCGCACGGGCACGTCCAGGTCGGCGACCATGCGGCGGATCATCGCGAGCTGCTGCGCGTCCTTCTCCCCGAAGATCGCGACATCGGGGCGGACGAGGTTGAGCAGCTTCAGCACGACGGTGAGCATCCCGTTGAAGTGGCCCGGCCGGGCGGCGCCCTCCACGATCTCGCCCATCGGACCGGACAGCACCGTGACCTGCGGTTCCGCCGGATACATGACGTCGCGGGCCGGCGCGAAGATCAGGTCGACGCCCTCGCCGGCGCACGCCTCGACGTCGGCGTCGAACGTCCGCGGGTAGCGGTCGAAGTCCTCGCCCGGCCCGAACTGCAGCGGGTTGACGAAGATGCTGACGGCCACCGTGTCCGCGCTGCGGCGGGCCTGGCGCATCAGGGACAGGTGCCCCTCGTGCAGCGCCCCCATGGTCGGGACGAACGCCAGCGTGCCCGCGACGCGGGCGCGCGCCGCGGCGAGTTCCTCCCGCGTCCGCGCGATGACGGGTTTCACACGACCTCCCACATCATTCGGCTTCCCGCCCGGACGGACGGTGGTGATCAATCGGCCAGTGCTTCCAGGAGGCGTTCGGCGTCCTCGGGCTTGAGGAGTCCGGCGCCGAGCGCGCGGTCGGCGGTGAGGCGGGCCAGCGCGACATAGGCGCGGCGGCTCTCCGGCGACACCTTGGCCAGTTCGGCGACATGGTCGGAGACCGTGCCGGCGTCGCCGCGGGCGACCGGGCCGGTGAGGCCGTCGATGCCGAGCCGCAGCCCGTTGTCGAGGGCGGCGCCGAGGAGCGGGCCGAGCATCCGGCCGGGTTCGGCCACACCGGCCGCGCGCAGCAGGTCCATCGCCTCGACGACGAGCGTGACCAGGTGGTTCGCGCCTCCGGCGAGTGCCGCGTGGTAGAGCGGGCGCGCGTCCTCGGTGATCCACACGGGCTCGCCGCCCATCTCCAGGACGAGCGCCTCCGCGACCGGGCGCAGCGGCTCGGGCGAGGTGACGCCGAACGAGATGCCGGTGAGCCGGTTCACATCGTCCGGGCGCCCGGTGAACGTCATCACCGGGTGCAGGGCCAGCGGCAGCGCGCCCGCGCGGGTGAGCGGGTCGAGGACGGCGGTGCCGTACCGGCCGCTGGGGTGCATGATCAACTTGCCGGTGACGGGGACACCCGCGGTGACCAGCCCGGACGCGAGTTCGGGCAGCTCGTCGTCCGGGACGGTCAGCAGCACCAGGTCGGCGGCGGCGACCACGTCCGGCAGCGGCGAGACGGCCGCGCCGGGGAGCCGCTCCGCGACGCGGGTCCGCGACCGGTCGGACACGGCGGCCGCGGCGACCACGCGGTGGCCCGCGCGGGACAGCGCGG
>NZ_BCQQ01000088.1 GCF_001552155.1 Actinomadura formosensis NBRC 14204 | reverse complement strand
CCAATAACCTGCCGGTTAACAGCCGGCTGCTCTGCCGATTGAGCTACGCGGGATCGTTCGGCCGGAGGGGCCCTCGGCCCCTGTCGGCGCGTCTAGGTTAGCGCATGTCCGGGGCTGTTCGCGCACGCGTTATGGATGGGGGCGGCGCCTGCGGGTATGGGGGTGGCACGATTCCGCCGTAGTGGGAGTTCGAATGAAGACGCGCATGATGTTCATGGCGGGCGCCGCGGTCGGCTACGTCCTCGGGACGAAGGCCGGGCGCGAGCGGTACGAGCAGATCAAGCGGTTGTCGCAGCAGGTGTCGGAGAACCCGAACGTGCAGGAGGCGGCGGGCCGGCTGCGGGCGAAGGGCGAGGAGTTCGCGGGTGCGGCGCGCGACAAGGCCGGTGGTCTGGCCTCGTCGGCGAAGGGCCGGGTGCCCGAGCAGTTGCAGGGCCGGCAGAAGACGGCGGAGGAGGACCGGCCGCAGGTGCATCCCGGCTAGAGGCCGGTCTGGCGGCGCAGATCCTCCAGGACCTGTTCGGCCTGGGCCCGCAGGCCCGGGTCGGACGGGTCCAGCCCGCTGTCGAAGACGAACGTCCAGCGCACCTCGCCGCCGGCGGCGGGACGCCGGCCGACGATGCGGACCTTGCCGGCGGGGAGTTGCGCCTGGTGGCTGACGGCGATGGTGGCGGTGACGCGTTCCCGGACGGTTTCGGGCACCGATCCCGGGGCGGTGAGCCGGACGTGGTGGTCGGGGCCCGCGGCCGTCTCCTGGACGTGGAGCCACCCGTCCTTCCAGGTGGCGTGGTCGACGCGTTCCCAGGGGATGCGGGTGAAGCCGCCGGACGGCGTGGGCAGGTGCAGGGCCGTCGTGGTGGCGGCGACGTGGGAGCCGCCCCGGGTGGGGGCGGCGGCGAGGACGCGTTCACCGCGCTCCAGCGGGAGCGCGTCACGCACCGTGGCGGGCAGGGAACCCCGGAGTGGGCGCATGCCTCAACGGTAAGCGATCAGGCCGCCTGGGACGCGCGGCGGGCCCCGAGAAGATCGAGGACGAGCGCGGCGGACCAGGCGTAGTCGTGGCTGCCGCGCCCGGTGCCGTCGAACGGGTCGAAGAACTCGCGGAAGCCGGACTGCCGGACGAGCCGCATCGTGGAGCCGTAGAGCAGGTCGGCGACGACGGGCAGGCCGTGGCCGAGGGCGCCGTACCAGACGAGCCAGTTCGTGCTGATCCAGGTGGGGCCGCGCCAGTAGCCGGCGCGGTCGAACGCGGGAGCCTGGATGTCGCAGGTGGGGACGGGGTATCCGGCGGCGCCGGCGAAGCGGGCGGACAGCAGCAGGTCGACGAGGTTGCGGACGAGGGGGGCGGGCAGTTCGGGGTCGAGGAGGGGCCCGAACGAGCCGACGGTGATGACGGGCAGCAGCCGGTCGTCGCGCAGGTCACGGGCGCGGAAGCAGCCGGCCTCGGCGTCCCAGAGCCGGTCGAGGACGGCGCGGTGGATGCGGTCGGCGTCCTCCCGGTGCGGGACGGGATCGGCGCCGATGATCTCGGCGATGTCGGCGAGGGCGTGGGTGGAGGCCAGGTAGACGGCGTTGACGAGGGGGTCTTCGACGGCGAACGGGTGTGTGTCGCGGAGGTAGCCGGGACGGTAGTCCGCGTCCCGCATGAGGGCGGCGAGCCGGACGTAGCGGTCGTAGTCCTCGCCGTTCGGCAGCGGGCAGGGGCGCTGCGCGGGCGCGTAGGAGGACGGCGGGAGCCGGAGTTCGCCGAGCGGACGGTCCCAGGCGGGGCTGTTGTCGAGCCCGGACTCCCACGGGTGGCAGATCGCGACGAGCCCGCCGGAGCCGAGGTCGCGGGCGCGGGCGAGATAGCGGTGCTGGGCGGCCAGCTTGGGGTAGAGGCGGGCCAGGAACGCCCGGCTGCGTTCCCCGTCGGAGGCGCATTCGTGCAGGCGGAGGGCGGTGAGGGCGTGCAGCGGCGGCTGGGTGAGCCCGGAGGTGTGGACGCCGTGCGGCGCGTCCGGCTGCCGTTCGCTGCGCCACAGTTCGGGGCCGGGGAAGAACGCGTGCCGGGCGAGCCGCGTGTTGAACACGATGTGCGGGAGCATCCCGTCGGCCCACTGGCCGCGGAACAGGGACAGCAGTTCGGCCTCGGCGCGGTCGCGGCGGTGGCGGGCAAGCCCCATGCTGATGAACGCGGAGTCCCAGCTCCACTGGTGCGGGTAAAGGCCGGGCGACGCGGCGGTGGCCGTGCCGGTCCAGTTCGCGTCGAGGACCCGGGCCGCGGCCTTCCACAGCGCGGTCTCGTCGCCGGTCAGACGGGAGCTCATGTGGTCCAGGTGCCCTCCTCCGGAGCGAGAGGGGTTCACCGTGATTGTCGCCTCAGATGGCGGCCACGGCGACCCCTTGGGGAGAGTCTTTTCTCAACGCGGACAGGGGCCGGAACGTGATTATTTACGGTTCCGCCGCGCGTTCCAGGAGCCAGTCCGCGATTTCCTGCCCCGCGGCGACGCCACGCGCGGCGGTGACGGCGGTCGTCGGGGCCGTCCAGCCGGTGTCGTGCAGTTCGCCGTGGGCGGGACGGATCGACAGGTCGGCGGCTTCGAGAAGTTCGACGTCGAGGAGCGAGTCACCGGCGGACAACGTCGTGGACGCGCCGGCGCGGCGGGCGACCTCCGCGGCGGCGGCGGCCTTGGTCAGGCGGGCGGGCAGGCAGTAGACCTTGCGGCCTTGCAGGGACGTCCGCCATCCGCGTTCGGCACACCAGCCGGTCAGGTCCTCGACCCATCCGGAGGGCAGCGAGGCCCGGTCCACGACCATGTAGGCGAACAGGCCGGACGCGCTACGCCGCTTCAAGACGAAGTCACCGCTCACCTGGACGAGGTGGTGCTGGACGTCCGCGAGCGGCGCGCATCCCTCCGCGACCCGGTTCCGGACGGTCTCCGCCCACTCCGGGTCGTCCTCGCCGTCCACGAGGAGATGGCCGCCGTTCGCGCAGATGGCGTACGCGGGCGGCTTCTCCAGCAGTTGGACGCGCCGGTACTGCTCCGGTGTGCGCGTGGTCGTCGGGACGAATGTCGCGGCCGTCACGAGCGTTTCGAGCGTCCGCGCAGAAGCCTCCGTCATGTAGGACAGCGGCGCGCCTTGGTAGAACTCCACGCACAGGAGACGCGGCATGGTCTCGTCTGGCCCGTCCAAAGCGAACGCGGCGGCGGAGTAGATGAGCGTACGGTCGAGGTCGGAGCACACCAGGACGGTCACTGGACGGCCCCCTTGCCAAAGCGAGGATGGATGAAGCCCATGCACGCGTAGGGGAACCGCTCCGGCTCGACCTCGTGGACGGGCACCCCCCGTTCGTCGGCGAGCAACCGGATGTGCGTCACTTCGGGACCGGCGTCGGCCCGCACGAGCACCTTCCATGGGACGCGCCGCAACAGCACCCGGGTGGTCTCCCCGATCCCGGGCTTGACGAGGTTCAGGTCGTCGATCCCTTCGGTCTCGGCGCAACGCCGGACGGCCTCCCACCCGGACCAGTCGGGCGCGCGGTCGGCGGCCCGCGCCTCCGGCAGGTCCTTGGCGACGCGTTCGGCCACGTCCGGGAACCGCGCGCACACCGCGTCGAGGAACACGGCGGACACGTCGTCGCCGGCCAGCTCCCGGTAGGACTTCGCACCGTGGAAGTCGTCCGGGCCGATCAGGGACGCGTTCAGCACGGTCCGGCTGACCAGGCCCGACACCGTCGAATTGAGGCAGGCGGACGGGATCAGGAAGTCGTCGCGCGTGCCGTGCAGCGGGGTGCACCGCCCCGGGTCGGCGAGGACGGCGAGATCGGACGGGAACGGATGCGACGCCAGCGCCGCGGTCAGCTCCCGCGTGATCGCGCCCTTGCCCGTCCAGCCGTCCACGAACATCACGGACGCCGGGTCGTGGTGCCCGGCGAGGTACCGCAGCGCCACCGTGTCGATGCCCCGGCCCCGGACGATGCTCACCGCGTAGTGCGGGACGTCCAGGCCGTGCGCGTACCGGGCCCAGCGCCGCATCAGGATTCCCACGGGCGTCCCCGCGCGGGCCAGCGACACCAGGACCGCGTCCGGGCCGCGTTCGGCGAGGACCAGCTCGGTGACCAGCCCGGTCGCGTATGCGAGCCGCTCAGCCGACGCCTCCAGCGCCCGGTGGAACAGCCGCAGGTACTCCGGGCCCGGCTGGTATTCGACGGGCAGCGACTCGGCGTAGTGGGCCTGGCCCGCCTGGATCGCCGCCTCACGATCCTCTGTGGGCGCCTCCAGCCGCACATGCGAGAGGTCTTTGAGCAGCCACGCGACGTCCTCCGCCGGGTAGCTGCCGAAAGACGGCCCGTACAGCGGCTTCACAAACCCCTCCTATGGGATGGCACGGTGGCGACCAGCACGGGGGCAAGCGCGCGCAGCCGCTCCAAGAGCCCGCCGGCGAGTGCCTCAGTGTCTCCAACGTCGTCCACCACGAACACGATCCGATCGAACCCGCGTTGACCCAAGCCGGGAGCGACGTTGTAGGCGTACCGCTCCCCCTGCCCATCGGCGGGATCGTCATGGGAGGGGAAGACCAGGCGCGTCCTTATCGCGTACCCGGGGTCGTCCACAGCGAGCACAGGCGAACGCGTGGTCGTCGAGTATCGGACGTCCACGCCGGGCAGCGCATCGGCGAGTGCCTCCGCGAGCCGCAGCGGCGCGTACATCAGTTCCTCGAATCCCAGCACGAGAACGCGCGAGGCGTCTCCGAGCCCCGCGGCGACACGGCCCGCCATGCGGGCCAGGTCCTTTTCCAGCAGGTCCCGATGCGCGGGGAGAAAGCCGTGCCGTCCTCCGTCCGGTACCCCGGCGGGCCAGTCCAGCGCGACCCGCGACACGCCGAACGTCCCTTCGCCCAGGGACGCCCCTTCGCCCGGGCCGGAAGACCCTCCGGAGAGCCCGGCGACGAGCGCCCGCCCCGCTTCCAGAACGCCCTCGGGAAGCTCGACATGCCCCCCTGCCAGCGCCACCGCGTCGATACGGGTCCCCAGCCGGCCGGCGAGATCGTCCATCCGGGCCCGGTCGGCCTCGCCGCGCAAGTCGACCAGGGCCGCCAGGACGTAATGCCCCCTGGGCCGGACGGCATGCAACGCCTGGATGGTGTTCACCACCGTCCGCCCGGTCGAGAGCTCGTCGTCCACCAGGACGACCGGGACGTCCCGATCGAGCATCCCCGCATCGGCGGGCAGCAGCAGATGGCTCGTGGCATGGCTGTGCTCCTCCTCGAACCCGCCGTAAGCGGCGAACCCGGGCACGGGACGCCGTGTCGAGTGCAGGTAGCAGGCCCCGTCCAGGGCGTCCGCCACCGAATGCCCCAAGGCCGTGGCCGTCTCGGCATAGCCCAGGACGATCGCGTCCGCAGGAACCCGAGGCGCACGCATGAGGTCACGCAAACCGGCGGCAGCGCCAGGGACACCATCCAGGGCATCGGAGAGAAGCGAACCGGGATGTACCGCCTCCTCGCCCCGCAGGCGCGCGCGCACAAGCTCCCCCAGCAGCAACCCCGACCCGTACACGAGCCGCGGGTCTGTCGGGATGTGCTTGCCCAGCACAGCCGACACCAGCAGATGCGCCCGGCGCGGATTACGCCGCACCGCCAACCCCACCAGCGACGACAGCCCCGCCCCGGCCGGGCGTGAACCGTCCGCCAGCCGCACCCCCAGCCGCGAGGCCACCCAGGAAGAAGTCACTGGCCACCCGCCGCTTCCAGCAACTCGACGAACGTGACGCCCTCCGCCGCGACCCCGAACACCTGAGCTCGCAGCATCAGCCGCTGCGCCCAGGCGCGGTGCGGCTTGGCCTCGTTCATCTTGTTGGCGTAGGAGCTGGCCATCGCCCCGCCCCCGGCGACGCCCAGGATGTCGGCGGCGTCGCAGTACTCCTCGTGCGTCACCACCGACAGGGCGTGGACGGCCGCCACATGGCTCGGATGGATCACGGTCTTGCCGGTGAGGCCGTTCGCCTTGTCCAGGTGCACCTCGCGGATCAGCCCGTCCAGGTCCGAGGTGATCAGCCGCTGCCGCAGCGGAACCGCCTGCTGCGCCTCGAACGGCGACTGGCGAAGCTGCGGCTTGAACATCCGCTCCCCCGCCGAGAAGTACTCCCACACCGGCCCGGTCACCACGTACCCGGTCCCGTCGGCACGGCCGAGAATGTTCACCACGTCGCAGATCACGCTCGCCACCGGCCGGATGTCGTAGATCGTCAGATCCGGCGGCCGGCGCAGCCCGTAGGCGGCGGACATGTCCGTCGCCCCCAGCCGGACGGCGAGAATCCGGGAGCGGTGCTTGGCCAGCAGACGCGCCACGTCGTGCAGCATCTCCGCCCGCGTCTCGGCGTACACCGCCTCCGGGCTCTCGATCACCGGCATCGCCAGCAGCGGCAGCCCCGTGCGGACGGCGGCGTCCTCCAGCGCGTCCAGGAACGCTCCACCGGCCACCGCGCTGAACTTCGGCAGCACGAACCCGCTGATCAGCGCGGCGGCGTCGCCGAGCAGGCCGAGCAGGTCACCGATCTGCCGGGGGTCGCGGACCCGGACGAACAGCAGCGGCACGTCCGTGCCGCGCCCGTCCAGGGCCCGCAACTGCGCCACGAGGTTCGCCTCGCCGGCCTCGACCTCGTCGTCGGCGATCGCGTCCTCCAGGCACACGACCATGCTCATCACGCCGCGCCGCGCGGCCCGCTCGACGTCGTCGGCGAGACCCGGCCGGGTGGCGGGGGTGTACAGGGTCGCGCCGAGCGCGACCGCCAGCACCGCGGGATCGTCGTGCCGGTCGAACGACCGCGGATGCCGGTAGAACAGATGCTTGCGACGCGCCGCGTCGATGTGGTCGAAATGCCGCATGGACCCCTCGTCAGACGCGGCGGATCAGCACCGCGGGCACCGTGTCACAGGTGCGTCGCCACGGTCGGCAGCAGGTGCTGGAACGTGCGCCCGGTCGCGCTCGCGCCGATCGCCGTCATCGACCAGCCCTGCCCGTCCCGCGACACCTTGGCCATGATCTGCGCGTTGTGCCGGCCGGCGCCGCTCAGGTCGTAGCGGGCGATCTCCTGGCCGGTGCTCTCGTCCACCAGCCGGCAGAACGCGTTCGCGATCTGCGAGAAGTCCTGCCCGGTGAAGGAGTTCACCGTGAACACCAGCTGGGTGATGTTCGCCGGGACGCTCTGCAGGTCGACGTTGATGACCTCGTCGTCGCCCTCGCCCTCGCCGGTCAGGTTGTCGCCGGTGTGCTGGACGGACCCGTCCTTGCTGCGCAGTTGCCGGAACCACACCTGGTCGGCGAGGTTCCCGGCGGCGTCGAACAGCAGGCACGAGGCGTCCAGGTCGATCGACTGCGCCTTGCCCCTGCCGAACAGGCCCTTCTTGGCGACGGCGTCCCAGCCGAGCCCCATCCTGACCCGGGTGAGGGTCCCGCCGCCGGGCTTGGCGAGCGAGACCTTCTGGCCCTTCTGCAGCGAGATCGACATCGTTCGGCTCCTTCGGTGATCAGTACGGGTCGCGGGGCGGGGTTCGCGGGTCAGACATTGCTGGAGTCCAGCCGCTTCTCCTCGCCGGCCGCCGGACCGGAGGACTCGTCCCGCGTGCCCCGGTTGCGGACGACGGAGCTGACGAACGCCGCGATGATCAGGCCGGCGCCGAGCCCGCCGGTGACCCACTCGGGGACGTGGTGGCCGATGCTGACCAGCATGCAGACCGCGAGCGCCCCGATCGCCCAGTGCGCACCGTGCTCCAGGTAGACGTACTCGTGCAATGTCCCCTTGCGGACCAGGAAGACGGTCAGGGACCGGATGTACATGGCGCCGATGCCGAGCCCCAGCGCGATGACGATCGGGTCGGTGCTGATCGCGAACGCGCCGATGACGCCGTCGAAGCTGAACGAGGCGTCCAGGACCTCCAGGTAGAGGAACAGGAAGAACCCGGCCTTGCCGGTGGCCAGCGCCAGCCGGCTCGGCCCGGACCGCCCGGCCGCGACCTCGCGGGCCTCGTCCTCGCCCTCCTCCTCGCCGTCCTCGTCCTCCTCGCTCGCCTCGGAGAACAGCTCGCCGAGCCCGTTGACCAGGATGTAGGTCACCATGCCGAGCACGCCCGCGATCATGACGTTGCCCGGGTCGGCGGCCGACAGCCACGCCACGAACGCCAGCGAGCCGCCCGCGACGACCACCGACAGCTGGTCGAGCTTGCCGATGCGGGCGAGCGGGCGCTCCAGCCACGGCAGCCACTTGTCGGCGCGTTCCTCGAACACGAAGTCCAGGAACAGCATCATCAGGAACATGCCGCCGAACGCCGCGATCATCGGATACGCGTCGTTCATGAGCTGGTGGTAGCGGTGGGAGTCGTTGAGCGCGAGGTCGACCGCCTGGACGGGGCTCAGCTTGGCCGTGATGCCCACGATCAGCAGGGGGAAGACCAGCCGCATGCCGAACACCGCGATCGCGATGCCGACGGTCAGGAAGATCTTCTGCCAGAAGGGGCTCATCCGGTCGAGCACCTTGGCGTTGACCACGGCGTTGTCGAACGAGAGCGAGACCTCAAGGACGGCGAGCACGGCGACGAGGGCCAGTCCGGTCGGCCCATCGTAGAGGAGGGCGGCCAGCAGCCCGAGGGCCGTGACGCCGAGGGACCAACCGAAGGTGCGAAGAATCATGGGCGTATTTCCGTGAGAGAGGCGGCCGGGCGGGACGGCCGGGATGCGGGGTGGCCGGCCCTCAGCCGACGTTGACGCCGAAGTCCGTCGCGATACCCGCCAGACCGGAGGCATACCCCTGCCCGACGGCCCGGAACTTCCACTCGCCGTTGTAGCGGTACAGCTCGCCGAACACCATGGCCGTCTCGGTGGAGGCGTCCTCGGTGAGGTCGAAGCGGGCGAGCTCGGTGCCGTCCGTCCGGTTGACGATCCGGATGAAGGCGTTGCGGACCTGGCCGAAGCTCTGCAGCCGGTTGTCGGCGTCGTAGATCGACACCGGGAACACGATGCGCTCGCACTCGGCCGGCACCGAGGTGAGGTCGACGTTGATCGACTCGTCGTCGCCCTCGCCCTCACCGGTCAGGTTGTCGCCGGTGTGCTCGACCGAGCCCTCCGGGCTCCTCAGGTTGTTGAAGAACACGAAGTGGTGGTCGGACATGACCTTGCCGGTGGCGCCCAGCATCAGCGCGGACGCGTCCAGGTCGAAGTCGGCGCCCGTGGTGGCGCGCACGTCCCAGCCGAGGCCGACGGTGACCGCGGTGAGGTTGGGCGCGGCCTTGGTCAGTGAGACGTTGCCGCCCTTGGCGAGTGATACTCCCATGTTCGGGCCACTCCCTTCCTGATGAGGCTGATGAGGCGGTGCGGCCTGACGAGGCGGTTCAGGCCGGGGAGTCCGGTCAGAGGGTGACGCCGAAGTCCATCGCGATGCCGGCCAGCCCGGACGCGTAGCCCTGGCCGACCGCGCGGAACTTCCACTCCGTCCCGTTGCGGTACAGCTCACCGAAGACCATCGCGGTTTCCATCGAGGCGTCCTCGGACAGGTCGTAGCGCGCCATCTCGGACCCGTCGGCCTGGTTCATCACCCGGATGTAGGCGTTGCGGACCTGCCCGAAGTTCTGCCCGCGGCTGTCGGCGTCGTAGATCGACACGGCGAACGCCACCCGCTCGGCGGTGGCCGGCATCGCACCGAAGTTGATCTTGAGCTGCTCGTCGTCGCCCTCGCCGGCGCCGGTGGTGTTGTCGCCGGTGTGCTCGACCGCGCCGTCCGGGGTGCGCAGGTTGTTGAAGAACACGAAGTGCTGGTCGGTAATGATCTTGCCGGAGGCGTCCAGCACCAGGGCGGAGGCGTCGAGGTCGAAATCCGTGCCGGTGGTGGTGCGCAGGTCCCAGCCGAGACCGACGGTCACCGCGGTCAGTCCGGGCGCCTGTTTGGTGAGCGAGACATTGCCGCCTTTGCTCAGGCTGACGGGCACGATTGGCCTCCAAGATCGCATGCCGGACCGGGCGCCGACCTGGCGCCTCAGCCTTATCGACGCTGCAGCGATGCTATCCGTTCCATCCGTTGTGCACCTGTGATGCTGTCCGATACCTCCTGGGTCCTGGTCTGCCGCCCGAAGGGGGCGAATACCGGCCGGCTGCGCCAGACTGGGCAGGGACGAAGGGAGGCAGCGTTGCGGGGACCGGGCGACCAGCGCCGCCGGGGTGGCAGGGGGACGCAGGCGGCTGCCGCGGCCATCGAGGCCAGGGAGGCGGCCGCGACCGCCTTCTACGACATGGACCAGGCGCAGAAGTACATCGACGGCCGTGTGACGGTGTTCGAGGATCTGGACGCGGCGGCGGCCGAACCCGCCCGGCGGGAGTTCGCCGGGCTGTCGGAGGCCGCGGACGCGGCGGCCGTCGCCTACATCTCCGTCCTGGACGCGCACGACCTCGATGACCGGGACCGCTCCCCGGCCGAGTACGACGCCGCCCGCCGGGCGTTCACCGCGTCCACCGAGCGGCTGCAGCAGATCACCCGGAACCTGAACGGGTTCGCCGAGCGGCTCGCCCCGCGCATGGCCCGGCTGGAGGCGGCGCTCGACCAGCTTCCGCCCCGGCTGACCGCCGCCCGCGACGCGGTGGCCGCCGCCGCCGACGCCGTCACCGCCGCGAAGAACGCGGGCATGGACGCCTCCGGCCCGGAGGCGGAACTGGACCGCGCCAGGCAGGCCCTCGCGCAGCTCGGTTCGCAGGGCCTCGGCGGGCTCGGCCTGGACGGCGCCATCCGCAAGGCCGAGGAGGTCCGCGAGATCGCCGGGCGGGCCCGCGAGGCCGCCGCGGAGCTGCCGCAGATGGCGCAGAAGGTGCGCAACTCGCTCGCGTCCGCCAGGACGCGGGCGGACGCCGTCGCCCATCGCGTCGGGCCCGTCCAGGACGCGATGAGGGTACTGGTGCGCGGCTACTCGCAGACCTGCTGGCAGGACCTCAGGGGCGCACCGGATGCCATCGAGGCGGCCGTCTCCCGGGCCCGGGAACGGCTGAACGAGGCGTCCGCGCACCTCGCCCGGGCCGAGTGGAGGCAGGCGCAGCAGGCGCTCACCGCGGCCCGCACCGAGCTGAACGCCGCCGACCGCCGCGCCGGCCAGGTCACCGGCCGGGTCGACCGGCTCAGGGAGGTCGCCGCCGACCCGGCGGGGCCGGCGGAGGGCGCCCGGTTCGCGGTGCGGGACGCGCAGCGCCTCGCCATGGCTCAGCCGGGCGGGCCCGCGCCGCAGCACGTCCGGGTGCTCGACGGGCTCGTCGAGCGGCTGGAGAACGCGTCGAAGCGGCTCACCGGCGTCAACCCCGACTACTGGGCCTACCTCCAGGAGCTGGAGGCCATCACGACCGCCGCGGGCGACGTCGTGACCCGCATCCGCGCGGAACGGGCCGCGCGGGGCTAGGGCCCCAGGCGAACCCCCCGGGCGACCCGCTAGACGACCCCTTAGGCGAACCACTAGGCGAACCATTAGGCGAACAGGGTGTCGCCCCAGTAGCCGCCCTCGCGGACGCCCGGCGGGCACGCGTAGACGCCCGATCCGACGTGCTGGATGTACTCGTTCAGCGCGTCGGTGGCCAGCGACTTCTGGATCGGGATGAACCCGGTGCGCGGGTCGCGCTGGAACGCGACGAAGAACAGGCCCGCGTCCAGCCGGCCCAGGCCGTCCGTCCCGTCGGTGAACGAGTAGCCGCGCCGCAGGATGCGCATCCCGTGGTTGGAGTCGGGGTGAGCGAGGCGGACGTGCGAGTCCGGCTTCATCCGCGCCAGGACGGGCCTGTCGCGCTCCTTCCTCTCCCCCACCGGCGCGCCCTCGCCCTTGCTGCGGCCGAAGATGTCCTCCTGCTCGCGCAGCGACGTCCGGTCCCACGTCTCGATGTGCATCCGGATGCGGCGGGCGACGAGGTAGGAGCCGCCCGCCATCCAGCCGGCGCCGTCGCCCTTGCCCGCCCACACGTGCTGGTCGAGCGACGCCGTGTCGTCGAAGCCGATGTTGTGGGTGCCGTCCTTGAACCCGAACAGGTTGCGCGGGGTCTGCGCGTCCGGCGTCGTCGAGGACGTCTTGCCGAACCCGAGCTGCGACCAGCGGACCGCCACCGTCCCGAACCCGATGCGCGCCAGGTTCCGGACGGCGTGCACCGCGACCTGCGGATCGTCCGCGCACGCCTGCACGGCGATGTCGCCGCCGCTGCGGGCGGGGTCGAGGTTGTCGCCGGGGAAGTGCGGCAGGTCGACCAGCGCCGCCGGGCGGCGCGCCCTGAGACCGAACCGGTCCTCGCCGTCCTTCTCGAACAGGGTCGGGCCGAACCCGATCGTCAGCGTGAGGCGGGACGGCGGCAGGCCGAGGGCCTCACCGGTGTCGTCCGGCGGCGCCACCGGCGGCCCGCCGACCGCGCCGTCCCCGACGGGCCTGCCGGCGGTCATGGCGGCCGCCGCGGCCGTCCATTCCCTGAGCATCCGGACGAGCCGGCCGCGGTCGCCGGTCGTCACGTCGAACGCGGCGAAGTGCAGCCGGTCCTGGACGGGGGTGGCGATGCCCGCCTGGTGCGCGCCGTGGAACGCGACGGCGGCGCCGGCGTCCTCGTCCCCCTCGGCCAGCGCCACCCGGTCCAGGCCCGCGCCGGCGGCGGCGCCGGCCAGCAGGCTCGCGCCGGAGAAGCCGAGCATCCTGCGCCGGGACATCCCGGACCGCGTCCGCGTCATCGTGCCACCGCCCTCTCGTCCTCGCCGATCACTTCGCCACGGCCCCGGCGAGCTTCGACAGCGGCTCGCCCAGCGCGTTCACCGCGTCCGCCAGCTCCTTGCGGTCGCCCTCGCCGACCTTGTCGTAGGAGACGTAGCCGTCGCCCTTCTCGTGCTTCTTCAGCAGCGCCTCGACCTTGGCGAAGTTGTCGTCGAGGTCCCCGGCGAGCTGGGCGTCCCGCTCCTGGACGACCGGCTTGAGCAGCTCGTAGATCTTCTTGGCGCCGTCCACGTTGGCCTTGAAGTCGACCAGGTCGGTGTGGCTGAACGCCTCCTCCTCGCCGGTGACCTTGCCGGTGGCGACCTCGTCCAGCAGTTCCTTGGCGCCGCCGGCCATGTCGTTGACCGGGTCGAGGGTGAGGCCGGGCAGCCGCGACTTCAGGACGTCCAGGTCCTTCAGCAGCCGGTCGCCGTACTTCTCCTTGCCCTTGACCGAACCGTCCTTCCAGAGGGCCTTCTCCAGCAGGTGCCAGCCGGACCAGTCCTTCTTCTCCTCCGGCTTGAGGTCGGCCTCGCGGGCGTCGACCTTGGGGTCGATGTCGCCGAACTTCTCCGCGACCGGCTCGATCGTCTCCCAGCCGACGCGGGAGGGCGCGTACAGCTCCTTGGCCTTCTCGACGTCGTTCGCCTTCACCGCGTCGACGAACGTGCGCGTCTTGGCGATCGTGTCGTCGAGCTGGACGATGACGAACGCCCTGTAGTCGGCGGCGGCCTTGCCCAGCCGCGCGTCGCCGCTCGCGGAGCCGCCGCTGACCGTGATGTTCTGGGACGGGCCCTTGCCGGTCTGCCCGGCGCTGCACAGCAGCCTGTACTGGCCGGCGGGCAGGTTCACGACGAAGTCGACGGTGGTGCCGGGGCCGATGTTCTCCCGCTCGGCGAGGATCTTGCCGTCCGACTTGAGGACCTCGAACTCGTTGACCTTCGAGCCCTTGTTGGCGACCTTGAAGGTGGTCTTGCCCGCGCTGAGGTCGGTCTTGGCGACCTCGCACGTGTCGTCGGTCGCCGTCACCGGGACGGCGCCCGCGGCGTCCGCCTTGCCGCCGTCACCGCCGCACGCCGAGAGCAGGGACAGCGACACGGCGGCGGCACCGGTGAGGGCGAGGACGGACACAGGACGCATCAGGGTCTCCAGGAGCGAGCAAATGGTTAGGCTTACCTAAATTAGCGAAAGCTAACCTCAGCTCGTCAAGTGACCCCCGCGACAGTGAGTCATCCCACGTCGCGCGGCGCGGCGGCGCCGTTCAGCGGGGGCGGTCGTGCAGCCCCATCGTGAGGTTGCGCGCGGCCATCGGCGGACCGCCCGGCTGCGGGTCCCCGTAGGGCGGAAGATGCCCCTGCTGCTGGGGCGGTGCCTGCCGGTACTGGGGCCCCTGGTCGCGCTGCTGCCCCGCCGGCTCCGCCCAGACGGCCGTTCCGTAGGCGCAGACCTCGAAGCCGCCGCCCACCGCGGCGGTGTCGAAGCGCATACCGACAACCGTGTTCGCGCCCTTGCGGCGCGCCTCCTCACCGAGCCGTTCCACCGCCTCGCGGCGCGCCGCGGCCAGGCTCACCGCCGGCCGCTCCCCGGTCACCCGGAACGTCGCGCTGCTGCCGCCCTGCCCGGGCTGGGGCCCCGCCCCCTGATCGACCTGGAGGGACGTCCCGAGAACCTCCCCGAGGACGCTCCTGATCTCATACCCTGCCACGCCATCGGTCGTCACGATCAGCATGGCACCACGGTAAAGGACCGTCAGGACGAAATGCGACGAATCGCCGGAGTCGCAACCGAACGGCCGTCCTCCCGGCGGCGTGGCCGGGAGGACGGCGGTGGAGCCGGGGGCGCCCTCGCGGGCCGGCCGTCACTCCAGGTATTCGCGGAGCATCTGCGCGCGGGACGGGTGGCGCAGCTTCGCCAGCGTCTTGGACTCGATCTGCCGGATGCGCTCCCGCGTCACGCCGAACTCGCGGCCGACCTCCTCCAGGGTGCGCGGATGGCCGTCGGCCAGGCCGAAGCGCAACTGGATGATGCGCTGCTCCCGTTCCGACAGGGTGCCGAGGATGTCCTCCAGCTGGTCCTGGAGAAGAATGAACGCCGCGGCCTCGATCGGCACGACGGCGTCCGCGTCCTCGATGAAGTCGCCGAGGTCGGAGTCCTCCTCACCGATCGGCGACTGCAGCGAGACCGGTTCCTGGGCGATCCGCTGGATCTCCACCACCCGGGCGGGCGGGAGCCCCATCTCCAGGCCGATCTCCTCCGGGGTCGGCTCCCGGCCGAGGTCCTGGTGCATCTGCCGCTGCACCCGGACCAGCTTGTTGATCGTCTCCACCATGTGGACCGGGATCCGGATCGTCCGGGCCTGGTCGGCGATCGCCCGGGTGATCGCCTGCCGGATCCACCAGGTGGCGTAGGTCGAGAACTTGAACCCCTTGGTGTAGTCGAATTTCTCGACCGCGCGGATGAGTCCGAGATTTCCCTCCTGGATCAGGTCGAGGAACAGCATTCCCCGGCCGACGTAGCGTTTCGCGATCGAGACCACCAGCCGCAGGTTCGCCTCGATCAGGCGTTGCTTCGCCCGCATACCCTCGCGGGAGAGCAGTTCGAGGTCCAGCAGTTCGCCGCGGGCGAGGACGGCGGTACGCGCCATCTTCTCCTCGGCGAACAGCCCCGCCTCGATCGATTTCGCGAGTTCTACTTCATCTTCTGCCGTGAGAAGCGGTACGCGACCGATCTCTCTCAGGTAGATCCGAACCAGGTCGCTCGTCGGCGCCCGCTTGCCGAGGTCTCCCTCATCCGCTCGCGCGACGTCCTCGGTCTCATGCTGAGATTCGAGGACCTCCACCCCCTGCTCTGCGAGCATCCGGACGACCCGCTCCAGGGAGTCGTCCGGCAAGTCCGAGCGATCGAGCGCGGCAGCGACGTCCTCGACGGTCACACCGCCGCGTTCTCTACCACGTGCGACGAGGTCCGCCACCTGATCAACCGATGGCGCCTCGCTTGGCAGCACCGAAGGGCCCACGCAGACAGTCTGCGTCAAAGAAGCCCTAGATCACAGGACCCATTTTTGCGGTCCCTTGACTTACTGTGATCCAAGCCCTCGCTCCCGCAACACCCGTCTCTGCTGCTCAAGCGCGACAAGATCGCCGAAGAGCCGGTGGTACTCCTCCTGCGCCTCGACCGGATTCAGCCGTCCGAGTTTAGATTTCACATCCGCGATCATGCGGGTGAGCTGGCGTTCCTTTATACGGGCGAGCAGGTCCGCGGCATAACGGTCATCCGATTCCTGCGCGGACCGTACCGGTTCCACTCCGAGCTTGGTGATCAGGTCTCTGACCTGGTCGTCCGGCGCGCTCTCCAGCAGCAGCGACACCCATTCCGCGACGTTCCGGGCCGCCGTCACGCCGCCCGCCGCGACGATCACCGCGCGGACCGCGGCGTGCGGCGGCGCGATGAACGCCTCCGCCGGAACCTCGTCGAACCCCGGCCCGAGCAGCGCCGGACGCTGCACGGCCAGCTTCAGCAGCTCCCGCTCCCGCTGCACCTCGGGGTCGGCGAGGTCGAACGCGGGCCGCTTCGGCGCCTGCGGCTCACCGCCCCGCCCGTGCTCGCCCCGCCCGTGCTCCGCGCGCCGGCCGGGGTGGCCGTTTGCGGCCTGAGCGCGCCCGTGCCGGCGGTTCGCCAGCTCGCGGACGCGGCGCAGCACGAACTGCTCGTCCATGATGCCGAGCCAGCGGTCCAGGTTGACGGTGTACATGTGCCGGCGCGACCGGTCCTTGATGGCGGCGACGACCGGGGCCGCCGCGTCCAGCGCGGCCAGCCGCCCCTCCACGGTGTCGAGGTCGTGCTGCTCGATCGCGCTGCGCACCGCGAACTCGAACAGCGGCAGCCGGGAGGCGACCAGGTCGCGCACCGCCGCGTCGCCGTGCCGGATGCGCAGGTCGCACGGGTCGAGACCGTCCGGCTGGACGGCCACGAACGTCTGCGAGACGAACTTCTGCTCGTCGTCGAACGCGCGCAGCGCCGCCTTGCGGCCGGCCGAGTCGCCGTCGAAGGTGAAGATCACCTCGCCGCGGAACTCGTCCTGGTCCATCAGCAGCCGGCGCAGCACCTTGATGTGGTCGTCGCCGAACGCCGTCCCGCACGTGGCGATCGCCGTCGGGACGCCCGCGAGGTGGCAGGCCATCACGTCGGTGTAGCCCTCGACGACCACCGCCTGCCTGCGCCGCGCGATCTCCTTCTTCGCCAGGTCCGCCCCGTACAGCACCGAGCCCTTGTGGAAGAGCGGCGACTCGGGGGTGTTCAGGTATTTCGGGCCGTCGTCGTCCTCGTAGAGCCGGCGCGCGCCGAACCCGATGACGTCGCCGGACAGGTCGCGGATCGGCCACATCAGCCGACCGCGGAACCGGTCCATCGGGCCGCGCCGCCCCTCCTTGGCCAGCCCTCCGGCGACGATGTCGCGGTCGGCGAACCCGCGTCCGCGCAGGTGCCGGACGAGCCCCTCCCACTCGCGGGGCGCGAACCCCACGCCGAAGCGGGCGGCGTCGGCGGCCTCGAAGCCGCGCTCGGACAGGAACTTGCGGCCGATCGCCCCCTCGGGGGAGTTCAACTGCCCGGTGTAGTACTCGGCGGCGGCCCGGTGCGCCTCGATCAGGCGCGCGCGCTGCCCGCCGTCCCGCCGGGGGCCGTGCCCGCCGGTGTCCTCGTAGCGAAGCTGGATCCCGGCCTGGGCGGCGAGCCGCTCCACCGCCTCGGAGAACGACAGGTGCTCGATCTCCTGGACGAACTTGATGACGTCGCCGCCCGCCTCGCAGCCGAAGCAGAAGTACAGGCCGCGCGAGGGCGTCACGTTGAACGACGGCGACTTCTCGTCGTGGAACGGGCAGAGGCCCTTGAGGTTGCCGCCGCCCGCGCTGCGAAGCTGCAGATACTCACCGATGACGTCGGCGATGGAGGCGCGCTCGCGGACGAGCGCGATGTCCTCGTTGCGAATCCGGCCTGCCACGACGAAGGAGTCTACGGTGGAGGCCCGACATCCGGTGCGCCCGCACCCGAACCGGCCGGCGTTCTCCGCTGGAGGCCGGAGCTCGCGTCCTCCAGGATGGAGCGTGAGGGACAGCCGACCACGAGGAATGCCGAGGACCGCAATGCGCATCGGAATCCAGATCCCCAGCTTCACCTTTCCCGGCGGGCCGGAGCAGATCGGCCCGGCGTTCGGCCGGATGGCCCGCGCGGCCGACCAGGCGGGGCTGCACTCGTTCTGGGTGATGGACCACCTCTTCCAGATCGACATGGTGGGCCCGCCGGAGGAGCCCATGCTGGAGGGCTACTCCGCGCTCGCGTACGCGGCGGCGCTGACCGAGCGGATCACGCTCGGCACCATGGTCACCGGCGCCGTCTACCGCCATCCCGGCATCCTGGTGAAGACGGTGACGACGCTGGACGTCCTGTCGGGCGGGCGCGCGTGGCTGGGCATCGGCGCGGCGTGGAACGATCAGGAGGCGCGCGGCCTCGGCGTCCCGTTCCCGCCGACCGCCGAGCGGTTCGAACGGCTGGAGGAGACGCTGCAGATCGCCCACCGGATGTGGAAGGGCGACGAGTCGGCGTTCGAGGGCGGGCACTTCACGCTGGAGCGGCCGCTGAACTCGCCGCCCGCACTGCGCACCCCGCACCCGCCGATCCTGATCGGCGGCGGCGGCGAGAAGAAGACGCTCCGGCTGGTCGCCAGGTACGCCGACGCGTGCAACCTCTTCGACGGCGACGAACTGCCGCGGAAGCTGGACGTCCTGCGGGAGCACTGCGAGCGTGAGGGACGCGACTACGCCGAGATCGAGAAGACGTCGCTGGGCCGCTTCACCGGCGATCCGTCGGTGGACCAGGTCGTGGACGCCGTCGGGCGGCTCGCCGAACACGGCATCGACCAGGTGATCTTCTCCCAGGGCACCGGTCAGGACCTCGCGGGCGTCCTCGGCGAGGCGCAGACCCGGACCGAGAAGATCGTCCCGGCGGGCCGCTGACACCGGGGAGCCGAGCACGTCGCAGGCGCGCCGCCACCGTGACCGGCCAGGCGTGCAGGTCGCGGGCCTCGTCCCCCACGCCCCCGGTTCATACGGTGGCCGGGGTGAACACCCATTTCTTGTACGACCAGTAGCGGAACACCGAGCCGAGGCCGAGGCCGGCGAGCAGCCCGAGATTGTAGGCGATACCGCCGTGCAGGCCGAGGGTGTAGTAGGTGAAGCCGGTGCACAGCACCTGGATGAGCAGCCCGACGCCGTTCAGCGCGAAGAAGATCGCGACCTCCCGGCCGGAGCCGTCGCTGTCCCGGTGCCGGAACGTCCAGTGCCGGTTGAGCAGGTAGGACGTCAGCGTCGAGACGACGGTCGGCACGACGACGCTGGTGACCGGGCTGCCGCCGAGCCACGCGCGCATCAGGTTGGCGCCGAAGATCATGATCAGCGTGCCGACGCACCCCACGAAGCCGAAGCTCAGCAGTTCGCGGAGAAATGTCCGGTACGCCGGGGCGGACGAGACCGTTTCCATCGGTCTTGACCGCTGCGTGGTACTCACTCGTCCAGACCTTACCCGAGGGGGACTTATGCGAATGTGTCCACCCGGAGAAAAGATCAACGAGCGCCGCCGTCAGCCTTCCGCCGTGGCGGCCGCCGGCGCCAGCAGGACGATCAGCCCGGCCAGCACCACGGGAATGGCCAGCGCCCATGCCAGCCCCACGCCCTGCGCGACGAACCCGATGACGGGAGGACCGCCGAGCAGCCCGGCGTAGCCGACCGCGGTGACCCGGGAGATCCCGGCCGCGGCGGGCACCCCGGGGAGGTTCCCGGCCGCGCTGAAGGTGACCGGCGCCACGACCGCGACACCGAGGCCGAACAGCGTGAATCCGGCCACGGCCGCGACCGGGTCACCGGCGGCGAGCCCGCCCGCGAGGCCGAGCGCGGCGACCAGCGACCCGGCGCGCAGCACCGGGACGGGACCGAACCGCGCGACGATCCGGTCCCCGCCGAGCCGCCCGGCGGTCATCGCCACCGCGCATCCGGCGTAGCCGAGGCCCGCGGTACCGGGGCCGGCGCCGAGGTCCTCCCGCAGGTGGACGGCGCTCCAGTCGGCCATGGCCCCCTCGCCGACGAACGAGCACAGCCCGATGATCCCGAGCATGGTCAGCGGCCACCGCGACGACGACCGCGCGGGACCCGCCCGGCCGTCCGCCGGCCCGGGGCGGACGTCGGCCGAACGGCCCAGGAGCCCGCGGCAGCCGATCACCACGAGGGCGCCCAGCAGCACGGCCGCGGCGGAAAGATGCGGCGCGACGGGGACGCCCGCGTGTGCGGCGCCCGCCCCGGCCAGCGCGGACATCAGCGTCCCGATGCTGTACGCGCCGTGCAGGCCGGACATCAGCGGGCGCCCGTAGCCGCGTTCGACGGCGACGCCCTGCGCGTTCATCGCCACGTCCATCAGCCCGAGCGAGGCGCCCAGCAGCAGCAGCGAGAAGACCAGCGCGCCCAGGTTCCAGGCGAGGCCGAGCGGGACCAGCGACAGCGCGGCGGCGACCCCGCCGGCGACGGTCGTCCCCCGGCTTCCCCACCGGGCGACGATCCGGCTCGCGAACCGGACGGCGGCCACGACGCCGACCGGCGCGCCGAGCAGCGCGACGCCCATCGCGCCCTCGCCCAGCCCGAGATGCCCCTTGATCTGCGGGATGCGGGCGACCCAGGCGGCGGCGAGCAGCCCATGCGCGGTGAACGCCAGCGTCACCGCGACACGTGCCCGGCCGAGCGCCGCGAACTGCTCCGAGGCCATCCGGAAGACTGTACGTGGCCTGCCGGACGTCCCAGTACGGTTTTCCCGTGGTGTGCCCGGCGGCGCGGCTCAGGCGAGGTCGGCCAGCGGCACCGCCGGGTCGGCGAGGCGGGTGGTGTCCACCGGGCGCCCGGAGCGGATCAGCGCCTGGACGTCCCCGGTGACGTCCCACACGTTGACGTTCATCCCGGCGACGACCCGGCCGCCGGACAGCCAGAACGCGATGAACTCCCGGGAGGGCACCTCGCCGCGGTACACGACCTCGTCGTACTCCCCCGGCGCCGCGACGCCCGACATCTCCATGCCGAGGTCGTACTGGTCGCTGAAGAAGTACGGGATCCGGTCGTAGACGACGTCCTGGCCGAGCATGGCGCGGGCGGCGGCGGGCCCGCCGTTCAGCGCGTTCGCCCAGTGCTCCACGCGGATGCGCCGGCCGAGCAGCGGGTTGTAGGCGTTGGCGACGTCGCCGGCCGCGAAGATGTCGGGGTCGGACGTGCGCAGCGACTGGTCGACGAGAACGCCGTCCGAGACCTCCAGGCCGGCCTCCTCCGCCAGCCCGGTGTTGGGCCGCACCCCGATGCCGACGATCACGACGTCCGCGGGCACCTCGGCGCCGCCGGAGGTGACGACGGCCGACACCTGCCCGGCGCCCCAGAACCCGGCGACCCCCTGGTCGAGCCGCAGGTCGGCACCGTGCTCCCGGTGCAGGTCGCCGAACATCCCGCCGAGCTCGGGCCCCATGACGGCGTGCAGCGGCGTCGGCTCCGGGTCGATGATCGTCACGTCGTTGCCGTAGGAACGGGCGGCGGCGGCCGTCTCCAGCCCGATCCAGCCCGCGCCCGCCACCACGACGCGCCGGCCGCCGTGCGCGAGCGCCTGCTTCAGCGCCGCCGAGTCGGCCATCGTGCGCAGGTAGTGGATGCCCTGCAGCTTGGAACCGGGCACCTCCAGGCGCCGCACCGACGCGCCCGTCGCCAGCAGCAGCCTGTCGTAGGAGACCGGCTCCCCGGTGGACAGCCGCACCTGGTGCGCGCCCCGGTCGATCGACGCCACGGACGTGCCGAGCCGCAGTTCCACGCCGTGCTCGTCGTACCAGTCCGCCTCGTGGACGTGGGCCTTCTCGCGAGGCTCCTTGTCCAGCAGGAAGCCCTTGGACAGCGGCGGCCGTTCGTAGGGCCGTTCGATCTCGTCCCCGATCAGCAGGACTCTGCCCGCGAAGCCCTCCTCGCGGAGCGTCTCCGCCGCCTTGGCTCCGGCCAGGCTCGCTCCGGCGATGACGAACGTCTCCTCGGGCATGGCGACCTCCTGTAGTTGACCTTTAGCCATCCCTACAGCGGCCCCTCTGCCGAAACAAGGGGCGCCGGGCGCGTCCAGAGGCATATTCCGCACCACGCCCGCCGGAAACGCGCTGATCAGCCGGGCCGGCCGCCCAGCAGCCGATGCCGGGCGATCGCGGAGAGGTCGGTGAGCGAGGCGATCTGGTCGATGACGGCGCGCAGCCGGGCCGCGTCGTCGGCGGCGTCCACGAACGCGGCGCGGAACCCGGGATCGAGCGTGCCGGGCGCGCCGGCGAGCATCATCTCGGCCAGCTCGGTGATCAGCGTCCGCTGCCGGGCCCTGACCTCCTCGTGGCTGATCCACACGTAGTGCGCCGTGATGCCCTTGAGCAGCGCGTTCTCCAGCCGCTGCGCCCGGGGGACGATCAGCTCCGCCGCGTACCGGGTCAGCGGCCGGTCACCGTAGGCCGCGCGGGTCGCGGTCTCGGCGGCCAGGCAGAACCGCCCGATGAGCGTGCTGGTCAGGTTCTTCAGCGCGGCGAGGCTGCGCGGCGTGCCGTCGTAGCGGTCCGGCCAGTACGGCTCGGCGAGCAGCGCGGTGAAGCGCGTCTCCAGTTCGGCGAGGGCGGCGTCCGGGCAGTACAGCTTGACCGCGGTGGCGGCGACGAGACGGCGCTCGGTGGGGTCGGCGAGGCGGGCGAAGTCGACGTGCCCGGCGACCAGCGCGTCCTCCAGGTCGTGGACGGAGTAGGCGACGTCGTCGCTCCAGTCCATGACCTGGGCCTCGAAGCACGTCCGGCCCGCGGGCGCCCCCTCCCGGACCCAGCGCGCGACGTCCATGTCGTCGTCGTACACGCCGAACTTCCCGTTGACCGCGTCGGCCTGCGGCCACGGGTACTTCATGGCGGCGTCCAGCGCGGCGCGGGTCAGGTTGAGGCCGACGCTGCGCCCGTGCAGGGGCGGGCCGTCCGCGGCGAACGACTTCGGCTCCAGCCGGGTCAGGACGCGCAGGCTCTGCGCGTTGCCCTCGAAGCCGCCGCAGTCGCGCGCGACGATGTCGAGCGCGTGCTCGCCGTTGTGGCCGAACGGCGGATGCCCGATGTCGTGGGACAGGCACGCCGTCTCCACCAGATCGGGATCGCAGCCGAGCGACTTGCCCAGCTCGCGGCCGACCTGGGCGCATTCGAGGGAATGGGTCAGCCGGGTGCGCAGGCTCTGCACGGTGTCGGCCGCCGCGTCCGCGCCGGGCGAGGCGACCTGGGTCTTGGCCGCCAGCCGGCGCAGCGCCGCACTGTGCAGGACGCGGGCGCGGTCGCGTTCGAACGCCGTCCGGTCGCGGCGCTTGGCGGGCTCGGGCGCCCACCGCCGCCGGTCGCGGGCGGCATAGCCTTCGGTGATGTCGCTCGTCATGTCCCTCCAGGGTACGGGGCACGATCAGGTTCAGCGGCTCGGCGACACGGACGACGACGGGGCCGCGGGCGTACCGGACGGGTCGATGCGGATGCGCTTGGCGGTCTCGTCCGGCACCTGGACGCTCTTGCCCAGCAGCACGTACGACAGGTACCCGCCGGTCTCGCGGACGATGTAGTTGAACTGGGTGTCGCGCGTCTGCACGCTGGGTCCGCTGCGGGTCGGCGACGCGGCGGCCTCGATGCCCTGGTCCGCGGCCATCTTCTTCGACCGCAGCCCGTGCCACGGGTCGGTGACGATCACCGCGGACTTCCAGTGGTGCCGGTCGAACTCCCGGCCGACGGCCTGGAGGCTCTCCAGCGTGTCCCGTCCGACGGGCACCGCGAAGACCTTGGCCGCCGGCACCCCGCCCTTCTCGATCAGCCAGGTGCGGCCGGAGCCGGCCTCGGTGTAGTTGTCGCCGGGCGCCTTGCCGCCGACCGTGACGATGGCGGGCGCGACACCGTGGCGGTAGAGGTCGAGAGCGTGCTGCAGGCGCCACTTCAGCGTCGGGGACGGCACCCCGTTGTACTGCGCGGCGCCCAGCACGATGATCGCGTCGGAACGGGGCCGCTCGTCCTGCCGGCCCTGGTACCAGACCCGCGCGCCGACGGTCAGCGGTGTCAGCACGACGGTCGCGAGCAGCCCGAGGACGATGCTCAGCGAAATCG
The DNA here is from genome assembly GCF_001552155.1 of Actinomadura formosensis NBRC 14204. Taxonomy (GTDB): domain Bacteria; phylum Actinomycetota; class Actinomycetes; order Streptosporangiales; family Streptosporangiaceae; genus Spirillospora; species Spirillospora formosensis. The sequence goes on along the minus strand of NZ_BCQQ01000088.1, from coordinate 7,630 downwards.
TGAACCAGGGCGACCGGCGGCGGCGCGGGCGGGCCTCCGGCTCCTCGGCGGCGGGCTCTTCGGGCTGGGGCTCCGGCATTTCAACTTCCAACGTCATCGCATCGGACACACTATTGAGATCGTGCGGCACGTGCCCGAAGTTCGCGAGGACGGCGTGTGGCGAAGAACCCGCGGCCTTCCGGCGGCCGGTCGCCCGCGTGCGGGAACCGGCCGCCGGCCGGCGGCGTCAGCGGCTGTCGCTGCCGCCGGACATGCCGGACGCCGCGTCCGCCGCCTCGATCGCCGCGCGACCGGCCTCCAGCCGGGCGACGGGGATGCGGAACGGCGAGCAGGACACGTAGTCGAGGCCGACCTCGTGGCAGAAGTGCACCGAGTCCGGGTCGCCGCCGTGCTCACCGCAGATGCCGAGGTGCAGGTCCGGACGCGCCTTGCGGCCCTCCTCGGCGGCGATGCGGACGAGCCGCCCGACGCCCTCCCGGTCCAGCGTCTCGAACGGCGAAACCCCGAAGATGCCGAGCTCCAGGTAGCGGGAGAAGAACGCCGCCTCGACGTCGTCGCGGGAGAAGCCCCACGTCGTCTGGGTGAGGTCGTTGGTGCCGAAGGAGAAGAACTCGGCGGCCTCGGCGATCTGCCCGGCGGTCAGCGCCGCCCGCGGCAGCTCGATCATGGTGCCGATCAGCGCCGGGACGTCGACCCCGGTGGCCTGCCTGACCCCCTCCAGGATGCCGCGGGCCTCGTCGCGGACGGCCTCCAGCTCCTGCACGGCGCCGACGAGCGGGATCATGATCTCCGGACGCGGGTCGCCGCCCGCCTTCCTGCGCGCCGCCGCGGCCTCGGCGATCGCGCGCACCTGCATGGCGAACAGGCCCGGAATCACCAAACCGAGCCGCACGCCGCGCAGTCCGAGCATAGGGTTCTGCTCGTGCAGTCGGTTGACTGCTTCGAGCAGTCTCCGGTCCTTGGCGTCCGCGTCGCCGCCCGCGAGCGCGACCCTGACCGACAGCTCGGTGATGTCGGGGAGGAATTCGTGCAGCGGCGGGTCGATGAGCCGGATCGTGACGGGCAGTCCGTCCATGGCCGCGAAGATGCCCTCGAAGTCGCTCTTCTGCAGCGGCTCCAGGGCGTCCAGCGCGGCCTGCCGTTCGGCGCCGTCCTCGGCGAGGATGAGCTTCTCCACGAGCTGCCGCCGGTCGCCGAGGAACATGTGCTCGGTGCGGCACAGCCCGATGCCGGCGGCGCCGAAGCGGCGGGCGCGCGCGGAGTCCTCGGGGTTGTCGGCGTTCGCGCGGACCTTCAGCATGGCGCGCGTGTCGGCGTGCCTCATGAGGCGGTCGACGGCCTTGACGAGGTCGTCGGCGGCATCCAGGGAGAGCTCCCCCTCGAAGTACCGGACGACGGGCGAGTCCTCGACGGGGACCTCGCCGAGGAAGACGTCGCCGGACGACCCGTCGATGGAGATGAGGTCGCCCTCGGTCACCGTCACGCCGCCGGGGGCGGTGAAAAACCCGCTCTTGACGTCGACGTCCAGCTCCTCGGCGCCGCAGACGCAGGTCTTGCCCATGCCGCGCGCGACGACGGCGGCGTGGGAGGTCTTGCCTCCCCGGGACGTCAGCACGCCTTTCGCCGCGACCATCCCGGCGAGGTCGTCGGGGTTGGTCTCGCGGCGGACGAGGATCACCTCCTCCCCCCGATCGGCGAGCTCCACCGCCCGGCCGGAGCTGAACACGGCCTTGCCGACGGCCGCGCCCGGCGAGGCGTTCATGCCCGTGGTGAGCTTCTGGACGCCGTCCACCCTGCTGGCGAACCGGGGGAACATGAGCTGCGCGAGCTGGTCACCGGTGACGCGGCGGGCGGCCTCGTCGATGTCGATGAGCCCCTGGTCGAGCAGCTGGCAGGCGATGCGGAACGCCGCCGCCGCGGTCCGCTTGCCGACCCGGGTCTGCAGCATCCACAGCTTCCCGCGCTCGATCGTGAACTCGATGTCGCACATGTCGCGGTAGTGGTTCTCCAGCGTCTCCATGATTGCGAGAAGCCGGTCGTAGGAGGCCTTGTCGATGCGCTCCAGCTCCGTCAGCGGGACGGTGTTGCGGATGCCGGCGACGACGTCCTCACCCTGCGCGTTCTGCAGGTAGTCGCCGTAGACGCCCTGCTGCCCGGACGCGGGGTCGCGGGTGAAGGCGACGCCCGTGCCGGAGTCGAGACCCATGTTGCCGAAGACCATCGAGCAGATGTTGACCGCGGTTCCAAGATCGACGGGGATGCGCTCCTGCCGCCGGTAGAGGATCGCGCGGGGCGCGTTCCAGGAGTCGAACACGGCCTTGACGGCGAGATCCATCTGCTCGCGCGGATCGGTCGGGAAGTCCCGCCCCGCCTGTTCGCGCACGATGGCCTTGAACCGGCCGACGAGGTCCTTGAAGTCCTCGGCGGTCAGGTCGCCGTCGTGGTCGCTGCCGCGGTCGCGCTTGACGTCCTCGATGGCGTCCTCGAACAGGTCGCCGTCGATGTCCAGCACGGTCCTGCCGAACATCTGGATCAGCCGCCGGTAGGAGTCCCACGCGAACCGCTCGTCCCCCGCCTGTGTCGCGAGCCCGTGCACGGACTCGTCGTTCAGGCCCACGTTGAGGACGGTCTCCATCATCCCGGGCATGCTGAACTTGGCCCCGGACCGTACGCTGACCAACAGCGGGTCGTCGCTCTGGCCGAGCTTCTTGCCCATCGCGGACTCAAGATCGGCGAGATGGGCGCCTACCTCGTCCGCCAGTCCCTCGGGCAGCTTCCCGTGCTCGAGGTAGTGGCGGCAGGCCTCCGTGGTGATCGTGAACCCGGGGGGCACGGGCAGTCCGAGGTTGGTCATCTCGGCCAGGTTGGCGCCCTTGCCGCCCAGCAGATCTTTGAGGTCCTTGTTTCCCTCAGTGAAGTCGTACACGAACTTCGGCACGGGGAGCTCCTTCTCGCTCCGGTTCCACCCAGTGACAGTTCCGGGCCCGCCCGCTCGGGAGGGCGCAGCGTCGCGTTCCCCCAGGCGGCGGCGGGTCCGCTGTCCTGTTTGCGGGGACTGTACCCGCGAACTCCGCGCTTGCTCGGCGCCCGGTGCGCCGGAGGGAGTTCTCCCAGCTCAGACCCCAGATAATGGTCTATTCCACTGGGGAGACCAACGCCACACCGAGACCCGTGAGCCCGTCGGGGGGAACGGTTCTCGTCTCTATGACGTACCCACTGCGGACGTACTCACCGCGGTGGGGAAGGAATGATGGATCAAGGAGGTGAGGTTGTTGTGAGGCCGAAGGTCGCCGGCGGCCGGGCGGGAGATCCGTTCGCCCCTATAGCCGATTTCGGGTTCCTGTCCGACTGCGAGACGACCGCGCTGGTCGCACCGAGCGGCAACATCGAGTGGATGTGCCTGCCGCGAATGGATTCGCCGAGCGTGTTCGGGTCGATCCTGGACCGTGACGCGGGCTACTTCCGGGTCGGCCCCGCGGGGGTGGAGGTGCCCGCCGCGCAGCGCTACATCCCGGGCACCATGGTGATGGAGACCACCTGGTGGGTGCACGGCGGCTGGCTGGTGGTGACGGACGCGCTGCTCATAGGGCCGTGGCACCACGAGACGGAGCGGTCCCACACGCACCGCAGGGCCCCGACCGACTACGACGCCGATCACGTCCTGCTGCGGATGGTGCGGTGCGTGAACGGTCAGGTCCAGGTCCGGCTCGACTGCATGCCGGTGTTCGACTACGGCCAGACGCCCGCGCGCTGGGAGCACACCGGCGCCGGCTACCACGAGGCCATCGCGCGCGGCAACGGCATCGGGCTGCGGCTCAGCACCGACATGAACGTCGGGTTCGAGGGGTCGCTCGCCACGTCCCGGACGCTGCTGAAGCAGGGCGAGTCGCGGTTCGTGGCGCTGTCGTGGAGCGAGCACGCGGCGCCCTCGTCCTACGAGGACGCGCAGGAGCGGCTCGTCTGGACCGTCCACCACTGGCAGCACTGGCTGGACCGCGGCCGCTTCCCCGACCATCCGTGGCGCAGCCACCTGCAGCGCAGCGCGCTCACGCTGAAGGGCCTGACGTTCGCGCCGTCCGGCGCGGTCGCGGCCGCCGCGACGACGTCGCTGCCGGAGGCGCCGGGCGGCGACCGGAACTGGGACTACCGCTACACCTGGATCCGCGACTCCACGATGGCGCTGTGGGCGTTCTACACGCTCGGCTACGACTGGGAGGCCAACGACTTCTTCTACTTCATCACCGACGTCGCCGAGGCGGCCGAGGGCAAGCTGCAGATCATGTACGGGCTGGACGGGCGGGAGGAACTGCCCGAGTCCACGCTGGAGCATCTCACCGGCTACGACAACGCCCGCCCCGTGCGGATCGGCAACGAGGCGTACATGCAGGCGCAGCACGACGTGTGGGGCGCGATCATCGGCTCCATCTACCTGTTCGTGCGCAAACGGGACCGGCTCGACGACCGGCTCTGGAAGATCATCATCAAGCAGGTGGAGGACGCGCTCGCCACCTGGCGCACCCCCGACTGCGGCATGTGGGAGGTGCGCGGCGAGCCGCAGCACTTCACCTCCTCCAAGCTCTTCTGCTGGGTGGCGGCGGAGCGCGGCGCCCGGCTCGCCCGGATCCGCGGCGACCAGGACCGGGCGCGCCGCTGGCAGGCCGCCGCCGACGAGATCCACGCGGACGTGCTGGCGAACGCGCTGGACGAGCGCGGCGTCTTCACCGCCCACTACGGCGCGACGGCGCTGGACGCCTCGGCGCTGCTGATCCCGCTGCTCGGCTTCCTGCCCGCCGACGACAAGCGGGTGCGCGAGACCGTCCTCGCCATCGCCGACGAACTGTCGGAGGACGACCTCGTCCTGCGCTACCGGGCGGCGGAGACCGACGACGGGTTCGACTCGGAGGAGGGCACCTTCACGATCTGCTCGTTCTGGCTGGTCAGCGCACTGGTGATGATCGGTGAACTGGACCGGGGACGGGCACTGTGCGAGAAGCTGCTGTCGTACGCGAGCCCGCTGCAGCTGTACGCCGAGGAGATCGACCCGCACACCGGCCGGCACCTCGGCAACTTCCCGCAGGCGTTCACCCACCTGGCCCTGATCAACGCGGTGATGCAGGTGATCAGCGCGGAGAACAACGAGCCCCAGCCACCCCTCGCATAGCCGACGTTCCCGTGGCCGCCGATGCCGTGGCCGCCGGTGCCGGGAGGGCACCGGCGGCCACGGGTGTCAGAGGACGGCGCCGGAGCTGTCGGCGGTGCGGTGGACGGGCTTGGGCTTGCTCTTGCCCTGCGGCGGCGGGGTCTTCGCGTACCGCTCCAGGACGACCGCCAGCGGTGTCGCGGTGAACACGCTGGAGTATGTCCCGACGACGATGCCGATCAGCAGGGCGATGGCGAAGTCGGTCAGCGAGTCGCCGCCGAGGAACGCCAGTGCCGCCAGGATGAACAGCGCGCCCATACCGGTGTTGATCGTCCGCGGGACGGTCTGCAGCGTGCCCCGGTTCGCGATGTCGGCGAAGCGGCCCTTGGGGTTCGCCGTCCACATCTCCCGGACGCGGTCGAACACGACGACGGAGTCGTTCACCGAGTACCCGATGATGGTGAGCAGCGCGGCGAGGTAGACGCCGTCGATCGGTTTGCCGAGCCAGGCGAAAACGCCGGTCACGATCGTGATGTCGTGGAACATGGCGATCACCGAGCCGGCCGCGAACGTCCAGCGGAACCGGATCGTCAGGTAGGCCAGCTGCACCAGCAGGGCGACGCCGAGCGCGATCAGCGCCTTCTTCCGCAGTTCGTCGCCGAGGCTCGGCCCGATCAGCTCGTCGCGCTGCTTGGCGGCGCCGCCGCCCTCCTTCGCCAGGGCGTCCTGGATCCGCTTCTCCTCCTCGTTGGTCAGGTCGGTCGTGCGGACGGAGATGTCGTCCTTCCCGGACGTCTGGACGACGGCGCGCGGGAACCCGGCGTCGGCGACGGCCGCGCGGGCCTTGTCGATCTCGATGTGCCGGCTGGTGGAGTACTCGACGAGGCGCCCGCCGGTGAACTCCACACCGAAGTTCAGCCCGCGGACGAAGATCCCGGTCACGGCCACGACGACCGCGAGCGCGGAGATCCCGATCCACATCCGGCTGCGCTTCATGATGTCGGGGCCGCTGGTCTCCAGCCAGCGCCGGATCCGCCCGGCGCCGCTGAGCCCGCCGGCCCGGCCCCTGGTGATCTTCGGCATCCGCGCGGCGGCGGCGTCGGTGAGGACGCGGCTCAGCAGCATCGCCGAGACCAGGGAGCCGAGCACACCGATGGTCAGCGTGACACCGAACCCCTTGACCGGCCCGGAGGCGAGGAAGAACAGCAGGCCACCGGCCAGCAGCGTGGTGACGGCCGAGTCCGCGATCGCCGACCACGCCTTGGTGAACCCGGTCGCCAGCGCCGCCCGCGCGCTGCGGCCCGGTGCCGCCGCCCGTTCCTCCCTGGCGCGTTCGAACGCCAGCACGTTCGCGTCGATCGCCATGCCGATCGCGAGGACGAATCCGGCGAGTCCCGGCAGCGTCAGCGTGGCGCCGACCGCGACGAGCGCACCGTAGGAGATCAGCGCGTAGCCGGCGAGGGCGACCGTGGCGAGGAGGCCGACGAGCCGGTAGACGGCCACGATGAACAGGCCGGTGAGGATGATGCCGATGACGGCGGCGCGGGCGCTGGCGTCGATCGCCTCGTCGCCGAGCGTCGGGCCGACCACCCGCTGCTCGATGGTCTTCACGGGGACGGGCAGCGAGCCGCCCTGGATGAGCGCCGCGAGGTCCTTGGCCTCCTCGGCGGTGAAATCGCCGGTGATCTGGGTGGAGCCGCCGGTGATGCCGACCCCGCACGGCACGCTCTCGGTGACCTGCGGGGACGAGATGACCTTGCCGTCCAGGACGATCGCCGCGCGCCGCTCGTCACCGACCGCGCACGCGGCCTTGGCGGTCAGCTGCTCCCACGCCTTGCCGCCGCTGCCCTTGAAGTCGACGTTGACGGCCCACCCGCCGAGGTTCTGCGAGTCGTAGGTGGCGCCCGCCGAGCCGATGCCGGCACCGGTGAGCGCGGCCGGGCCGATGATGATCTGCTGCCCGCTCTCGTCGGCGATCAGCTGCTGCCCCTTGTCGGCCTTGCCGTCGTTGGGCAGCACGGGGTGCGCGGTGAGCTGCGCGGTCTTGCCGATGGCCGCGGCCGCGCGGGTCGGGTCCTGGACGTCGGGCAGCTCGACGATCAGCCGCCGGTCGCCGGACCGGGTGATCGACGACTCGGCGACGCCGAGCGCGTCGATGCGCCGGTGCAGGACCTCCCGGGCGCGGTCGGTGGACTCGCGGTCCGCCTTGACGGTCGGTGAATCCTGGGTTTCGAGGACGATCTGGGTGCCGCCGCGGAGGTCGAGGCCGAGGCGGGCGGGTTTGGACCAGGCGAAGTAGAACGATGTGGCGAGCACGGCGAACGCCAGTACCGCCCGCACCAGGGTGGCGCGAGTCAAGAGGGAACCTCCACACGGGGGCTTCGGCGCCGCACCTCAGCATGCGGCACCGCGGACGGGTGACTCAGACTCGTCCGGTGGAGGGCGGGGCGCGCCCGCGCGGGACGGCGCGCGGCGCGAGGTCGGGCGCGG
>NZ_BCQQ01000087.1 GCF_001552155.1 Actinomadura formosensis NBRC 14204 | reverse complement strand
AACGCCGCCGCGCCCGGCGGACCGCGCGGCGGGGCGGCGGCCGGTCGGCGTTCCGGCGCCGGCACCGCGAGCCGAGCCATCGCATGGCGGTGCTCCAGGTGATCGGCGGCGTGCTGGTGCTGCTCGCGATCTCGTTCGCGCTCTGGTGGTGGAACTCCGCGCCGCGCGACGAGAAGCCGGTGCGCCCGGTCGGCCCGACGATCACGCACTCCCCGCCGTCCGCCCCGACCACGCCGTCCGCCCCGGCCCCCGTGACCCCGACGGCCCCCGTGACCAAGGCGCCGCCGTCCGCGATCCCCCCGGTCTAGGCCCGCCGCACCCGCAGTTCCGCGTACGCGGGGACGAGGACGCGGCGAGCCGGGCGCCGCGACACGATCCGGTACGGACGGCCGCCGGACAGCAGCGTCGCCAGCATCCGCGCCACCTGAGCGCGTGCCACGGCCGCGCCGAGGCAGAGGTGGCGGCCGCCGCCGAACCACAGCTGCCGCGTCTGCGGGACGTACTCGCGGTGCACGTCGAACGGCCCGGCCCCGTTCGTCGCCCGGTACGTCAGCAGCAGGACCCGCTCGCCCGCGCGGAGCCGCCGCCCGCCGACGGTCGCGTCCCGGGCCACGTGCCGGCCGATCACCGGGGCCGGGGCGGCGACGCGCAGGCCCTCGCGCACCGCGTTGTCCAGGAGGGACGGGTCGTCCAGCAGCGCGCTCTGCAGGCCGGTGTCGTGGAGCAGCGCCACCGTGCGGACGGTCCCGGACGCGCCGGTCTCCGTCCCGGCGATGACCAGCAGCGTCGCGAGCCCGCGGGCGAGCGGGAGGCCGAGGCCCAGCCCGCGGCAGCGGCCGAGGAGGGTGTCCGGCCCCGCGCTCGGGTAGGCGTGCGGGACGCCGGCGGTGATGTCGTCCACGATCTCCCTGGCCTGCGCGGTGATCGCCGGGTCGAGGACGGTGGACGCGGTGGTGCCCAGCGCCAGCCGGGCGAGCCGCTCCCCGGCGGCGAACAGCGTCCGGTAGGCGGCGTCGGGCCGGCCGGCGGGCAGCCCGAGCAGGTCGGCGACCATCCGTCCGGACAGGACACGGGCGGCGTCGGCGACGTCCACGGTCTCGCCCGCGGCGAGCCGGTGCGCCAGCGCGGCGTGGGACGGGCCCTGGGAACGCTCCACCAAGGTCCGGGCCGCGTCCTCGGTGAACAGGTCGCGGACCCGGGTGCGGATCTCCGCGTGCCGCGCGCCGCCGAAGAACTGCGCCATCTCGTCCCCGAACAGCTGCGTCCACAGGTGGCCGACGCCGCCCTCGCCGTTCATGCCGAAGGCGACGTGGTCGTTGAGGACGTGCCGGGCCAGCAGCGGATCCGTCACCACCCACCCGAGCCCGGGGACGCGCGTGATCGGCCCGGTGTGCCGCGCGGCCTCCAGGAGCGCGAACAGCCCGGGGTTGGCGGACCACAGCAGCCGCGCCTCGTGCCGGGCCGCGTCCAGGATCTTCGTGCTGGTCATCCCGCGATTGTGCCGGGTTGGGAAGCGCGGCGGAAACGCGGTACTACTCAAACCGGATAAGTGGCAGTACTCACTACGAATCGGGTACAAGGCGCGGCCGGTGTTCCGTAGGGTCTCCCTCACCGCCGGCGCCCGGAGCGGCGAGGCTGGCCGCATACCGAGCACGAGGAACCGGGGGAACCCAGCCCATGAGAGCCCGCATCACCGCCGTGGCGGCGCACCTGCCCGAGCGGACCGTCACCAGTGCCGAGGTCGAGGCGCGCGTCGCGGCCGAGAGCACGGGCTACCGGCCGCATCCGACGATCGTCGAGCGGATGACCGGCATCCGCGCCCGGCACGTCATGCGCGACGACGAGCAGGCGTCCGACCTGGCCGTGGCCGCCGCCCGCGGCGCCCTCGCCCGGCGTGCCGTCGCCCCGGCGGGCCTCGACCTGCTGATCTTCGGGTCGGCGTCGCAGGACCTCATCGAGCCCGCGACCGCGCACATCGTCGCGGCCAAGCTCGGCGCGGTCTGCCCCGTCTTCGACGTGAAGAACGCCTGCAACAGCTTCCTGAACGGGCTCCAGATGGCGGACGCGCTGATCCGGACCGGGCAGCACGAGCGGGTGCTGGTCTGCACGGGCGAGAGCCCGTCCCGCGCGATCCGCTGGAACGTCCGCGACCGCGCCCAGTTCGTGGACGCGTTCGCCGGCTACACCCTCTCCGACGGCGGCGCCGCGATGCTCGTCGAGGCCGCGCCCGACGGCGGGATCTTCTACCGCGACTTCGCCGCCGTCTCCAGCGCCTGGGACATCGGGACGCTCCCGGCGGGCGGCTCGATGCACCCCCGCGACCCCGACTTCACCTACTTCAGCGGGGACGGGCGGCGCCTGAAGGACGCGTTCGTCGCGAGCGGCCCGGAGATCTTCCTGACCGCGCTGGAGAAGACCGGGCTGACCTGGGACGACTTCGCCGTCATCGCCGTCCACCAGGTGACGCTGCCCTATCTGGAGGTGCTGCGCTCGATCCTCGGCATCCCGTCCGACCGGCTCGTGGTCACGCTGCCCGAGCACGGCAACGTCGCGTCCGCGAGCCTCCCGCTGCAGGTCGCGACCGGGCTCGCCGAGGGGCGCTGCGGCCCCGGCGACCGCGTCGCGCTGATCGGCCTCGCCGGCGGCGTCAGCCTCGGCGTGATGTTCGCGGAGTTGTGATCATGAATCTGTGGGTCGTCATCCCCGCCTATGCCGAGGAGCGGTCGATCGGCGCGACGCTGCGCCGCCTCGCCGAGCAGACCGACACCGGGTTCTCGCTGGTCGTCGTCGACAACGGCAGCACGGACGGGACGGCGCAGGTCGTCAAGGAGTTCGCGGCCGGGTGCACGGCGTTCGACGTCCGGATCGTCCACGAGCCGGAGAAGGGGACGGGCGCCGCCGCCGACACCGGCGTCCGGCACGCGATCGGCGCCGGCGCCACGCACGTCGCCCGCACCGACGCCGACTGCCTGCCGCATCGCGGCTGGGTCGCGGCGGTGAAGCGGGCGTTCGGGGACGGGCTGGAGATGGTGTCCGGGCCGCTGCTGCCCCGCACCGACGAGTTCCCGCTGAAGTTCTGGGAGCGTCGCCTGCTGCCCGCCGTCATCGACATCGCCGCCCTTTTCGGACGGTTCCGTCCGGGCAACCAGGACCCGCTGTACCTCGGGCCGTACGTGATGATGCCGGGCTGCAACGTCGCCATCACCGCGGACCTGTACGAACGGTCGGGCGGCTTCCCGCGCACCCGCATCGAGGAGGTCCACGAGGACCGCGCGCTCGTCAACCGCGTCCGCTACCTCACCGACGCCTACGGGTTGCGGGGGGACGTGATCGTGTACGGGTCGGTACGGCGGCTGCGAGCGTTCGGCCTGGTCAGGACGCTCGGCTGGTATGCCGACCACCGTTACAAGCCGGCCGTCGTGGACATCCGGTGAACTGGGAACAGCGGCTCTACACGGCCGCGCATCCGCTCGCGTATCCGCTGCTGCGCGGGGTCGCCCGGCGTGGCCCGGTCGTGCGCGTGCCCGGCGTCGGCGTGGTCGTGAACGAGGCCGCGCCGGCCCGCGAGATCCTGATGGACGGCGAGACGTTCCGCAAGGACGGGCCCGGCTCGCCCGGCGAGCTGTGGACGCCGGTACTCGGGCCGTCCGTCCTGCTCAACATGGAGGGGGAGGCGCACCGGGCCTTCCGGCGCAGGCTCACCGACCTGTTCGTCCCGTCCTATACCGAGGCGCTGTGCGCGCGGGTGCTGGCCGAGCCGCTGGCCCGGCTCGCCGACCGGCTCGCACGCGGCGCGACCGTCGACCTGGTGGACACCGCCCGCGTCATGGCCGGCACGGTGATCGGCGAGGTCATCGGCCTGGAGGGCGGCGGCGAGGCGGCCTACCGCGACCTGTTCGAGCAGGGCGAGCGGATCGTGTCGATGGTGTCGCTGCGCACGCGCCGGCTGTCGCCGGCCCAGGTGCGGCGGGCCCGCGAGGTGCTCGACCCGCTCGGTGACGTCGCGGCGAAGGCGTATCTCGCGGGGGACGAGTCGACGGTCATGGGACGGATGCGGGCGCTCGGCCTGTCGCGGGACGAGGCGCGCGGCGCGGCCGGGGCGTTCTTCCTGACCGGCACCGAGACCGTCGCGACGCTGCTGCCCCGGCTGATCGCCCTGCTCTGCGACCACGGGCAGTTGCTCCGCGTCGCGCATGATCTCTCGCTGCTCGACCGGGCCGTCGAGGAGGCCATGCGGGTGACGACGCCGACGCCGGTGATGCTGCGCAGCGTGCACCGCCCGGTCACGGTCGGGGGTGTCGCGATCCGGCCCGGCGACCGGGTGCTGATCGCCACGCACAACTGCTGCCGCGCCTACGGGCCGTTCGACCTCGACCGCCCGCATCCGCCCGAGCTGCGGCGGCTCTGGTTCGGCGCCGGGCCGCACTTCTGCATCGGCTATCCGCTGGCCATGGCCCAGATCCGGCTGGCCGCCCGGACGCTCCTCGCCGCGGCGCCCCTGACGATCACCCGCCGGGCGGCGGCCCGGGGAGTGCTGATCCCGACGTACCGGTATCTGGCCGTCCGGTCGGAGGTGGCGGCGTGACGCTGGTCAGGCGGCTGCTCGACCAGGCCGCCCGGACACCGGAGGCGGTCGCCCTCGTCGCGGGGGACGGCGCGGAACTGACCTACGGCGAGCTGCGGCGGCAGGTCCTCGCCGTCCGGCACGGCCTGCTGTCGGCCGGTCTGGCGGCGGGGGACGGGGTGCTGTTCTCCGTGCGGCCCGCACCGGAGTCGCTCGTGCTGGCGCTGGGCGTGGTCGCGGCCGGGGGAGTGGTCGTCTTCGCCGATCCGGGGGCCGGGCCCGAGATGTTCACCGCGCGGCTGAGGCTGGCGCGCCCGCGCTGGTCGGCGGCGGAATCGGTGCTGTACGCGGGGAGCCGGCTGCGGCCCGTCCGGGCGTATGCGCGGCGGCGCGGGCTGCTCCTGCCGAACCTCGCCGATCTGCGGGTTCCCGGTGCGGGCCCGATGCGGCACATCCACGTGGGACGCCGGCTGCCGGGCGTGCCGCGCGGCGCCCTGTCGTTCGCGGACCTGCTGCGCGGCGACGTCCCGAAGAGCGCCCCGCAGATCGCCGGGGACACCGACCCGGACGCGCCCGCCGCGGTGATCTTCACCTCGGGGACGACGGCGAGCCCGCGCGCGGTCGTCCACACGCAGGCATCGCTGGCGGCGGCACTGGAGCTGTTCCGGGCCCGGCTGCCGCTCGGCCCCGGCGACGTCGTGCACACCGACCAGCTGATGCTCGGCCTGCCGACGCTGATCGCGGGCGCCCGCTGGTCGATGCCGCCGCTGTTCTGCCCGCCGGCCGGCTTCGCCCGCCTCATGCGGGAACGAGGGGCGACGCACACCTTCTGCGTTCCCGTGCACCTCGCGGAGATCCTGGACGCCGCTCCCGAACTGCCGCCGACCCTCCGCCACGTCCTGCTCGGCGCCGCGCCCGCACCCGCCGCGATCCTCCGCAGGGCGGCCGCGGCGGCGCCGTCGGCCGAGGTCCTGTCCGTGTACGCGATGACGGAGATCCTTCCGGTGGCGATCGCGTCGGCGGAGGAGAAGCTCGCGCACCTGGCATCGGGCGATCTGCTGGGCGTGCCACTACCCGGCGTAGGCGTGCGCCTGGCGGACGACGGCGAACTCCTGCTGTCCGGCCCGAACCTGTGCCGCGGCTACCTGGGCGCGGACCCGCTCACCGAACTCCCGACAGGCGACCTGGCCCGCCTGGACGGAGACCGTCTCGTCCTCATGGGCCGCAAGAAGGACATGCTGATCCGAGGCAAGTTCAACCTGTATCCGGGCCTATACGAACCAGCGATCGCGGCCCTCCCGGATGTGGCCGAAGCCGCCATCGTAGGCGTGCCCGACCCGCACACCGGCGACGAAGAAGTCGTGCTGGCCGTGGTGGGCCCGTCCCACCTGCCCACCCGGCTGCGCCGCGCTCTCCCGGACGTCATCGACCACGATGCCCTGCCCGACCGCATCGTCGTCCTGGACGAGCTGCCCCGCGCCGGCCGCACCCGCAAACTGGACCGCGACCGGCTCCGCGCCATGGTGGCGCCATGAAGATCGCGGTGACGGGCGCATCGGGTTTCGTGGGCGGCGCGGTATGCCGTGCCCTGACGTCCCGCGGCGTCACGACGTACGCGTTCGGACGCCGTCCGGCTGTGCCCCCGTCCCATGTGGGCGGCGCGCCGTACCGCTCCTGGGATCTCACCCGCGGCCCGCTCGGGGACGCCCCCGGCGTGGACGCGGTCATCCACTGCGCGGGCAGCGTCACCGACTGGGGGCCCGCCCCGGCCCTGTTCGCCGCCAACCTCACCGGCACCCGCAACGCCCTCGCGGCCTTCCCCGGCGCGCGGTTCGTCCATGTCAGCACGGCCAGCGTGTACGACCCGTTCCGTCCGAGCATCATGGCCCGCGAGGACGAGGCGCCCGCGTCCCGCTACATGAACGCCTACGGCGCATCGAAGGCCGCCGCCGAACGTCTCGCCTCGGAGCACGGCGCGATCATCCTGCGCCCGCACGCGGTGTACGGCCCCGGCGACACGACGCTGCTGCCGCGCGTCCTGTCCGCGGTGCGCGGCCCCCTCCTGCCCGCGGTGGGCTCGGGGGAGACCCGCATCAGCCTCACCTCGATCGGCAACCTCGTCCAAGCCTGCCTCCTGGCCGCGACGGGCCGCGTGGCCTCGGGCGTCTTCAACGTCGCCGACGCCGAACCCGTGACGATCGACGCCGCCTTCCGGGCGATCCTCGGCGAACGCGGCATCCGCGCGCGACCGGTCTACATCCCCGCCCGCATCGCCGGTCCCCTCGCCACCGTGGCGGAGGGGGCCTTCCTGCTGACCCGGCGCCCAGAACCCCCGCGCCTCACCCGCTACGCCATCGGCCACCTGGCGGTGGAACGCACCCTGGACATCACCGCCGCCCGCGAACTCCTGGGCTACACCCCGCACGCGACGACGTTCGACGGAGCCGCCGCCTGGTAGATCGTCAACCCGAGGTTGACGCACGAGAATCGTCAACTTATGGTTGACGTATGACCGAACAAACTCCGGTGACCGGCCAGGTCCGGCTGGACGATCTGATCAACGCCATCAAGAAGGTCCACACCGACGCCCTCGAACAGCTCAGCAGCGCGGTGATCGCCGCCGAGCACCTCGGCGATGTCGCCGACCACCTCATCGGCCACTTCGTGGACCAGGCCCGCCGCTCCGGCGCGTCCTGGACCGACATCGGCAAGAGCATGGGCGTCAGCAAGCAGGCCGCGCAGAAGCGGTTCGTCCCGAAGGGCGAGGCGCCCGACCTCGACCCCTCCCAGGGGTTCTCCCGCTTCACCCCGCGTGCCCGCAAAGCGGTCATGGCGGCGATGCACGAGGCGAAGGCCGCGGGCAACGACCACATGACGCCCGCCCATCTCGTCCTCGGCCTCCTGGCGGACCCGGGGTCGGTCGCGGGCGAGGCGATCAAGGCCCAGGACGTCCTGCTCGACTCCGTCCGCCAGGCGGCCACCGCCGCGCTGCCGCCGGAGGCCGCGGACGTCCCCGACCTCATCCCCTACAACGCGGACGCGAAGAAGGCACTCGAACTGACCTTCCGCGAGGCCCTCCGCCTGGGCCACAACTACATCGGCACCGAACACATGCTCCTGGCCCTCCTGGAATTCGAGAACGGCGCCGGTGTCCTCTCCGGCGTGGGTCTCGACAAGGAGGCCGTCGAAACGAGCATCACCGAAGCCCTGAACGCCCTTGCCCCAGAGGAGAACCCCTGACGTGCGATGAGTTTCGGACGGCCCGGAGGTCGCAACGGGCATGGAGAAACTCATCACCGTCAACGGCGTCGAACTCTGCACCGAGACCTTCGGGAGCGAGGACGATGTGCCGGTGCTGCTGATCGGGAACACGATGCTCACCTGGCCCGACGCCTTCTGCGAGCGGCTGGCCGCACTGCGGCGGTTCGTGGTCCGCTACGACCTGCGGGACACGGGGCGGTCCACGGCCGCCGATCCGGAGGCCCCCTCCTACACGCTGCGGGACCTCGTCGCGGACGCCGCGGGGCTGCTCGACGCGCTGGGCCTGGCACGGGCGCATGTCGTCGGTGCCGGGCCCGGCGGGTGGATCGCCCAGCTTCTCGCGCTGGACCACCCCGGACGCGTCCGCACCCTCACGCTGATCGGCACCCGCCCCACGGCGCCCGGCCCGGCCGACGCCGACCTGCCCGACCACGCGCCCGAGCTCATGGAGCACTTCATGAGCCCGCCGCGGGTGGACTGGACGGACCGGGCCTCCGTGGTCGCCTTCCAGGTGGAGAACGCCCGGCACATGGGCGGGCGTGACTTCGACGCGGACGAGGCCCGCGAGGACATCGAACGCGTCCACGACCGCACCCGGCCCGAGGACGAGCACGGTGCGGCCCACCGCGCCGACCAGATGGCCATCGTGTTCGCCGCCCTCGACTGCGGGGAGCGCTGGCGTGAACGTCTCCCGGAGATCACCGCGCCGACCCTGGTCGTGCACGGCGAGGACGACCCGTTCTTCCCGCTCGGGAACGCCGAGGCGCTGGCCGCCGAGATCCCGCGTGCGGAACTGGTCGTCCTCCCGCGCACCGGGTCCGGGCTTCCCCGCCGGACCTGGAACACGGTCATTCCCGCCCTGGTCCGCCACACGAGCTGAGGCGCAGGGCCAGGAAGAAGTCGACCCGGTCCTCCAGGCGGGACAGGTCGCGACCGGTCAGTTCCTCGATGCGCTGGATCCGGTAGCGGACGGAGTTGACGTGCAGGTGCAGCTGCCCGGCGCAGCGCGTCCAGGAGCCGGAGTGCCGGAGGAACGTCTCCAGGGTGCGGACGAGATCGGCGCCGTGCGTCTCGTCGTAGGCGCGCAGCGGGTCGAGCAGGCGCGCCTTGAACATCCGGCGGACGCCGTCCGGGACGCCGGCGAGCAGCAGCATGTGCGTGGCGAGTTCGTCGTGCCGGACCACGCACACCGGGAACGGGCGGGTCGCGGCGAGGCGGCGGGCGTAGCGGGCCTCCTCGATCGCGGCGCGCACGCCCGGCGGCGCGGCGACGTCGCTGACGCCGACCGTGATCCGGTCACCCGACAGGCCGGGGGCGAGGAAATCGAGAGCGTCCTGCAATCCGGCCGCGATGTCCTCGCCGGAGGGGACGAGCGCGATCGCCTCGTCGTCCAGCACGCCGACCACCGGACGCGCCGTGGTGAGGATCTCGGCGAGGACGGCGCGTAGCTCGCCCGGGTCCCGGCCGGCCGCGGCGACCGCGACGTAACGGGCACCGGGCAGCCGGGAGACGTCGCCGGCGGCCGCGGCGGCCACGAGCTCCTGGTCCGCGGGGGTCCGCATGCGGGCCCGTTCGAGGGCGACGATCGCGGCGAGTTCGGCCGTGAGGGCGCGGCGTTCCGGCGGCCAGTCGGCGGCGTCGCCCTCGGCCGCGATGAACCAGTCCGCGACCCGCGCCCCACCCTCGACCGGGAAGACCGACATGCCCAGCTCGCGGACGTGGTGCGGCAGGCGCGGCGCGGTGAGGAAGGCGCCGGCCAGCGCGGCGGGGCCGGGCGGGGACGGCCCGGCGACGACCCGCCCGGTCGGGGTCAGGACGTGGCAGTCCCCGACCAGGTCGAGGACGGCGTCCAGGCCGGTGCCCTCCACCAGGCGGCGGTGCCGGTCCAGGACGGCGGCGAGGTCGGCGGCGCGGGCGCCGGACAGCCGCCGCACCACCTCCTCGGTGATGGTCGCGAACGCCACGTCCTCGGGCACCTTGAACAGCGGCAGCCGGTGCCGGCGGCAGGCGGCGACGAGGTCGTCCGGGATGGCGCCGAGCGTGAGATCCCAGGCGGCGAGGCCCGACACGCCCGCCTCGGTGAGCGCCCGGACGAACGTCTCGGAGTCGGCGGGGCCGGTCCGCCAGACGAGCCCGCTCAGGACGAGTTCCCGCCCGCGCAGGTACCGGCCCGGGTCCAGCAGGTCGGTGGTGACGACCCAGCGGATCGTGCGGTCCAGCTCGTCCTCCCCGGTGACGACCTCCAGGCGCAGGCCGGGCATGGCGAGCAGGGAACGCAACCTCATGTGGAGCAAGCTACAAAAGGACGTGCGTGACGGGGGCCACAGTTCGGACGTCCTGTGCCTCGACCCCCGGCCGGGCGGCTGTGTGTACTGGCAGGCGTGGAGCTGAGCGAGGCGGATCTGGCGGCGTGCTGCGCGTCCCGCCGGTGGATCGCGGCGGTCGCCGGGCAGCGGGATCTCGATGCGGTGCGCGCGGTCTCCAAGCGGGTGCTGGACGAACTGGAATGGGCCGATGTCGAGGAGGCGCTCGCGGCCCATCCGCGCATCGGGGAGCGGATGCGGGGCGACGCGCGGGAGGCGGGCTGGTCGAGGGGCGAGCAGTCCGGGATGGCCGGCGCGGCGCGGGAGGTGCGGGACGCGCTCGTCGAGGGGAACCGGGCGTATGAGGAGCGTTTCGGGCATGTGTTCCTGATCCGCGCGTCGGGCCGCTCGGCCCTGGAGATGCTCGTGGATCTTCGGGAGCGGCTGGGGAATGACGCCCGGACCGAACGGGAGGTCGTCCGGAGGGAACTGGCCGAGATCGTCGATCTGCGGCTGGCGAGGCTCGGCGCGAAGGAGAACCCATGAGCCTGTCGACGCACGTGCTGGACGCGGCGAGGGGGCTGCCCGCCGCGGGCGTTGCCGTCCGGCTCGACCGGCGGGACGCCGGCGGCTGGACCACGCTGGCCGAGGCCCGCACCGACGACGACGGCCGCATCGGGGAGTGGGGCGTCCAGCCGCGAAGCGGGGTGCACCGGCTGACGTTCGCGACCGAGGGCCTGTCGGACTTCTACCCCGAGGTCACGGTCGCCTTCACGATCGACGACCCCGGACGGCACTACCACGTCCCGCTGCTGATCAGCCCGTTCGCTTACTCGACCTACCGCGGGAGCTAGCCACGATGGCCATCGTGCTCGGACCCAACCGCTACGGGAAGGCGGAGACCCGCCTCGTCCGCGTCACCCGCGACGGCGGCACCCATCGGCTCAAGGACGTCAACGTCAGCATCTCCCTCTCGGGCGCGATGCGGGACGTGCACCTGACCGGCGACAACTCCGCCGTGCTGCCGACCGACACCCAGAAGAACACCGTGTTCGCGTTCGCGAAGAAGCACGGCATCGCGGCCATCGAGGATTTCGGGCTGCTGCTCGCCCGCCATTTCGTCGCGTCGCAGCCGGCGATCACCCATGCCCGCGTGGAGATCCACGAGTACGGCTGGAGGCGGATCGGCGGCGGACACTCGTTCGTCCGGGACGGCGGCGAGGTCAGGACGGCGCTCGTGCACGGTGACGCCGAAGCCGAGACGGTCGTCTCCGGCCTCGCCGATCTGGTCGTCCTCAACTCGACCGGCAGCGAATTCCACGGGTTCGCCCGGGACGAGTACACGACCCTGGAACCGGCCGACGACCGCGTTCTCGCCACGGCGGTGACCGCCCGATGGCGGCACCGGGACACGAACGCGGCATGGGACGCCTCGTACGCCGCCGCCCGCGACGCGCTGCTCAAGGCGTTCGCCGAGACGCACAGCCTGTCCCTCCAGCAGACGCTCTACCAGATGGGACGCCGCGTCCTTGAGGGCCGGCACGGCATCTGCGAGATCAGGCTGTCGCTGCCCAACAAGCACCACTTCCTGGTCGATCTGGAGCCGTTCGGCCTCAAGAACGACAACGAGGTCTACTTCGCGGCGGACCGCCCGTACGGGCTCATCGAGGGCACCGTGCGCACCGACGACGCCCCGGACGCCCCGTCCGCCTGGAACTGAGGAACCCGAGCCATGGACTTCCTGCGACCGCCGACCTGGCAGGACGCGCTCGCCGCCAAGGCACAGCGGCCGGGCGCGCGGCCCGTCCAGGGCGGCACCGACGTCATGGTCGAGATCAACTTCGGCGTGGACCGGCCGGACGCGCTGCTCGACCTGTCCGGCATCCCCGCGCTGGCCGAATGGGACAGGGCGGACGGACGGCTCCGCGTCGGCGCCGGCGTTCCCTACGCGCGGCTGATCACCGAACTGGGCGGGCGGCTGCCGGGGCTCGCGCAGGCGTCCCGGACGGTCGGATCGCCGCAGATCCGCAACCGGGGCACGGTCGGCGGCAATCTCGGCGCCGCCTCGCCCGCCGGGGACGCCCATCCGCCGCTGCTGGCCGGGGACGCGGTCATCGAGGCCGAGTCGGCGGCGCGCGGCGTCCGGATGATCCCGGTGATCGAGTTCTTCACCGGCGTGAAGAAGAACGCGCTGCGCCCGGACGAACTGATCCGCGCGTTCTGGACGGCCCCCGCGTCCGGCCCCCAGTACTTCTCCAAGATCGGCACCCGGAACGCGATGGTGATCGCCGTCTGCTCGTTCGCGCTCGCCCTCCATCCCGGGGAGCGCCGCGTCGGCACCGGCATCGGTTCGGCCGCGCCGACCCCGCGCCGCGCCACCGAGGCCGAGACGTTCCTGTCCCGCGAACTCGACTGGGACGGCCGCCGCCCCCTCGGCGACGCGGCCGTGCGGCGCTTCGGCGAGCTGGTGCGGGACGCCGCGTCCCCGATCGACGACGTCCGCGGGACGGGC
This sequence comes from Actinomadura formosensis NBRC 14204, assembly GCF_001552155.1. Taxonomy (GTDB): domain Bacteria; phylum Actinomycetota; class Actinomycetes; order Streptosporangiales; family Streptosporangiaceae; genus Spirillospora; species Spirillospora formosensis. The sequence continues at coordinate 19,234 of NZ_BCQQ01000087.1, read as the reverse complement.
GGCTACCGCAGGCACGCGCTGGCGGTGATGGCGCGCCGCACGCTCACCTGGGCCTGGGACGACCACAGAGCGGAAGCACCCGGAAGGAGGGCCTCCTGATGCGCGTGAACGTGACCGTCAACGGGTCCGCGGAGGCCGTGGACGACGTCTGGGAGGGCGAGAGCCTCCTTTGCCTGCTGCGCGAGCGGATGGGCCTGCCCGGCTCGAAGAACGCCTGTGAACAGGGGGAGTGCGGCTCCTGCACCGTCTACCTGGACGGTGTGCCGGTGTGCGCGTGCCTGGTCGCGGCCGGGCAGGCGGAGGGGCGGGAGGTCGTCACCGTCGAGGGCCTGGCCGCGGGCTCGCCCGGCGAAGAGCGGCTCGACCCCGTCCAGCGGGCGTTCGTGGCGGCGGGCGCCGTCCAGTGCGGGTTCTGCACGCCCGGCCTGATCGTGCAGTCGCACGACCTGCTCACCCGGAACCCGGCGCCGGCCGACGCCGAGATTCGCGAGGCGCTCGCCGGGAACCTGTGCCGCTGCACCGGCTACGAGAAGATCCTGGACGCGGTGCGTCTCGCGGCGAAACGGAAGGCCACGACATGATCATCGAGAACGCCCACGTCGTCACCGTCTCCGGCGACGAGTACCCCGGCGGCCACATCGTGATCGAAGGCGACCGCATCACGGCCGTCGGCCCGGGGAAGGCCACCGCGCGCGATCCCGAACGCATCGACGCGCGGGGCTGCCTCGCCACCCCCGGCCTGATCAACACCCACCACCACCTCTACCAGTGGGCGAGCCAGGGCATGGTCACCGACGGCACGCTCTTCGAGTGGCTGACCACCCTCTACAAGCCCTGGTCGAAGATGGACGCCGAAGTGGTGGCGGGCGCGGCCACCGCCGGGCTCGGATGGCTCGCCAAGTCGGGCTGCACGACCTCCACCGACCACCACTACCTGTTCCCGAAGGGCCGCGGCGACCTGTTCGCGGCGGAGATCGAGGCGGCGCGGGAGATCGGCGTCCGGTTCCACCCGTGCCGGGGGTCGATGGACCGGGGCGAGTCGCAGGGCGGGCTGCCGCCGGACGAGGTCGTCGAGGACCTCGGCACGATCCTCGCCGAGACCGAGGCCGCGATCGACCGGTACCACGACCCGTCGCCCGGCTCCATGCTGCGCGTCGCCGTCGCCCCCTGCTCGCCGTTCTCGGTCACCCGCGAACTGCTCACCGAGTCGGCGCGGCTGGCGCGCGACAAGGGCGTCCGCCTGCACACCCACCTCGCCGAGACGCTGGACGAGGAGGAGCACACGCGGGAGCAGTTCGGCATGACGCCGGCCGAGTACATGGACTCGATCGGCTGGCTCGGCCCCGACGTGTGGCTCGCGCACTGCGTCCACCTGCACGACACCGACGTGAAGCGGCTCGCCGAGACCCGCACCGGCACCGCGCACTGCCCGAGTTCGAACGCGCGGCTCGGCGCCGGGATCGCGCGCGTGTCGCACCTGCTGGCGGCGGGCGCGGCGGTCGGGCTCGGCGTGGACGGGGCGGCGTCGGCGGAACTCGTCCCGCTCGCCGGGGAACTGCGGCAGGCCCTCTACATGCAGCGCGCCCGCTACGGCCCGGCCGCGCTGACCGCCCGGCAGGCGCTGGAGATGGCGACGCTCGGCGGGGCCCGCTGCCTCGGCCGCGAGGACGAGATCGGCTCCCTCGAACCCGGCAGGCTCGCCGACATCGCGCTGTGGCGGATGGACGGCTTCCGCGCCGCGATCGACGACCCGGTCGTGGCGTTCGCGTTCGGGCCGACACCGCCGCTGCACCGCCTCCTCGTCGGCGGCCGCACCGTCGTGGACGCCGACACGCTCGTCACCGTCCCGCAGGACGAGGCCGGACGGCGCGGTGCCGACGCCCATCGCCGCCTCATGCGCCTCGCGCGGGAGGTGCTCTGATGGCCTCGCCGGTGCGGAGCCCGGGCCAGGTGGCCGCGCCCGGAATCGGCGGGGTCGGAGAGAGCCCGCTCCGGCCGGACGGGACGCTCAAGGTCGCGGGCGAGTTCGCCTACGCCTCCGACCTGTGGATGGAGGGGATGCTCTGGGGCGCGACGCTGCGCAGCCCGCACCCCCGCGCGCTGATCCGGTCGATCGGCGTCGGGCCGGCGCTCGCGCTGCCCGGCGTCCAGGCCGTCCTCACCCACGAGGACGTGCCGGGCCGCAAGATGTTCGGCATCGACCACACCGAGGACCAGCCCGTCCTCGCGATCGACCAGGTCAGGTACCAGGGCGAGCCGGTCGCGCTGGTCGCCGCCGACCATCCGGAGACGGCGCGGCGCGCGCTGGCGGAGATCGCCGTCGACTACGAGGTGCTGGAGCCGATCACCGATCCGCGCGCCGTGATCGCCGACCCGGAGCGGCTGAAGGTCCAGGACCGGGGCGGCATCACCCGGTACCAGCCCGTCCGGGTCGGGGACGTGGACGCGGCGAAGGCCGAGGCCGACGTGGTCGTTTCGGGCGAGTACGAGGTCGGCATGCAGGACCAGGCGTTCCTCGGGCCCGAGGCCGGCCTGGCGGTCCCGGCCGAGGACGGCGGCCTCGACCTGTACGTCTCCACGCAGTGGATCCACAACGACCTCAGGCAGATCGCGCCCTGCCTCGGCCTCGCCGAGGACCGGATCCACATGACGCTGGCGGGCGTCGGCGGCGCGTTCGGCGGACGCGAGGACCTGTCGATGCAGATCCACGCCGGGATGCTCGCGATGCGCACCGGCAGGCCGGTGAAGATGACCTACAACCGGCACGAGTCGTTCTTCGGGCACGTCCACCGGCATCCCGCCCGGATGCGCTACGAGTACGGCGCCACGTCGGACGGCAGGCTCCGCTACGCCGACGTCGAGATCATCCTGGACGGCGGCGCGTACACCTCGTCCACCATGAACGTGGTCGGCAACGCGGCCTCGCTCGGCGTCGGACCCTACGAGATCCCCGACATCCGGATCGACGGGTACGGCGTCTACACGAACAACCCGCCGTGCGGGGCGATGCGCGGGTTCGGCGCCGTCCAGGCGTGCTTCGCCTACGAGTCGATGATGGACAGGCTGGGCGCCGCCTGCGGGCTCGGCCCGGTCGAGATCCGCCGCCGCAACGCCGTCTCCCAGGGGTCGAGGCTCGCGACGGGCCAGGTCATCGAGTCTCCGGCGCCGCTCGCGGAGATGCTGACGCGGCTTGAGGCGATGCCGATGCCGGATGAAGCGGATTCCACCGATATCCGGAACCTTCCGGGCGGGGTGGCGCAGACGACGCACGGCGAGGGCGTGGTGCGCGGCGTCGGCTACGGGGTCGGGATCAAGAACATCTGCTTCTCCGAGGGCTTCGACGACATGTCCACGGCCCGGGTCCGGCTGGAGGTCATCGGCGGCGAGGCGACCGCGCTCGTCCACACGGCGGCGGCCGAGGTCGGGCAGGGGCTGGTCACCGTCCAGGCGCAGATCGCGCGGACGGAACTGGGCGTCCAGAAGGTCACCATCGCCCCGGCGGACAACGGGGTCGGCGATGCCGGCTCCTCCAGCGCGTCCCGCCAGTCGTACATGACGGGCGGCGCGGTGAAGGCGGCCTGCGAGGCGGTGCGGGCACGGCTGCTCGCGCTCGCCGAGCGGCTGCTCGGGCGCGGCGGCCTGAACGTCGCCGGCGGGAAGATCGTGTCGCCGGCGGACGGGGTGCTCGCCGCGATCGAGGACGTCCTCGGCGACGCCGTCATCGAGGAGACCCGCGAGTACCATCACCGGCCGACGACGCCGATGGACCCGGTCACCGGGCAGGGCCGCAGCCACACCCAGCTCGCGCTGTGCGTCCACCGGGCCGTCGTCGACGTGGACGTGGACCTCGGCCTCGTCAAGGTCGTCGAGATGGCCGCCGTCCAGGACGTCGGCAGGATCCTCAACCGGCTGTCGCTGGAGGGCCAGATCCACGGCGGCTCCGCGCAGGGCCTCGGGCTCGCCCTGATGGAGGAGATCGTCGTGCGGGACGGCCTCGTCCGGAACCCGTCCTTCACCGACTACCTGATCCCCACCATCCTCGACATGCCGCCCATGCGGCTCGACATCCTGGAGAATCCCGACCCGGCGGCACCGTACGGGCTGCGCGGGGCGGGGGAGCCGCCGACGCTGTCGTCCACGCCCGCCATCGTCGCCGCGATCCGGGACGCGACGGGCCGCCCGCTCACCCGCGTCCCGGTCCGGCCGGAGCACATCGTCCAGGGAACCCCGTGAGCCGCGTGGACGACCTCCTGATCCGGTCGCGCCGGGCCGTGCTGCCGGACGGCGAACGCCCCGCCGCCGTCGCCGTCCGGGACGGCCGGATCACCGCGATCGCGGACCACTCGGCCGCCGTGCCGGCCGCCGCCTCGGTCGATCTCGGCGACGTCGCGCTGCTGCCCGGACTCGTCGACACCCACGTCCACATCAACGAGCCGGGCCGGACGCGGTGGGAGGGCTTCGCCACCGCGACCCGCGCCGCCGCGGCGGGCGGCGTCACCGCGCTCATCGACATGCCCCTCAACTCGCTGCCGCCGACCACCGGCCCGGACGCGCTGGCCGTCAAGCGCGAGGCCGCCGAGGGCGCCTGCGCGGTGGACGTCGGGTTCTGGGGCGGGGCCGTCCCGGGCAACGCCGCCTCTCTGCGGCCCCTGTACGACCTCGGTGTCTTCGGGTTTAAGTGCTTCATGTCCGACTCGGGCGTCCCGGAGTTCCCGCCGCTGTCCGGCGAGCAGATGCGGGCCGCGTTCGCCGCGATCGCCTCGTTCGGCGGGCTGGTCATCGTCCATGCCGAGGACCCGGCCGCGCTGAGCCCGCCGGCCGGCGGCCGGTACCCGGAGTTCCTCGCCTCGCGGCCCCCGTCCGCGGAGCGCCGGGCCGTGCAGCGGGTCGTCCGGCTGGCGGAGGAGACGGGGGCGCGCGCCCACATCCCGCACCTGTCCGCCGCCGACTGCCTGGACGTCCTCGCCGAGGCCCAGGCCGGCGGCGTCCCCGTGACCGCCGAGACCTGCCCCCACTACCTGGCGCTCACCGCGCGGGACGCCCGGACCCCGGCGTTCAAATGCTGTCCGCCCATCCGCGACGACGCCAATCGCGAGTCGCTCTGGCAGGGCCTCGCGGGCGGCGTCATCTCGTGCGTCGTCACCGACCACTCGCCCTGCACACCCGAACTGAAGCGCGGCGACTTCGCGACCGCGTGGGGCGGCATCTCGTCCCTCCAGCTGGGGCTGCCCGTGGTGTGGACGGCCGCACGCGAGCGCGGGCACGGCCTGCACGAGGTCGTCCGCTGGATGTCGGAGGCGCCCGCCGCCCTCGCCGGCGTCCCCCGGAAGGGCGGCATCGCCGTCGGCAACGATGCCGACCTCGTCGCCTTCGCCGCCGACGAGACCTTCACCGTCGACCCGGCGGCCCTACACCACCGCCATCCCATCACCCCCTACGCGGGCCGGACGCTGACGGGGGTCGTCCGGGCCACCTGGCTTCGGGGGACGCCGGCCGGGGACGGGGCCGGCGGGCGCCTGCTCGGCCGGGAGGCGAGATGACCGCGTTCACGTCCCTGCCCGACCTGGCCGTCCGCACGCTCGGCGGATCGGTCATCGCGGCGAGCGACGAGTCGTTCGCCGAGAAGGAGAACCTGATCAACCCGTGGGCGCCGGCGTTCACGCCGGAGACCTTCGGGCCGAAGGGCCAGGTGTACGACGGCTGGGAGACGGCCCGGCGCCGCGGCGGCGGCCACGACTGGGCGCTGGTCAGGCTCGGCCTGCCCGGCGTCATCCGCGGCATCGTGATCGACACGGCCTGGTTCAAGGGCAACTACCCGCCGCGGGCGTCGGTCGAGGCGTGCGCCGTGGACGGCTACCCGTCCGGCCTCTCCGATGCGGGCTGGGTGGAGATCGTGCCGGAGAGCCCCCTCAGCGGGGACACGGTGCACGCCTTCCCGGTGCGGATGGAGCGCCTGTTCACGCACGTCCGGCTGAACATGTTCCCGGACGGCGGCATCGCCCGGCTCCGCGTCCACGGCGAGGTGGTCCCCGACCCCCGCCTGCTGACGGGGCTGACCGTCGACCTCGCGGCGCTGGCGAACGGCGCCCGCGTCACCGAGTGCTCGGACATGTTCTACTCCTCGCCCGACAACATGCTGTACCCCGGCCTCGCCCGCACTCAGGCGGAGGGCTGGGAGACGGCCCGCCGCCGCGACGGCGGCCACGACTGGGCCGTGATCCGGCTCGCGGCACCCGGCGTCATCCGGCTCGCCGAGATCGACACCACGAACCTGAAGTTCAACGCGCCCGGCGCCGCCGTGCTGCGGGGCCGCGACGCCCGCGCCGCCGCGCCGTCCACCTGGCGGCCCCTGCTGCCGAGAACGGACCTCCTGCCCGACACCCCGCACCGGTTCCGCCTCACGACACCCGAGGTCACGCACGTCCGGCTCGACATCCATCCGGACGGCGGCATCGCCCGGCTCCGCCTCCTCGGCGACCTGACCCCCGGGGGAGAGCGGGATCTCGCCGCTCGCTGGAACGCCCTCACGCGGCATTAACGGCACGCGCCGGCCGTCCGGCCGGCACGCCCATAATGAGGTGTGCGGAGACTGCGGGGCCGGGTGCGGCGGACGATCGGGAGGATCGCCCGCGGTGTCCGGGCCGCGCACCGCGGCCGGGTGCCCTTCTAGGCCCGGACCCGTGAGCGCGGGGTTCGCCGGGCTCCCCTTCTTTGCGGAAACGTCCAAATGTACGTACATTAAGGCCCGGTGGACAGGGGAAGAGGGGGATGCATGGGGGCTCAGCCCGTGGACCGGTCCAGCGCGCTGCCGCTGTGGGCGCAGCTCCAGGCCGACCTGGTACGGCGTCTGGAGGGCGGGGAGTTCCAGCGCGCGTTCCCCGGCGAGCACGCGCTCGTCGCCGAGTACGGCGTGAGCCGGCACACCGTCCGGGAAGCGCTGCGGCGGCTGCGCGCCGACGGCGTGGTGGTCGCCGAGCGCGGGCGCGTGCCCCGGCTCGCCGAACCGGCCGAGATCGAGCAGCCCCTCGGCGCCCTCTACAGCCTGTTCGCGTCCGTGGAGGCCGCCGGGCAGCGGCAGCGCAGCATCGTGCGCGCCCTCGACGTCCGGGCGGACGGGGTCGTCTCCTCCCGGCTCGGGTTGGAGGAGTCCACGCCGCTGCTGCATCTGGAGCGCCTCCGCCTCGCCGACGAGGAACCGCTCGCACTCGACCGGGTGTGGCTGCCCGCCGACGTCGCCGCGCCGCTGCTGGCCGCCGACTTCGCGCACACCGGCCTGTACGGCGAGCTCATGGCACGCTGCGGCATCCGGCCGACCGGCGGGCACGAGCGCATCCGCGCGGTCGTCCCGACCGACGCCGAACGCGAGCTGCTCGCCGTCGAGCCCGGTGTCGCCGCGTTCGCCATCGACCGGCTCGCCTCGCACGGCCGCCGCCCGCTGGAGTGGAGGCGCACCCTCGTGCGGGGTGACCGGTTCGCCGTGCTCGCCCAGTTCTCCGCGCGGGCCGGGTACGAGCTCAGCGTCGCCGCCGAGCCGGCGGTCCGCAAACGCGGCGCCCGCCGCGCCCGTCCCGCCGCGGCCGGCCGCCGCGCATGACGCTCGTCCTGGCACTCGTCCTGGGGCTGCTGATCGGAGGCGTGCTCGGCGCGCTCGGCGGCGGCGGCGCCATCCTCACCGTCCCGCTCCTGGTGTACGTCCTGGGCCAGGACGCCCGGGCCGCCACCGCCGCCAGCCTGATCATCGTGGGGCTCACCGCGGTGGCCGGAACCGCCGGCCATGCCCGGGCCGGACGCGTCCGCTGGGGCACCGGGGTGGTGTTCGGATCCGTCGGGGCCGTCGCGGCCATCGCCGGGACGGCGGTGAACCGGCTGCTGAACCCCGACCTGCTCATGCTCGGCTTCGCCGTGCTGATGGGCGTCGCGGCGACCGGAATGCTGCTGCGGGCCGCGCCGGAGGAGCAGACCCCGCCCGACGGGCCGCGCTCGGTCGTTCCCGGCGGCATCCTCGCGGGCCTGGGGGTGGGGTTCCTCACCGGCCTGTTCGGCGTCGGGGGCGGGTTCGTGATCGTCCCGGCGCTGGTGCTGGCGCTGCGGATGCGGATGCCCGCGGCGGTCGGCACCTCGCTGCTGGTCGTCGCGATCAACTCGGCCGCCTCGCTGGCCGCGCGCGGCGGCGGCCCCGGCCTCGACTGGGCGGTGGTGCTGCCGTTCACGGCCGCCGCCGTGGCCGGCGCGCTCGCCGGCGGCAAGGTCGCCGAACGGCTGCCCACCGCGCTGCTCACCCGCGCCTTCGCGGTCCTGCTGCTCGCCGTCGGCGGCTGTGTCGCCGTGACCAGCGCGGCCGCGCTGGGCTGAGGCGTCCCCGGCGGGCCGGGGACGCCCCGGGGGTCAGGAGGTCTCGGCGGGGTCCTCTTCCAGGAGGTCGTCGAACTCGCCGTCCTTGACGCCGGCGATGAAGGCGTCCCACTCGGCCTCGGTGAAGTAGAGGATCGGCCCCTCGGGGTTCTTGGCGTCGCGCATCACGACGGCCCTCTCACCGAAGTCCTTGTGCTGGACGGGGACGTCCTTGCCGTCGATGAACTCGATGATGACCCCGTCGCTGAGGATCGGTTCCTGCTCGCTCACTGGCACACCTTCTCATCCTGGCTCTGGACGGCTTCGTCCCGGCTCCGGTAGGGGTCCAAGGCTAGTGGGGAAGGCGACCGCGGCACACGGGAAACCCTGTCCCGTCAGGTGTCGATGAGCAGACGGGCGGCGGAGATCTCCAGCCGGGACTGGATCTCCTCGGCGGTGGCGTTGCCGCGCAGCATCTCGATCATCTCCATGGTCCAGATGCCCGACAGCGCGCGGGCCACGAGCCGGCGCGGGTCGTCGGCGGGGATCTCCTCCGGCGGGCCGGACGCCGCGCGCAGCAGCAGCTCGCTCATCCGCTCGCCGAAGTCGGTCTTGACGTCCGACAGCAGCAGCGAGCGGATCAGCGCCTCGGCCAGTTCCGGCTCGCGCATCAGCCCGCGGGTGGCGCGCATCAGCACCTCCACCGCGCGCTCGGGCGCGGTGCCGGCCCGTGGCGGGCGGCGCTCGATGCTGCCTTCGAGGAGGTCGAGCTCCTCGCTGACGACGGCGACGACCAGGTCCATCTTGGACGGGAAGTAGCGGTAGAGGGTGCCGAGCGCGACCCCGGCCCGCTCGGAGACGGTGCGCATCTGCATCGCCTCGATACCGCCGCGCGACGCCAGCGCGGCGGCCGCCTGCACGATACGCTTGCGCCGCTGGTGCTGACTGCGGGAGCGCACGCCCTGCCCGGCCGCCTGTCCCGCCGGCCGACCCGGGGTCTCCTCCCCGGTCACTGCCCGCTCTGCGGTCACGGTCGTCATCCCTTCTGGTGCGGGCTCGGCCGCCCGACGTGTCCCCGCAAGCCTACAGCCCTCGCAAGAACGTGTTATCTGATTGAGCCCCACCGGTTCCTCCGCCAGGGGCGCGGAGTGCCCGATCGGCCCTGCCACACCAGGGTAACCGGCCGACCTTGGGAACGATCAGACCTCTGGACACTTACTAGAATCTGTTCTACTTTTTCGCCGTGGGTGCGTCCGGGAGAGGCGCATGGCAAGCGTGCCGGGTTCGGGCGGCGCGGCCGGCTGCACCTCCTGGAAGGGAGCGGATGAGTGGACTTCAACCTCGACGAGACCCAGCAAGAGATCAAGGGCCTCGTGGCGGACGTGCTCGGGCGCGAGGCCACGCGGGAGCGGCTGGAGGCGTTCGAGAAGAGCGCCGCCCGCCCGGCCGGGGAGCGCGGTGAGCCGTCCTCCCGCAGCGGCCCGCCCTACGACGAGGCGACCTGGAAGGCGCTCGCCCAGGCGGGGCTGCTCGGCCTCGTCCTGCCCGAGGACGTGGGCGGCGCCGGGCTCGGACCCGTCGAACTGGCGGTGCTCCTGCGGGAGGTCGGGCTTCATGTCGCGCCCGTCCCGGCGCACGCGTCGCTGGCGCTCGCGGCCGTCCCGATCGCGCGGCACGGGACGGCGGAGCAGCGCGCCCTGCTGGCCCCGCTGGCCGAGGGCGCGACGATCCTGACCGGTGCGTACCGCGAGCCCGGCCCGGCCGGGGAGATCGCCGCGACCGCCCGGAGGGACGGCGGCGGCTACGTCCTGAACGGTGTGAAGACGTTCGTCCCGTACGCGCGGGAGGCGTCGCTGATCCTCGTCCCGGCCCGCGTCGAGGGCGCGGGCGTCGGGGTCTTCCTCATCGAGCCCGCCGCCGCGGCGATCACCGGGCAGCCGTCGGCGACGAGCGAGCCGCTGTCGCGCGTCGCGCTCGACGGCGTCCGGGCCGGCTCCGACGTCCTGCTCGGCGGCGCGGCGGACGGTGCCGCCTGGGACACGCTGCGCCGCTCCGCCGTCGCGGGCGCGGTCGCGATCTCGTCCGGCGTCATCGAGGGCGCGCTGGAACTGACCAAGGAGTACACCAGGACCCGCGAGCAGTTCGACCGGGCGCTCGCGCAGTTCCAGGCGGTCACGATGCAGATCAGTGACGTCTACATCGCCAAACGCGCGCTGGACGTCGCCGTCTGGGCGGGGGTGTGGCGGCTCGCGCAGGGCGCGGACGACGCCGAAGAGGTCCTCACGGTCGCCGCCTACAACGCGTGCGATCCCGTCATCAAGGCCCTCTACACATGCCAGCACCTGCACGGCGGCATCGGCCTGGACGTGACCTACCCGCTGCACCGCTACTTCGCCTGGGGCAGGCACTGCGCGCATCTGCTCGGCGGCGCGGACGACCGGCTCGACGCGCTCGGCGCGCTCATCGCGAGCGGAGGTGCCGGTTGACGGGGGACGGCGGGCGGGGAAAGAGAAGGGAGCCTGAATGTTCATCGACCTGACCGGCGAGCAGAAGAGACTCCGCGCCGAACTGCGCGAGTACTTCGAGAACTGCCTGACCGCCGAGCAGCGCGCCGCGATCGCGGCCGACCCGTTCGGCCCCGCATACATGGAGCACTGCAGGCGGCTCGGCCGCGACGGGATGCTCGGCGTCGCGCTGCCGAAGGAGTACGGCGGCCGCGGCTACGGCCCGGTCGAGCAGACGATCTTCGCGAACGAGATCGCCCGCGCCGAGGTCACCTATCCGCTGATCACGCTGAACTCCGTGGCGCCGACGATCCTGCAGTACGGGACGGACGCGCACAAGGAGTTCTTCATCCCGCGCATCCTCGCCGGGGAGTGCCACTTCGCGATCGGCTACAGCGAGCCGGGCGCCGGCACCGACCTCGCCGCACTGCGCACCACCGCGGTGAGGGACGGCGACCACTACGTCGTGAACGGGCAGAAGATCTTCACCTCCGGCGCGCACCACGCCGACTACGTGTGGCTCGCGGCCCGCACCGACCCGTCCGCGAAGAAGCACAAGGGCATCTCGATGCTCATCGTCGACTGCAGGGATCCGGGATTCTCCTGGACGCCGATCATCACGATGGACGGCGCCCACCACACCAACTCGACGTACTTCCAGGACGTCCGGGTCCCGGCCGACATGCTGATCGGCGGGGAGAACAAGGGCTGGGACCTCATCGTCAACCAGCTCAACCACGAGCGGGTCACGCTCGGCCCGGCCGGCAACATCGGGCACACCCGGCTGCGGTTCGAGCGCTGGGCGCGCGACACGGCCGGGCCGGACGGGCGGCCGCTCATCGAGGAGCCCGCCGTCCGCCGCGCGCTCGCCCGGGTACATGCCTACCTGCGCGTCAACGAGCTCCTCAACTGGCAGGTCGCGGCGAACCAGGACCTCGGCTGGCTCGGTGCGGCCGACGCCTCCGCCACGAAGATCTACGCCTCGGAGCGGATGCAGGACGTCGGCCGGATCGTCGGGGACGTCCTCGCCCGCTTCGGCGACCCGGGCGACCCGGACACGGCCGAGTTCATGGCGGCGCTCGACCGGCTGGCCAAGGGCGCGCTCGTGCTGACGTTCGGCGGCGGCGTCAACGAGATCCAGCGCGAGCTGATCGCGATGATCGGCCTCGGCCTGCCCCGCGCGCCCCGCTGACGGGCTGGTCCGCGGTCTTCTTGGGGCCGGCGCCGTGCGTGAACCCGGTCGAGTCGGCCGCGTCCCGCCGCGGCTCGCGCTGCGCCCGCAGCCGCGGCAGGGCGCGGCGCAGGTCGTCCAGGAACAGGTCGGCGAGGTCGTGGCCGAACCCGTTGCGGACCACGACCCGCAGGACGTCCAGGTCGGTGCGGTTCTCCGGGAACGTGTAGGCGGGGACGAGCCACCCGGACTCGCGCAGCATGGCGGAGACGTCGTAGACGCTGAAGTTGCGGGCGTCCTCCCGCACCCGGAACGCGAACACCGGCAGCTCGTCGCCGCCGGTCAGCGTCTCGAACGGGCCGAGCCGCCCGATCTCGGTGGCCAGCGCGGTGGCGACGTCCCGGCTCGTCCGCTGGACGCGGCGGTAGCCCTCGAAGCCGAGCCGCAGGAAGGTGTAGTACTGGGCGACGACCTGCGCGCCGGGACGGGAGAAGTTCAGTGCGAACGTCGGCATGTCGCCGCCGAGGTAGTTGACGTGGAAGACCAGGTCGTCCGGCAGCGCTTTCTCATCGCGCCACAGTGCCCAGCCGACACCCGGCATGACGAGGCCGTACTTGTGCCCGGAGGTGTTGATCGAGGCGACCCGCGGCAGCCGGAAGTCCCACAGCAGGTCCGGGTCGAGGAAGGGCGCGATCATCGCGCCGGACGCCCCGTCCACGTGCACGGGCACGTCCACGCCCGTCCGCCGCTCCAGATCGTCGAGCGCGGCCGTGATCTCGGCGACGGGCTCGTAGCCGCCGTCGAACGTGGACCCGAGCACCGCGACGACGCCGATCGTGTTCTCGTCGCAGAGCTCGGCCGCCTCGCGTGCGCCGAGATGGTAGCGGTCGCCCTCCATCGGGACGTACCGGGGCTCGACCTCGAAGTAGTTCGCGAACTTCTCCCAGCAGACCTGCACGTTCACGCCCATGACGAGGTTGGGCCGGTCCGCCGGCTCGCCCGCCGCCAAGCGCCGCTGCCGCCAGCGGCGCTTGAGCGCCAGCCCGCCGAGCATCGCCGCCTCGCTGGACCCGGTCGTCGAGCAGCCCACCGCCCGGTGCGCATCCTCGGCGTGCCACAGCCGGGCGAGCATGTGCACGCAGCGCATCTCCAGCTCCGCGGTGTGCGGATACTCGTCCTTGTCGATCATGTTCTTCTCGGCGCACTCGGCCATCAGCCGCAGCGCCTGCGGCTCCGCCCACGTCGACACGAACGTCGCGAGGTTCAGCCGCGCGTTGCCGTCCAGCATCAGCTCGTCGTGGACGACCTGGTAGGCGACGTCCGGGTCGAGTTCGCCGGCGGGCAGCGTGTACCGGGGGATCGTCAGCGGCTCGCGGCTGAAGATCGGATTGATCCGCAGGTGGCGCCCGCCGTGCCCGTCGCGTCCGGCGTGGCGGGGATGCTTGAGGGCCATGGCGTCGCCTCCTCCCGTGCGGGGACGGGACGTCCCCCGACTCCGCACGGCGTACCCGCGCCGCCCGGCGGCACACCAGCGGCGTCCGGCGGCGCCGGACGCCGGGTCACCCGGCCGGGCGGACGGGTTCGTTGAGGCCGTTCTCCAGGATGGCGAACGCCTGGTCGACCGCCTCCGACAGCGTGGCGAACGTGCCGCCCATGCGGCGGGCGGCGTCGGCGGCGGCCTGGAAGGCGCAGGTCGCGGCGGCGGCGATGACGTGCGGGCGCAGGTCGGTGTCGGGGTCGAGCCCCATCCGCCGCGCGACGATCTCGGTCAGCATCGCCTGCTTGCGCTGTGCGTGCTCCAGGCTGCGCGCCATCAGGGCGGGGCTGTCGCCCATCATCGCCAGCATGCACTCGAAGCGCCGCGGGTCGAAGCCCAGTTCGCCGGCCTCGCAGGCGCGGGCGATCTCCACCACGGTGTGCCGCAGCGCCGTCATGATCGGCTCGTCGGCGGGGCGCGTGGCCAGCGCCGTCATCACGGCGCGGACCTGCTCCTCCTGGAAGGTGAGCGCGACCTCCTCTTTCGAGGCGAAGTAGCGGAAGAACGTGCGGGACGAGACGTCGACGGTGTCGGCGATCTCCTCGACGGTGGTGGCGTCGAACCCCTTCTCGGCGAAGAGGGTGAACGCGGCGTCGACGAGCGCCTCGCGGGTGCGCTGCTTCTTGCGTTCGCGCCTGCCCGGGGGCTGGGGTCCGGGACCGGGCGGGCCGGCCTCGGGGGCGGTCGCGGTCATGGGCGAAGTGTAACCAGCCGGTGAACCCACGCCAAGCGACAGTGAACGACTCTTGTCGTGAAATGAATCATGTCTTAGTGTGACCACAGGCAGTTGACGACAAGTGTCACGCCATGACATTTTGAAGCCCTGTCAAGCCGGAGGTCGAAGATGACTCATTCGCAGGGCGCCGGAACACTCGAACCCGGCCCCGTCAACGGCCCGCTGCGCGACCGGGCGCGCGGACGTCCCGCCAGACCGGGGCACGGGCATCCCTGGCTCACGCTCGTCGCCGTCGCGCTCGGCGTGATGATGGTCGGGCTGGACGCGACCGTCGTGTCCATCGCCAACCCCGCGATCGCCAAGGACCTCGGCGCGAGCCTGTCCGGCCTGCAGTGGGTGACGAACGCCTACCTGCTGGCGCTCGCGGTCACGCTGATCCCCGCCGGGAAGATCGCCGACCGTTTCGGGCGCAAGCGGACGTTCCTCGCCGGGGTGGTCGGGTTCGCCGTGTCGTCCCTGCTGATCGGGCTGTCCGGCGGGCTCGGCATGGTGATCTTCTGGCGCGTCGTGCAGGGGTTCGCGGGGGCGCTCCTGCAGCCCGCCAGCCTCGCAATCCTGCGCAATGCGTTCCCCGCCGAGCGGCTCAACACCGCGATCGGCATCTGGGGCTCCACGGTCGGCATCTCCATCGCGGGCGGCCCGATCGTCGCCGGCCTGCTGGTCGAGAACGTCAACTGGGAGTCGGTGTTCTTCCTCAACGCCCCGCTGGGGCTGGTCGCGCTGCTCGCCGGGCTGTGGGTGATCCGCGAGTCGCGGGACGAGCAGGCGACCGGCTCGTTCGACCTGCCCGGCGTCGCGCTGCTCACCGGCGCGCTGTTCGCGCTGGTCTGGGGGCTCATCAAGGCCGGCGAGAACGGGTTCGGGGACGCCGTTCCGCTCGTGTCGTTCGCCGCGTCCGCCGTGCTGTTCGCCGCGTTCGTCGGGAACGAGCTGCGGGTGGAGCGCCCGCTGCTGCCGCTCGCCCTGTTCCGCTCGGTGTCGCTGTCGGCGGCGACCGGCCTCATCGTCCTCGGCTTCTTCGCGATGTTCGGGACGATCTTCTTCATCACCCTCTACCTGCAGCAGGTGCACGGGATGAGCCCGGTGGACGCCGGCGTCCGGATGCTGCCGATGACCGGTGTGTTCATCATCGCCTCCCCGATCGCGGGCACGCTGACCAGCCGGTTCGGGCCGCGGCTGCCGCTCGTCCTCGGGATGGCGTTCACCGCGACCGCGCTGTTCGGGCTGTCGCGGATCGGGGTGGAGGCGCCCTACGTCCAGCTCTGGCCGTGGTTCGTGCTGGTCGGCCTGGCGTTCGGGATGGTGATCGTCGCCGGGACGGAGGCGATCGTCGGCAACGCGCCCGCGCACCTCGCCGGTGTCGCGGGCGGACTGCAGCAGACGGCCGCGCAGGTCGGCGGCGTGCTCGACACGTCGGTGCTGGGCGTGCTGCTGTCCACCAAGGTCGGGGACGTGCTGTTCGGCCGGCTGACCGGCGCGGGCGTTCCCGGGCCGGCCGCACACCGGCTGGAGGGCGCGGGCGGGCTCGTCTCGCAGGGCGTCGCGCCCGTCCCGCCCGGCACCCCGGACCGGGCCGCCGACGCCATCACCACCGGGAGCCACCTCGCGTTCATGGACGGTTTCCAGTCGTCCCTGAGCGTCGCGGCGGTGGTCGCGCTCGCCGCCATCGTCGCGGCCCTGCTGGTGCGGCGCGGCGGCACGCCGGCCGACGGCGCCGCGGCCGTCTGAGACCACCG
The DNA here is from genome assembly GCF_001552155.1 of Actinomadura formosensis NBRC 14204. GTDB lineage: Bacteria > Actinomycetota > Actinomycetes > Streptosporangiales > Streptosporangiaceae > Spirillospora > Spirillospora formosensis. The sequence goes on along the minus strand of NZ_BCQQ01000087.1, from coordinate 3,219 downwards.
GGTTAGGCTGCCGGTGTGATGGGCGCGTTCGTGCGGCGGTACCCGATGCCGCTGACGTTCCTCGGGCTGTTCGCGGCCATGTGGCTGGTGCAGGCCCTCGTCCTGCCGCCGGAGGCGCGGCACGCGGTGATCGCCTGGGCCAGCACCAATCTGTCCAACCTCGCGGTCAACCCGGTCGGGACGATGGTCGCCTCGGCGTTCGTCGCCGAGGGGGCGCAGGGCGTGTTGCTGGTCGTGGCCGCGATCGGGCTGTTCCCCGTCACCCGGCGGTTCGGGAACCCGCGGGCCGTCGTGCTCGTCGCCGTCTCGCACGTCCTCGGCACCCTGATCAGCCAGGGGATCGCGCTGGTGCGGCTGGAGGCGGGCCTGCTGTCGGACTCCATCCGCACGATCCCCGACGTCGGACCCTCCTACGTGCTGTGCGCGGCGCTCGTCGCGGCGTTCCTGTACGGGCACGGGTGGGTGCGGCGGCTGATCGCGTTCGCCGGGTGGTGCGCGCTCATGCCCGTCCTGCTGGACGGGCTGCTCACGCTGGAGGTCCCCGCCGTCGGGCACCTGGTGGCGATGCTCGCGGGCGCGCTGATCGGCGGGCTGCTCCTGCTGCTGGAACGCCGCCGCGCCGCCGCCGTCGTCCCCGTGCCCGCGGCGTCCGGGCCGGTCGCGGAAGCCTGACCCCTCCGTCAGCCCTGCCCCGGCTGAGGGGCGGGGTTGGACGTGGGGCTCGGGCTCGGCGTCCCGGTGTCGTCCGCGGGCGGGCCGGGCGGGGTGTCCGTCGGAGGTGTGGCCGGTGGCGTCGAACCGTCGTCCGGCGGGGTCGCCGGATCCGAGGGCGTGCTCGGGGGAGTGGTCGGCTTCTCCGGCGGGGTGGACGGCTTCTCCGGCCGCCCCGGCGTGTCCGGCACCGGCTTCTTCCCCTCGGAGGGGGTGCCGGACGGGGAGTTCGCGGGCGGCGCGGGGGTCGCACCGCCGCCGGGGGTGCCCGCCCGCCGCGGTGAGCCGGCGGAGGCACCGGCGACCGGGTCGGCCGGCGTGGCCGGGGTGCCGCCCGTCGCGCGCTCGGAGCCGGGGAGGCCGGGCAGCGGATGCTGCGGGACGCCGCTGGACAGCGCGGACGCCGGATGCGTCCGCCCGTTGCTCGCCGTCGGGACCAGCGAGGCGGAGTCACCGCCGCCCCTGGCCGCCGGCCAGGAGACGAGCAGGCCGATGACGGCGGCGGCCGACGCGGCCACGCCCGCGGCGGCGCCGACTCCCCTGGAGATGCCGCCGGACAGGCCGCGCTTCGGCCGGTCTCCGGCTCGTCCGGTCCGCGCCCTCTCCGCGCCGATCACGACGAGGGGCGTCGGCGCGGCGACGCTCGGCAGCGGCCGGGTCGCCTCCTCCTCGCATGCGGCGAGGACGCGGTCGCGCAGTTCGCCGGGCGCACGCGACGGCGCGCGGCGGGCGAGCAACTGCGGCAGCCGGCCCTTCTCGAACGCGGCGATGAGGTCGAGCCGGGACTCGGCCGCGCCGCGCATCAGGATGTCGAGGACGGCCCGCTCCAGCCGTGTCCGGGCGGCTGCGAGCAACTGCATGACGGTGTCGGGCGCGATGCCGAGGACGCGGGCGATGTCGTGGGGTTCGAGCCATTCCCCCGCCTGCAGCAGCAGGACCTCGCGGTGGTCGGAGCGGAGCCCGCCGGCGGCGCGCAGCAGCGGGTCGGCGGCGGCGAACAGCGGCCCGCCGCGTCCGCCGGCCGCGCGTCCGTCGAGCGAGCCGGTGAACGCGCCGCGGTCGGCGCACGCCGTCCGGGCCAGCGAGTAGAGCCAGAGCACGCTGTCTCCGCGCGGCGGCTGGTGCACGGCCGCGCTGAAGGTGTCGCCGAGGGCCGCCGCCGCGAGCCGGTCGCCGACGAGCGACCAGCAGTAGGCGTACAGGCGGTCGGCGTGCGCGTCATAGAGCGGGCCCAAGTCCCCGCGCATGTGCTCCTCCGATCCCGTCCGATCCCGTCCGGCCGTCCGACAAAACGTGCATATCGCCAATCGACGGGACTCTAGCGCCTCGGGTCAACGGGTGAGAAGCCGGAGACCGGACGTGGCGTCGAATAGCGCGGAGGGTAACGGTGACGCCTGCGGACCGTGACGTTCACGGAGATTTAAGGAAGAACACGAACATTACCGGATTCCTGATGCGGTTCAGCAGGGAAGGACTCGAACTTGCTGTCGAATCAGGTGAGGAGTCAACGGTGACCCGGCTGACGATCGACGACGTCTACCAGCACATTCGCGGTGTGTGCTTCAAGACCGGCCCGCCCGGGACGGTCGGCGCGGAGACCGAGTGGTTCGTCGTCGACACCGCCGACCCGGCCGCCCACGTGCCCGCCGGACGGGTGCGCGCGCTCGTCTCCGGCGCCGGTCCGCCGGCCGCCGGAAGCAGGATCACCTATGAGCCGGGCGGGCAGCTCGAACTCAGCTCCGCGCCGTTCCGCGGGCTCGGCGCGCTGCACACGGCGCTCGGCCGGGACATCGCGCACGTGCGGGACGCGCTCGCCCCGGACGGGCTGGCGCTCGCCGGGCACGGTGTCGACCCCGTCCGGCGCCCCCGGTTCCAGGCCGATCACCCCCGCTACTCGTGCATGCGCGACTATTTCCGCGCGGGCGGCTTCCCCGACGCGGGCCTGGCGATGATGTGCTCGACCGCGTCCGTCCAGGTGAACCTGGACATCGGCGCCGACGATCCGGACGCGGCCCGCCGCTGGCGGCTCGCGCACGCGCTCGGGCCGGTGCTCATCGCCGCGTTCGCCAACTCGCCGATGCGGGCCGGCCGCGACACCGGGATGCGCTCGTCCCGGCAGGGCATCTGGACCGAGCTGGACCCGTGCCGCACCCTGCCGGTCCTGCGGGACGGGACGGACGGCGACCCGGCCGAGGCGTGGACGCGGTACGCGCTGGACGCACGGGTCATGCTCGTCCACACGCCGGACGGGGCATGGGTGCCCGACCCCGGGATGTCGTTCCGGGAGTGGCTGGACAAGGGCGAGCCCGGCGAGGACGACCTGGCCTACCACCTGTCCACGCTGTTCCCGCCGGTCCGGCCGCGCGGCTGGCTGGAGCTGCGGATGATCGACGCGCCGCCCGGCCGGTACTGGCCGGTGCCCGTCGCCGTCGCCACGGCGCTGCTGGACGACCCGGCCGCGTCGCGGGCCGCCGAGGCCGCCGCCGAACCGGTGGCGCGCCGGTGGGC